>CAZJZO010000110.1:8400-12509 GCA_964550495.1 uncultured Porphyrobacter sp. | reverse complement strand
AGCATTGCTGTTCTGCTCGGCACCCCTCTTGCAGCCCAGGATGGCGGCGAGACGGTTGAGGCCGAAGAGCTGACTCAGGAAGATGCCGATGCGATGGGCGCCATGTTCGCCAATATGTTTGGCGAGGCCGAGCCGCTGACGCCGGAACAGGAAGCGCGGATGCCGGCGGCCGAGCTGGTGATCGAAAGGATCTTTCCTGCTGGCACCTACGCCAAGATGATGAACGACACGATGAAGCCCATGATGGACGGCATGATGGGTTCGTTCATGGATCTGCCGATCAACGAGATTGCGAAACTCACCGGCCTCTACGGCGAGGACATGCCCGAGCTTGGCGAAGGCTCGGTCAACGAGATCATGGCGATCCTCGACCCCGCCTTCCAGGATCGCACCAAGTTGATCACCGATGTGACGATCCAGCTGGTGACCGACACCATGGCGCAGATCGAACCAGGTTATCGTGCCGGTCTGTCGCGCGCTTACGCGGTGCGGTTCACGCAAGACGAGCTGGCCGATCTGAATGCGTATTTCTCTACTCCGACGGGTGCGAAATATGCCGGTGAATCGATGCTGATCTACACCGATCCGCAAGTCATGGCATCGATGAACGAAATGATGCCGGCGATGATGAGCATGATGCCGAAAATGATGGAAGAGATCGCCAAGGCAAGCGAGCAGTTCCCGCCCGCGCGAACCTATTCCGAGTTGAGCGACGAAGAGAAGGCGAAGCTCGCCGAATTGCTGGGAACGACTCAGGAGGCGCTGGAGGCGAATGAGCCCGCGCCGGAAGTAGAGACGGTCGATTCAGCGACCTGACAATGTGCCGCCTCATGGCGGCGATCCAGAACACAGGGGTATGATGATCAAGACCTATTTGCTTCGCACGGGCACGGCCCTCGCGCTTTGCGCTTTGCCTGCATCGGCGTTGGCGCAGGACGACGAGCCGCAGGCGGAGAATGTCGACCTTGCCGAGCAAGGCGAAGTCGCGACGCAGGATGAAACCTTCATCTTCAAGACAGAAGAAGAGGAAGAGCTCGAAGCTTTCGAGCGCGAAATGACCGACGCGCTCGCGATTTTCGGCGAGATATTCAAGGCCGATCCCCTGACGGAAGAGCAGGAAGCCCTGTTGCCGCTCGCAACCGAGATGAGCGGATTGATCATGCCGGAAGGATCGCTTGCCAAGGCGACCGAGCAAACCATGGAGCCGATGATGGAGCTCATCATGGCCGAAGGGACGAGCGATGTGCGCACCCGCCTGGCCGAGGTAACGGGCGTCGACTCGGATGAGCTCTACGCTTTGGAGGACAGCGCGGCGCAGAATGCGCTCGACGTGTTCGATCCGAATTTCAGTGAGCGAACCGAGAAGTCGACCGAGATTGTCCTGACGATGATCACGCGCTTGCTCGAAGCGATGGAGCCTGCCTACCGGGAAGCGCTGGCGCGCGCTCTGACGGTGCGCTTCGACGAGGCAGAGATGAACGAGCTGCTCGCCTTCTTCGCCACGCCGCTTGGAGAGAAGTTCGCGCGCGAAAGCTTCCTCGTCCATCATGACCCGCAAATGCTCGGGGTGATGGAGCAAATGGGCCCGGCGATGGTGGAGATCCTACCTGCCATGATGGAGGAATTCGAAGCGATCGAAGCCGACATTGAGAATGTGCGCAAATTCAGCGAACTCAGCGAGGCCGAGCGCTCCGAAGTCGCCCGAATGCTCGAGAAGTCGATCAGCGAGCTGGATGCTCTCGAGCCGCAGGTTGACGTCGAGGTTCTCGACGAAGGCGACGATGAAAGCGTGGCCTGACGGGAGATGACTGGGGATACGACCCCCGACATTCCCCATGAGATTACCGCATGGTTCGATGCGCGCGGATGGCGCGTGCGCCGACATCAAAGCGAAATGCTGGCCAAGGCGCGCGATGGACGCCACGCATTGCTGGTGGCGGACACGGGTGCGGGCAAGACCCTCGCCGGCTTCTTGCCGACCCTGTGCGACTTTGCTCCTTCTGCCGGGAATGCGCCCTACGATGGGTTGCACACGCTTTATGTGTCCCCGCTAAAGGCGCTCGCGCACGACGTAAGGCGCAACCTGCTGACACCGATCGAAGAAATCGGGCTGTCGATTACGGTCGAGACACGCAGCGGCGATACCTCATCGGACAAGAAGAAGCGGCAGCGGACCAAACCTCCGCATGTCATGCTGACGACGCCCGAGAGTCTGTCACTGCTGCTGTCCTATCCCGAGAGCATCGACCTGTTCGCCGGCCTCAAGCGAGTGGTGATCGACGAGGTTCACGCATTCGCGACCGGCAAGCGCGGCGATTTGCTGGCTCTGGCCCTGGCCCGGCTCAACACGATCGCTCCGGGCGCCCAGCGGGTTGCCCTTTCCGCGACCTTGGCAAATCCGCTGGCGTTTCGGGAATGGCTGGCACCGCAGCCGGTCGACGGGACAGGGGAGATTGTCGCAGCGGACTTGGTGCTGGGCGAAAAAGGGGCCGAACCGGAAGTCGAGATTCTGCTCCCGATCGAGGAGCGCGTGCCGTGGGGCGGGCATGCGGGTCGGTGGGCGGTCGATCAGCTCTACGAAGCGATCAAGGACAATCGAACAACACTGGTCTTCACCAACACGCGCTTTCTCGCCGAATACATCTTCCAGTGTCTGTGGGATGTGAACGAGGATCACATGCCGATCGGCGTGCATCATGGCAGCCTGTCGAAGGAGGCGCGGCGCAAGGTCGAGGAAGCCATGGCGTGCGGCGAACTGCGTGCTTTGGTTGCTACCGCGAGCCTCGATCTCGGTGTCGATTGGGGCGATATCGACCTCGTCGTGCAGATGGGCGCACCCAAGGGCTCGTCGCGCCTGCTCCAGCGGATCGGTCGCGCGGGTCACCGGCTCGACACCGCCAGCCGTGCAATGCTGGTCCCCGGCAACCGCTTCGAGTTTCTCGAAGCGATGGCGGCGAAAGACGCCGTCGATGAGGGACAGCGCGACGGCGAGGACTTTCGCCCTGGCGGGCTCGATGTGCTCGCGCAGCACGTCATGGCGTGCGCTTGTGCGGGGCCATTCCAGGAGGACGATCTGCTCGCCGAAATCCGCTCGAGCATGTCCTACAGCTGGGTCGATGAAGATGCGTTCCAGCGCGTGCTCGGCTTTGTTGAGAATGGCGGATACGCTCTGCGCGCCTACAACAAGTTCAAGCGGATCGTGCGTGACAAGGCCGGCATATGGCGGCTCGCGCATCCCAATCAGGCGCAGCGTCATCGGATGAATGCCGGGATCATCGTCGATTCCGAAATGCTGATGGTGCGATTCAAGAACGGGCGCCAGCTGGGCAAGGTCGAAGAGCGGTTTGCTGCACAGCTATCGACCGGGGATACGTTCTTCTTCGCCGGGATTAGCCTCGAAGTTGAAAGCGTGAAGGACATGGATGTGATCGTCCGTGCGGCCAAGACCAGCGCGACGATCCCCTCCTACGGCGGTTTGCGCCTGCCGCTGACCACGCATCTGGCGAGCCGCGTGCAGGAGATGCTCGACGACCGGGCGGGCTGGGGTCGCTTCCCCGACGATGTGCGCGAATGGCTGGAAGTCCAGGACTATCGCAGCCGGCTGCCGAAGCCGGGCGAATTGCTGGTCGAAAGCTTCCCGCATCACAAGAAGCACTACACCGCCTACTACACCTTCGAGGGGTGGAACGCGAACCAGTCGCTCGGCATGCTGATCACCCGGCGGATGGAGGATCGTGGGCTAATGCCCGGCGGATTTGTCGCCAATGACTACACGTTGGCGGTGTGGGGATTGAAGCCGGTCGAGGATCCCAAGCCCTTGCTCTCGCCCGATATCCTGACTCACGAATTCACCGACTGGGTGACCGAAAGCCACTTGCTGCGACGCGCCTTTCGCGAGGTCGCGGTGATCAGCGGGCTGGTCGAGCGCCAGCATCCCGGCAAGCGCAAGACCGGCAAACAGGTCACGTTCTCGACCGACCTGATCTACGATGTGCTCAAGAAGTACGAGCCCGACCATGTGCTTCTGGAGGCTGCGTGGGCGGATGCACGGGCGCGAATGACCGATGTCGGACGGCTGGCGGACCTGCTCGAGAGGTCGCAAAGAGAGC
>CAZJZO010000110.1:0-8300 GCA_964550495.1 uncultured Porphyrobacter sp. | reverse complement strand
CGAATGACCGATGTCGGACGGCTGGCGGACCTGCTCGAGAGGTCGCAAAGAGAGCTTGTGCATGTCGAGCTGGAGCGGGTGTCACCGCTCGCGGTGCCGGTGATGACTATGATCGGCCGCGAGGCGGTCCCGCAGGGTGCGGTGGATGACGAGCTGTTGCTGGAGGCCGAAACGCTGGTGGGAGAGGCGATGCGGATCGATCCGCCGATGGAGGGGGATTAGAGTCTTGGCGGACGAGGCATTAACGCGACAGGATCACAGCTCTCGAATTCCGGATCTGCGGGGAGAGGTTTGAATTCGTACGGCGGTTCGACCGCGACCGTGTGGAATATCAGCGACGTCGCAGCAGGCTCTCGCTCTTTCCCGAAAGTGCGATAGGCCTCCAAGCCATCGATGCAAAATGCCCAGTCGATCAGATCCTGTTGGCGGACCGCATTGATAACCTGCACAGCGAGATCATAGGAGGCTGATGGATCTGCTTCGAATGCAATCACTGGCTTGCTTGTCATTTGCTTGGTTCGATTCAGACGTTCGATGAGTTCTCCGCTATTGACTGGCCGGTCATCGAAGAGGATCAAAGAATTTGCCGTGACCTTGATGCGATGAACTGTAACTGCCTCTCGAGGTTGTACAGGCTTCTTGGCTGTCCCGACCGGCAAATCAATCAAGAGCGTGTGAGTTCGCTCATGGCCAACATTCCAGAGCAAACCCAAAATCGCAAGAATTCCAAATGCAATTGCAATGGGGCGAATGTCTACCCCACTGATCGGAGCCCCATGCTCAAATCGCTCGGGATGAAAGGGTCGGCGTGGTGACCGCCCCTTGGGTCGAACGTTCACGATCCGAAGTCCTTGTGCCGGGCATTCCCGACAAAGGCGAAGCCATCGGCTCCCTCTTCCTTGATTAGCGCGATCGTACGGGCCGACATATCGTAGCTCGCCAGTGGCGCGGGCTCGAACCGGAGCATGGGTTGGGTCTCCATTGCGCTCGCTGCGGCAACCTGTACGCGCAATTGGTCGCTTGAAACTGCCACGCCGTTCCAGAGCAGCTCATCTTCGGCGGTTATGAACACGGTGTTGGCATCTTGGTTCATCGAACAGGTGCGGCAGGGTTCGGTTGGCAGATCGACGCTTGTTTCATGCACTTTGATCGGCACTGCCATGATCAGCATAATCAGCAGGACGAGCAGCACGTCGATAAACGGGGTGACATTCATGTCTCCCATCGCGCGCGATGTCTTCGGGGCAAAGCCGTTGGGGCGGGTGACGGTCAGGGGCATTCACACTCTCCTCGCTTGGCGATGGCGACTTGAGGCGGGGTGGTGCCACCGCAGAATGAGATTGTACAACATAACCAATAGGTTGCCTAATGCGTACCCGTATGGCGAATGCAATCTATCTGGCCGGCTGGCCTTGCCAACAAAAAAGGGGCAGCCGAAGCCGCCCCCAATTCCGTTCGCATTTGAGCTTTCCGCCTATTCGGCGGCGCCAAACACGCGATACTTTTCGTTGCCGACAAACCCGAACTTCGTGACGCCCGAGCTCTTGATGACCTGCAGCACCTTGGCCGAAAGGTCATAGCTGGCTTGCGCCTCCGGCTCGAACTGCAGCTCCGGCTCGACCGCCATTTGCGTGGTTTCCTGCAGCAGCGTTACGAGCTGCCCCTGGTTCACCGGCTCGGCGTTCCACAGGATCTGATCGGTTGCGGTCAGCACCAGCTTGTTCTTGATCGGATCGATCTGGATATCCTGCGGCGGCGGATCGCCCGACGGCAGGTCGATGTCGACCGAGTGCGTGGCCACCGGGATGGTGATGATGAACATGATCAGCAGCACGAGCAGCACGTCGATCAGCGGGGTCATGTTCATGTCGATCATTGGATCGCCGTCGAGTTGGCCTCCGGACATACCCATGTCAGTTACTCCTTAAATCAGCTCGAGGCGGATCAGATACCCGGCGGAACCGGGTTCGAGATGAATCCGACGGTCGGATAACCGGCCGCCTGGACGTTGTAGATCGCCCCTGCAACGCAGCGCCACGGTGCATTCACGTCGCCGCGAATATGCACCTGCGGAATTGCCTCGGGATCGTTCACGATCGCTTCGGCACCGCCGGGATAGCGCTGAACGATGTTGTCGAGGCGGGTGAACGCCTGATCGAACAGCTCTTCCGAGGTGACGGGTGCGATATTGTTGAAATAGACGCGGCATTCGCCGTTGCGCGCTGCGCCTTCAAAGCCGGGCTCGCCAGCGTTGCGCCCTGCCGCGTCGGTCGTGCTGACGGTCAGCAGCAGGTTTTCAACCTTGTTCTTCGATTCGACTGATTCGAAGACCGGGATCTCGAGTTTCTCGATGGTCTGAATGGCCACCGGAACTGCGATGAGGAAGATGATCAGGAGCACCAGCATGACGTCCACAAGCGGCGTCGTGTTGATGTCGGACATTGGGGTTTCGCCCCCGCCCATCGAAATCGCCATTACGAATTCCTATCCTGAATTAATCAGTCAGTCTGAACTTCCGGCAAGCCCGAGGCCTGCCAATTGTGCGGGGAGAAAGCACTGCGCCGACTCCCCGCAAAATCGTTCAAACCCTTACTTCGCGCCAGCTGGCTTGGCCGGTGCTGGCTTGGCGGCTGGCTTCTTGGCTGCAGCTGCAGCGGTCACGGCCGGCTTAACCGCACCATCCGAGCTGATGTAGGCCAGGATGTCGGTCGAAAAGCTGTTGAGCAGTTCGCTGATGCGACGGTTGCGGCTCTGGAGCCAGTTAAACGCAAGCACGGCAGGCACAGCCACGAGCAGACCGATCGCGGTCATGATCAGAGCTTCACCAACCGGCCCTGCAACCTTGTCGATCGAGGCCGAACCTTCGATGCCGATGTTGATCAGAGCGCGGTAGATCCCGATCACGGTACCGAGCAAACCGATAAACGGAGCGGTAGCACCAACCGATGCGAGGAACGGCAGGCCGCCCGACAGCGCATAGTTGATCGAGTCTTCCGACCGCTGCAGCGAACCGTGCATGTAGTCGTGCGCTTCGAGGCTGTCGGTCATCTTGCCGTGCTTTTCCTGAGCTTCGACAGCGTCGTCGGCGATCTGACGCCATGCGCTGTTCTTCTCAAGCTTGGCAGCGCCTTCCTTCAGTGAGTTCGCACGCCAGAAGGTTGACGGAACAGCCTTGTACTGACGCATCACCTTGTTCTGTTCGAACAGCTTGGTGAATAGGATGTAGAACGAACCGACGCTCATGATGACCATGACGCCAAGGATCGACCAGGCAACCGGGCCACCCTCTTCCATTGCCTTCCAGAAACCGAACTCGTTCTCCGGTGCTTCGGTGGCTGCAGTAGCCGCAAGATAGTAAAGGTTCATTGCGAAAAGTCCTCTTGAAAATAAAGTCCCGTTGGCTCCGTCCTCATGCCGAGGTCGACGCCGTTTTGATTATCAATTCAAACGATAGGTAATGCGCGTGCTGTAGCTGCCCGTGGTCGGGTTGCCGGCATCGTCCAGTGCCGGGTCGAACCGAGCGTAGCGTTGCATACCGCGGCATGCGGCCTGATCGAGAATGCTCGATCCGCTTCCACCCGTTACGGTGCAACCGCTGACACGACCATTGGCGCCGATCGTGACTCGCACGCCGACCGTACCTTCAACCTCTTCCCGCAAAGCGCGCGAAGGATAGTTTTCCTGAATACGGCGTGCCCAGCGGCTCTGACCCTTGGGCTGCGCTGCGCGTGCCAGGGAAGGCGGTGGCGGCGGCGGTGGTGGTGCCGGTGGCGCTACAGGAGCAGGCGGCGGGATCGTCAGCGCCGGCGGAGCGGGCGGCGGGATCGTCGGCTGCGTCTGGATCTGCGGCGGAGCGGGCGCGATGCTAATCGGCGGCGGAGGCGCAACCGGCGGTGGCGGTGCTGTCTCCTGCGGCTGCTCGGGCGGCGGCTCGTCCGGTTCCTCGGGCGGGGGTTCATCAATGTCGACCGTGGTGACACGCTCGATCACAGCCTTGGCGCCTTGAATCGCCAAGCCCGAAATGAGCAAGTACCCGATCACCACATGGATCAACGCAACGATAACGATGGAAACAACTTTGCTCCCACCCATTTGTTGGTCAGCGTAGGCCATCCAGTCGCTTTCTCTCCATTACTCTTGCCAGTCTAAGCCGGCACAACTCTCGCACTCGGTCATGGCGAACCGTGGTGCGAATCCCAAAATCTTGGTCCTCCCAAACCGGGCTAAGACGGGCTCCAAAGGAGCGCTGTCCCGGCTCGGTAGGCCACTTCCACAACGAGGCGTGAAGCGCGGCCCTTGTCTCGCGGCGACCTTGTCCCCAACTTCGTCGCAAGCATCTCGCGCTTTAACGGTCAACCCCTAGGCAATCAAACGCTTTATCGGTTCAGCGCTGATTCACTGCGTTTGTTCTGCATTGTGAAAGCGGGCCAAACGGGCATTGACGGGGGCGCCTTTGCGGCGCTGGATTTGGACGATATGAAACGAGTTAACCGAAATTTAATAAGTAAATTCAGCGTTCTGGCGATGGCCGCCATGTCTGCCGCGTTGGCGCCGGCAAGCGCTCAGACGACCTCATCTCCGTCTCCACAGGGATTTGCGGCAACGCCAGGCGAGATCGCGACTTATGCCGATCTAACGGCGCTTGCCGAACGCAGCGACCTGGTAATCAGGGCAGAGATTCGGCGCCAGACCGTGGTCAAACCGGAGCGTGCTCCCGGCTTGCAGCCCGGATTCGCCCGCCTCTATGTCGAGGCTCGCACGCTCGCGCTGATTGCGGGGGGCTCCAATATTGGCGAATCGCTCGCGTACCTCGTCGACGTTCCGCTCAACGAGAAGGGAAAGCCGCCGAAGCTCAAGAAGCTGGAAATGCTGCTGTTTGCCAATGCCGTGCCCGGCCGGGCCGGGTCGATCCAGCTGGCAGGCAAGGCGGCCCAGTTCGCCTACACTCCCGAGCTGGAGAATCGCTTGCGCCCAATCCTTCAGGGCCTGGTCGCAGCCGACAAACCGCCGGTCATCACGGGTATTGCAGACGCGCTGGCAGTGCCGGGCACGCTGGTCGGCGAATCGGAAACGCAGGTTTTCCTGACGACGGACATAGGTTCGCCGGTGTCGGTCAGCGTCATACGCCGACCGGGGCAATCTCCGGCGTGGGGCGTGTCCTGGGGCGAGATCATCGATTCGTCTGCGCGGCCTCCCGCACCCGAGACCTTGCGTTGGTACCGGCTGGCATGTGCCTTGCCCGAGCGCTTGCCGAGCAATGCCAACTTGGCGCGGGATCCGGCGGCCAGGCGGTTAGCTGCGCAGGATTATGATTTTGTGATCCGGCAGCTCGGACCCTGTACCAGGCGAGTCACGACTGCCACTTGAGCGCTTGACGATGCGCGCGGCGCAGCTAAGCGCGTCTCCGCAGCACCTGTGGAGCCACCTTTGACCGATTTGCACGCCCTGCCTCTTCGAATCGCCATCGCCGGCCTTGGCACCGTCGGCGCGGGGGTGATCCGCCTGCTCGGGACGAATCGCGACCTCATCGCGGCGCGCGGCGGAAGGGGGATAGAAGTCGTCGCCGTGAGCGCCCGCGACCGTACCAAGGATCGCGGAATAGATATCGGCAACTATGCTTGGGAAGACGACATGATCGCGCTGGCATCTCGTGACGATGTCGACGTCGTGGTCGAGCTGGTTGGCGGATCGGACGGTCCGGCGCTTGCCTGCTCGCGCGCCGCGCTGGGCGCCGGCAAGGGACTTGTCACGGCCAACAAGGCAATGATTGCGCATCACGGCCTCGCTCTGGCCGAACAGGCCGAGGCGGCCAAATCTCCCCTCAAGTTCGAAGCGGCCGTCGCCGGCGGGATTCCCGTCGTGAAGGGACTACGCGAAGGCACCTCTGCGAACGCGCTCACAACCATTTACGGCATTCTCAACGGAACCTGCAATTACATCCTCTCGGAAATGGAAGCCACCGGCGCCGATTTCGACGAGACGCTCGCCGAGGCCCAACGGCTGGGTTACGCGGAGGCCGATCCCACCTTCGATGTCGAAGGTGTCGATGCAGCTCACAAGCTCGCGATCCTGTCCGCCATCGGCTTCGGTGCCCGGATCGATTTCGATGCCGTGCACGTCACCGGTATTACCCAGGTTCGCGCCGCGGACATCGCGCAGGCCGACGCGCTGGGGTTTGTTATCCGGCTGATCGCTCAGGTCGATGTCGAAAAGGCTGCAGACGGCACAGAGCATCTCCTCCAACGCGTGCGACCATGCCTTGTTGCCAAGGATCATCCACTCGCACCGGTTGATGGTCCAACCAACGCGGTGGTTGCCGAGGGCAACTTCTCCGGCCGATTGCTGTTTCAAGGTGCAGGCGCTGGCGACGGACCAACAGCCAGCGCCGTCGTGGCCGATCTTATCGATATCGCTCGCGGTGAAGTCGGCGCACCGTTTTCGATGCCTGTTGCACAGCTTGCAGCGCTCCCTCCGGCAGAGCCTGGTCACAGGATGGAGCGGACCTATCTGCGTTTCACAGTCAAAGATCGCCCCGGCGTGCTGGCAGAGATAACCGCTGCCATGCGCGACGCCGACGTTTCGATCGAGAGCCTGATCCAGCCGGGCAGAGCGCGCGAGGGTGGCGAAGTGCTGGTGGCGATGGTCACGCACGAAGGGCCTGAAGGAAACATCGGCAAGGCGCTCAAGCTGCTCGAAGGCTCCGAAAGCCTCACCGCCACACCCCTGGTGCTACCGATCCTGCCGGGCTGATTGCTATTCGTCAGCCGCCAGTTCGGTGGGTCGCGGGGGCAAGCCGAGCTCTTCTTCGCTTATCTCGCGTCCACCGTCGCCGCTTGGTCCGAGCGGCGGAAGCCCCCGCGCAATTCGGTCCGCATCCGACCCGGGCGGTGCTTTGGGCAAGGCGGTAACGTCGATCAGGAGCGCCGGTTCGCCCGGGCAGGGAGGGATGAAGCAACCCCGAATCTCGACAATCGGTGTCATGCCCGGGGGCAAGCCGGAGCCATCGACATCTGGCGTCTTCGGTCCTTGGGTGGCTTCGGCGTAGCGCCTTATGAAGTCCTCCTGATTCCATGAGCCGTCGGTCGTTTCGCCAAGGTCGCGGCAGACGATAATCTCATTGGCAATACGCGCAGCGTCGGCGATCTCCTCGCACCGCTCCGCAAGAACGGGGTCGCGGTCGACTTCATCCTGAACCGCCTTGATGTCGATCACCAATGTGCCTTCATCCGGTCCGGCCACATTCTCTGCGCTTTCGCCCGTTTCCGTATTCTCGACCGTCTGCGCGGTTGCCGGAGCGAGCGGCGCGGCGATGATCGCCAGCGATATGCCGATCCGGCAGCTTGGTTTCGCGACTTTGCCCAAGCCCTATTCCGGTTGCTGCTCGAACCGAGGCGGCGGCAAGCCCAGTGCTTCCCGGCGTTGGCGGATTTCTTCCTCGCTCAGATCGTCATCCTGTCCCAGCGGCGGAAGTCCGCGAGCAATCCGGTCTGCATCCGATCCCTCGGGGGCTTCGGGCAGGGCGCCGACGTCAATGATCAGGGCAGGCGGCGGTGGCGATCCGAACCCGATGGGATTGCCGTGATTGGGTATGCCAAATGTGTCAGGTGGCGGGGGCGAGCCCTTGAATGCGGTTTCCTCGGCATAGCGTTTGCGCGCTTCCTCACGGCTCCCGCTGAAGGAGTTCTCTCCGCTTTCGCCGATTCTGCGGCAAACGATGATATCCCCGCTGATCGTCGCCGCATCTTCTCGATCTTCGCATTCCTGGGCTTGCGCCTCGTTCACTTCTCCGCGCGGGACAGTGATCATGATGTTGATCGGGGCCGGGCGTTCCGGCTCTTCCGCTTCTGTCCCGCCGGTCGTTTCGGTGCCTTCCGGTTCCGCCGTAACAGCTGCGTCATCCTGCGCGGTCAAAGGAGCGGCGAATGCCAATCCAGCGCTCAGCGCGAAAATGCGGATGATGGGCGCGGCATTGCTCGACAAGCCCGTCTCCTTAGGCGTAAGCGCGGGGCCAAATCCAAACGCGACAAGGACTGAATTTCGCATGAACACCCTTACTGACACAGATGTTCTGGCTGCAAAAGAGCAGGATCAAGGCAATGCCATCGATCGCGTGCTCGTGCTGGAAATGGTCCGCGTAACGGAAGCAGCGGCGGTCGCTGCAGCACAGCTGATTGGCCGGGGTGACGAGAAAGCTGCCGACGCCGCAGCCGTTGCCGCGATGCGCCGCGCATTCGACGGTCTTTACATGGATGGCACCGTGGTGATCGGCGAAGGCGAACGCGACGAAGCGCCGATGCTCT
>CAZJZO010000109.1:0-12569 GCA_964550495.1 uncultured Porphyrobacter sp. | reverse complement strand
AGAGAAAGTGATCCCAGCCCATGCTTTCCGTCGCCAATGTCCGCTCGCCTTCGGCCGCGGCGAGCTACTTCGCCTCGGACAATTACTACGCCAGCGCCGATGCCGATCGCTCGGGTCAGTGGATCGGAGATGGCGCCAAACGCCTTGGTCTTGAGGGCAAGGTCGAGGCCAGGGCGTTCGACGCGCTGCTGCGCGGTGAGCTGCCCGATAGTAGCAGCGTCGGCAACCCCGGCCAGGCGCACCGACCGGGCACCGATCTCACCTTTTCGGTCCCCAAGAGCTGGTCGCTGCTGGCACTCGTCGGGAAGGACGAACGGATTATTGCCGCCTACCGCGAAGCTGTCGTCGAGGCGTTGCACTGGGCCGAGAAGAACGCGGCCGAGACGCGGATCGTCGGGAAGGGCAAGGTGGTGACGCAGACGACCGGCAATCTCGCCATCGGCCTGTTCCAGCACGACACCAACCGCAACCAGGAACCCAATCTTCATTTCCACGCGGTGATCGCCAACGTCACGCAAGGGAGGGACGGCAAGTGGCGAACGCTCAAGAACGATCGGCTCTGGCAGCTCAATACCACGCTCAATTCGATCGCTATGGCGCGCTTTCGGGTCGCGGTCGAGAAGCTCGGCTACGAGCCGGGTCCGGTGCTCAAGCACGGCAATTTCGAGGCGCGCGGGCTTTCGCGCGAGCAGGTGATGGCGTTCTCGACCCGCCGCAAGGAAGTGCTCGAGGCGCGGCGCGGTCCGGGTCTCGAAGCCGGCCGCATCGCTGCGCTCGATACTCGCGCGAGCAAGGAAGGGATTGAAGACCGAGCGACCCTGAGTAAGCAATGGAGCGAGGCTGCGCAATCAATCGGGCTTGACCTCATGCCACTGGTCGATCGAGCGCGGACCAGGGCCTTTGGACAGAGCATGGAAGCCACGCGGATCGGTTCGCTGGTCGAGCGCGGGCGGGCGTGGCTCAGCCGCTTTGCCGCGCATGTCAGGGGCGATCCCGCCGATCCCCTGATACCGGCGTCGGTTTTGAAGCAGGACCGCCAGACCATCGCTGCAGCGCAGGCTGTTGCATCGGCAGTGCGTCATCTCTCGCAGCGCGAGGCGGCCTTCGAGCGGACAGCGCTCTACAAGGCCGCGCTCGATTTCGGGCTGCCGACCACGATTGCCGATGTCGAGAAGCGGACCCGGGCTTTGGTGCGTTCGGGTGACCTGATGGCGGGCAAGGGCGAGCACAAGGGCTGGCTTGCATCGCGCGAAGCTGTCGTGACCGAACAATGGATCCTGTCCGAAGTTGCTGCCGGGAAGGGCGACAGCTCGCCGGTGATCGACCCGCGGAAGGCCGCCGCATCTGTCCAGGCGGCTGCGCTCACGGGGCAGGGGTTCCGGCTCAACGAGGGGCAATTGGCGGCGGCGCAGCTGATCCTCACGTCAAAGGATCGCACGGTCGCTGTCCAGGGCATCGCGGGGGCCGGCAAGAGCAGTGTGTTGAAACCCGTCGCCGCGGTGCTGCGCGACCAGGGCTACCCGGTCATCGGCCTCGCGATCCAGAACACGCTCGTCCAGATGCTTGAGCGCGACACTGGGATTGGCTCGCAGACGCTGGCGCGGTTTCTCGGCGGTTGGAAAAAGCTGCTCGACGATCCGGGCAATGTCGCATTGCGCGCCGAGGCGCAGGCGAGCCTCAAGGCTCATGTGCTGGTGTTAGACGAGGCATCGATGGTCTCGAACGAAGACAAGGAGAAGCTCGTTCGCCTCGCGAATCTGGCTGGCGTCCATCGCCTTGTCCTTATGGGGGATCGCAAGCAGCTGGGGGCGGTCGATGCGGGCAAACCGTTCGCGCTGCTTCAGCGGACAGGCATCGCGCGGGCAGAGATGGCCACCAACCTACGCGCCCGTGACCCGGTCGTGCGCGAAGCGCAGGCGGCCGCCCAGGCAGGCGACGTGTGTAAGGCACTTCGCCATCTGAAGCCGCATACCGTCGAGGCACAGGGCGATGGCGCGCTGATCGCCGCTGAAGCCTGGCTCGCTCTCGACACGGAAACCCGCGCCCGAACGTCGATCTACGCCTCGGGACGGGCAATTCGCTCTGCGGCCAATACGGCAGTCCAGCAGGGCCTTCTCGCCAATCGCGAGATCGGTCCGGGAAGGATGAAGCTGGATGTCCTTGACCGCGTGAACACCACCCGGGAAGAACTTCGCCATCTCCCGGTCTATCGGGCGGGACGCGTGCTAGAGGTCTCCAGAAAGCAGCAGGCCCTCGGCCTTTCCGTTGGTGAGTACCGCATTCTCGGGCAGGACCGGAAAGGGAAGCTGGTTGAAGTCGAGGACAAGCGTGGCAAGCGATTCCGATTCGATCCGGCGCGGATCAAAACGGGGAAGGGTGGCGACAATCTCACCCTGCTCGAGCCTCGCAAGCTCGAAATCCACGAAGGCGACAGGATCCGCTGGACCCGCAATGATCACCGGCGCGGCCTGTTCAACGCCGACCAGGCGAGGGTCGTCGCATTTGGAGGCGGCAAAGTCACCTTCGAAACCTCCAAGAGTGGGCAGGTCGAGCTCAAGAAGGACGACCCGATGCTCAAGCGGATCGACCTCGCTTATGCGCTCAACGCGCACATGGCGCAGGGCCTGACATCGGATCGCGGTATCGCAGTCATGGACAGCCGCGAGCGCAACCTGTCCAACCAGAAGACGTTCCTGGTGACAGTCACGAGGCTCCGAGATCACCTGACGCTGGTGGTCGACAACTCGGACAAGCTTGGAGCGGCCGTTGCCCGAAACAAGGGCGAGAAGGCATCGGCCATCGAGGTCACGGCACGGCTCAAGTCGACCAACGAAAAGGGCAAAGACGCCATTCAGCCGAAGCCGGAGGAGGCTAGCAAAGCCGACTTGGAGCTGACCCGGAGCAAGAGCAAGACGCTGGATTTCGGAATCTGAATGGCAGGTTTGCGTCCCACTTTGGCCATGACCGTCCTCGCCGACCACCCCCCAAAAAGCAGCCCTTCGCGGATCCGCTATATCACCGTCATATGGATTCCGAGACCGTAGGACAGGTGTGTCAAAGGAATGTCTGCCGTGTAGATACCGCCCTTACTTACGCGCGTATCGAAATGTGGATCCAAAGCCTAGATTCTCAAAGCCGTTAGCGCCGAAAACGAGGCGTCCAGGATTCCTCCAGAGCTTGGTCCTCTTCGTCGTCATCTTCATACTCAATCTCATCAGGCGGCTGCATTCCAGTGAGAACTGTGAGGCTCTTCCCATAGCTTCCAAGCCCCACAACCTCTTCAAAAACTTCTTGTCGGTACGGGCCTCCAAACCAATCTTGGAGAGCTCCGTCTCCTTCGCTCCTTCTGCTATGACTGATGTTAGTGGCCTCCAGGTTGAACTCACGAGTGGCGCTGTTGGAGGGCAAGGGCGTGTCTTTGCGTATCCAGTCTAACCCGGCGAAATCGCGGAGTGAGCTGGACATGAAGGCATATTCGATTGTCGCGCCCTGGCTACGTATAACTGCCGCAGGGTCAGGGCACAGTTGCGCGTAGCGAATGGCTGCAGCTTCGAGCGACGTGTCGCATTCGTTGGCGATGCTCTCTACCGCCTTGAGCCCATCGCCTGCTTTCTTCAAGATAGAACTTACGAGCCGCGTGGGCATCAGCAATGCTGCTGCAAAGTGATCCGCCTCAAGCTCGTAACGGCTAGAGCTTCGGAAACCGGCTGCGGAGACGTGCTGGCCCTGTTCATTCAGAACGGCTTCTACGTGACCAGGCAGACGGTAGTGGCCGATTTCGTGCGCGACCGAGAAGTTTTTGAAACCCTCGCTGTCGATGTGAGTAGGGAAGCATATTCCAAACTGTCCGGCTACGTGGATCAGCATGCCCGATGCTCCGCCCATCCGCGACGGCATGGCCTGTAAAGCGATCCCTAGTCGTTCGGCGATCACGAAGGGGTCAACCGGAAGGGAATCAATCCCAAGTTCCTGGAGAAGCTTGTCGGCCTCCCATTTGACTTTGAGGAGAGGATCGGACCGGCGAGTCACTGCTCGCCGACGTCTTTCTTCTTCTGCGCTTTCTGGGCCAGCATCTGAATAAAGTCGTCTGCCATTTCTTGATACTCAGTCGAAAGACCGGAATAATGCCGGTGTAAGCGGTCGGCGCTGGCAGCCGTCGCCTCCATTTCTGCCGCACGGCCGAGCAGGTAGTCCGTGGTAACCTTGAGTGCGTCCGCGAGTCTCTTGAGGTTATCGAAGGAGGGCTTCCTCGTTCCCGTTTCAAAGTGCGAAACGGCCGAAGCCTGCAGACGCGCGCGCTGCGCTAACTCTCCCTGACTCAATTCTCGAGCCTCGCGCGCCGTTCGCAATCGCTCTTGGAAAACTTCAGACGGTGCCGTTGACTCTGGCATTACGAATCCGTATAATATGAATTGACGCTATCGCCATATCGGCGCGGCGTGTTTTTTTGCCCCGCCCAATGACGAGTTCGTCATAGTTCGGATTACAACATTAGACAACCGAGGATTTTTCAAGATGAAGAGAGGGCCCGACAGCCACCATGTAGTTCCCAACCCTTCCGGCGGCTGGGATGTGAAGCGAGGCGGTGCAAGCCGCGCAAGCGGTCATTATGACACCAAGCAAGAAGCAGTCGACGTGGGTCGGCAGATCAGCCGTAACCAAGGCACCGAGCTTCGAATCCACAACAAGGATGGAAAGATCGCCCGCAGTGACAGCCACGGCAATGATCCGAATCCACCGCGCGACAAGAACACCTGATCTGGAAAGGACAACGAAAATGACGAACGAACACGCAGCCGAGAAGGGCGGGAAGCCTGATCCGAAGACCGTAACCATCATCGTCAACGGCACTGAATACGAAGTGGTGAAGGGTAAGATCACCTACGAGGAGCTACTCGCGCTGATCGAAGCACCGGAGCTGCCCGAGAACCAGCGCTATCAGGTCATGTATAGCAAGGGCAACGGCCCGAAACCGACCGGCACTCTTATGGAGGGCGAGTCCGTCGAAGTGAAAAAGGAAATGGAATTCGATGTCACACCGGCTAATCGGTCGTAGCCCCGATCTGCTCGCGATGCGGAATGACGGGTACAACCTCGAAATCCGCAACGGCTATCTGCTGGTGAAGGATGTTCCCTACGTGACGGATTCGGCGGTCGTGCGCGAGGACGGCGTGCTGATCGCCAAGCTTGATACCCATGTGGTCGATGGTTTTGAGCAGACGCGAAAGCCTGACAGTCACGTCGCCTACTGGACCGGTGAACATCCTTGTCATGCGGACGGACGGAAAATCCAAACCTTCGAAAATCCGAGCGCGGCACAGGATTTCGGTGGGGGCGTCAAAGCGGATTTCACGTTCTCGGCCCGCAACAGCTACCGCGACTACGAGCATAAAATGCTCGGTTATCTCGGCTGGATCGTCGGTGAAGCGAGGAAGCTGCGCCCAGGGATCACTGCGCAGACTCACCCGATCTACGCGACCGATGAAGAGGACGATGACATCTTCCACTACATCGACACGGCTTCGAGTCGGGTTCACATCGGGGCCGACAACGAAAAGTTGGAGAATCAGCGCGTCGCCATCATCGGCGTCGGAGGAACGGGGTCATACATCCTGGATTTGATCGCAAAAACACGTGTCGCGGAGATCCGTCTGTTCGACGGCGACAGTTTTGACACGCATAACGCTTTCCGCGCTCCCGGAGCATGGTCGCTTGCGGAGCTGGAAACCAAGAAGTCCAAGGTCGAAAATCTCTTCGACATTTATTCGAAACTACGCCGCAAAGGACTCATGAAGCACGATGTGCCCTTGACGGACGAGAACCTACACTTGCTCGAAGGGATCACCTTCGCGTTCATCTGCATGGACAAAGGCAAGGCAAAGCGTGCGATCATCGATTGGCTGATCGCCCACGGCATCGCCTTTATCGAAGTCGGTCTTGGCATCATTCGCGCTCCGGCTGGTCTTCAGGGCGTCGTGCGCGTCGTCAGTAGCACGCCTGAAAAGCGCGATCACATCGATTCCCGAATTTCTTTCGGCGAAGATGACGAGGCCGAGAACGAGTATTCTACCAACATCCAGATCGCTGAACTCAATTCTCTCAACGCGGCGCTCGCTGTCATTCGCTGGAAGCGGTTGATCGGATTTTATCGTGATGCTGGGCGAGAGCATGCGACGACGTACCAGATCGCGACTGGGGAGCTTTCAAACGAGGACCACGCGTGACGAGACGGGAAAGGCTTGCACATACATACGTCGAATTCATCCCGAAGGAGATCGACGATGGCGTTCTCTATATTTCGCGGCGCTTCAACACCGCCACGCATCTCTGCTGCTGCGGATGCGGATTCAAGGTCGTGACCCCTTTAAATCCGGCGAAATGGAGTCTTGTCGATCACGGGGATACCGTTTCGCTCGCACCGTCGATCGGCCTCGGCGCATTGCCCTGTCATTCCCACTACTGGATCAGGCAGGGTCGTGTTGACTGGTACGCGGACATGACGGAAGCGCAGACGCTCCGCGCGCGGCGTCGCGACGAATACGCGAGCCGCGTCCTGACGGGCGAAATCAAGCCTCCGCCGCCTCGGCCTCTGCCTTCGCCCGCGAAGCCACATCGCGAGGAAGGCTTTTGGGCCACTCTCAAAGCATGGTGGGGTTCACTCTGGCGCTAAGGTGATCGCCTATGGAAGGTCATACGCATCGAGGAAAATGGTCATCGGCCGGCGTTCCCCACCGGGGCTGGCGTTGCACGGGTATCGATGATCTTGGTGAGCCTTCGCAAGTTTGCGCGATGTGTGAGTGCGTCGAGATACGATATGTTCATTTCATGGAGCATCCCGATTACCACGAACCGCTGGGCGTGGGTTGCGTATGCGCCGAACACATGGAGAATGACTACGTTGGGCCTCGCGCGCGCGAAACTCGCCTCAGGAACGAAACTCGTCGCCGATCGAAATGGATCAGTCGGAAATGGAGAACGTCTCGAGAGGGAATTTCGTACTTAAATGTTGACGGCTTTAATATTCAAGTTTTCCTGGCGGATGTTTCGAAACCGGGCTGGATGATCACGATTATGCGACGTGATACTCTTGACCGTATGTGCGGGCGAAAGCGCTTTCCTACCAGCGAGAAAGCGAAGCTGGCCGCTTTCGATGCACTAATATGGGCAAAAAGCAAAATTGGTTGATAGCCATGAGATTGCTGACGCGGCAGCCCGATCGCATGCCTTTAGTGTGGTAAGTCTGCGCGAGCAGATGTTCCCTTCCCGCGCCCTTAATCCGCGAAGTTGACAGCCGGCAAACGGCCCACTTTCCAAACTGCCTGTCGTCCGAAATCGGTATACATTCTTCGGACAGGAAAGCATCGACATTGTCCGAAATGTTGCTACATATTTCGGACATGAATGTAGAAGCCTCGCCCCTTAAATCGCAAATCCTCCAGCGCATTGCGCAGGGGGCGGAAAATACTGTCTGGACGCCATCGGACTTCCTCGACCTTGCAAGCCGTGATGCCGTCGACAAGACACTCCAACGATTGGTCAAAGCAGGTGACCTGCGCCGGATCGACCGTGGACTTTATGACAAGCCGGGCGTCAACAGCCTGACCAAAGCGAAAAGTGCACCTGATCCTCGTGCCGTTGTCGAGGCTGTTGCGCGCCGGGATCAGATACGTGTCCTGGTTGACGGCATGACGGCTGCCAATGATCTGGGGCTAACGAACGCCGTACCAGCCAAGATAGTCGTTCACAGTGAGGCGAGACCGAAGTCGATAAAGCTTGGCAACCTAACAATCGACTTCAAACAGACGGCCGCCAGCAAACTCTACTGGGCAGGGCGACCTGCCATGCGGATTGTGCAGGCTTTGCATTGGCTGCGGGACACAATGCCAAGTGATGACGTTGCAGAGTGGCGGGATCGCCTGAGCAGTCTGCTGGCAGATCCAGTACACGGCGAAAAACTGTGTGCAGATCTGGCTGATGGCTTTGCCACGTTACCCGCTTGGATGCAGGACTTCCTGCGCCCATTGCTGAGCGATCAGGCATCGCTATCGTGAACCCGGCATTCAATGAAATCCTGCGCGCCGATGCCGAAACGCGCAGCGGGCTCTATGCAGCAACTGCCCAGCGGCTCGGCACGACCCCGCAGAACGTCGAGAAAGACCTCTGGGTCTGCTGGACACTAGACGCATTGTTCAACGGACTTAGAGAAGGACCCAGGCTGCTATTCAAGGGCGGCACGTCTCTTTCCAAGGCCTTCGGTCTGATCGAAAGGTTCTCCGAAGACATCGATGTGACCGTCTTCCGCGACGACTTGGGTCATGCTGCTTCGATTGAGGAACTCGCAAAGCTCAGTCGCAAGAAGCGCGAAGCTGCGCTCGACGAAATTCGCGAAGCCTGCGAGGCCTACATCAATGGGCCATTCCTGGAAAAACTAAGGGCTCTCTGTGACGAAGCGTGCGCTCGCACGGGAATAGAGGCGGGCGCTCTTCGCGTCGAACCGGACCCGCATGATCGACAGACGCTGCTATTGGTCTATCCCAGTGCGACACCCACCGATGCCTATATCTCCAAGTCGGTGAAGATCGAGTCAGGCGCAAAGTCCGCGCTCGACCCGAATTCACTGCGAACCATCACTCCTTATGTCGACGCAGATATCCCGGGTACCGACATCGCCGTGCCAAACGTCACGGTGGTAGATGCCGAGCGAACCTTCTGGGACAAGGTCGTCATCCTTCATGGCTTGCGGCGTTGGTACGACAATCGGGGCCAGCTTCGCGGCAACGGGCAACGCATTTCACGACACTACTATGACGTTTCTCGTCTGCTCCAATCCGATGCAGGCCAGGCAGCACTCGCAGATACGGTTCTCGGCGAGGATTGTGTCGCCCACGCCCGCATGTTCTTTGATCGACCGCCATTCGACCTGGCCTCCGCACATTCACCCACCTTTGCCTTGTGTCCCGAGAAAGGGATGATCGATGATTTGAAGCAGGACTATCGTGCAATGAGCGTTATGATTTTCGGCGAACCGCCTCCCTTCGATGACGTCATGGATGCGGTCGCGGATTTGCAGAACCGATTGAATGGTCGGAAATGACGGGGTTCTTTGATCGTCTCTTCGGTAAGCGCGCGTCTGTCGGGGAGCGGCCGAACTCTTCTTCGCAGGCCAAATTGAACGTCGACGAGTTCGGTCACGGCCTCGTCAGCATCGATGAACTCGATTTCCTTGGCCATCAAGCCAAGTCGCCCAATAGTCGATACCGACTGGTCTGGGCCGACAGAACACCCGACGGTCGGCGGGGCGGAAACCGCGACAGCGGGCACGGCTGCTGGTTGCTGCTTCTTGACGACCGCATCGTCAAAACGGGACAGCTCGAACGGCCCCAGGAGGGAAAGGTTGCCGACAATGGCACGTTCATCCTCCACGACTGGATGTTCGGGCAAGGCTTGCAAGGCCGGTTCGTGGCATTCAACTCCAAAGGGCAAACGCTCATCGCGCAGCAATTTGCCGCTAACCTCATGAGCAACAGCCTTTCGCCTGATGCGCGAACTGCGATTTGCCAGACAGCCAATGCACCAGGAAGCGACGACAGCTGCCGGTACATGCTCTTTGATCTGGAAGCCGGAAGGGAAATCGCCCGATGGGAAGTCGAAACCGGCTGGGCCGAAGGCTATGAATGGGATCGTGAAGCCCACAGGGTATTGATCTGCCTGAGCGATGGTGAGCGTGCAGCTTACGACTTTACTGGCACGATGGTCGATCGGGCAGGTTGGCAGCGTCGGCGGATCGCTGCGGGCGACCTGAGAGTGATCAAGGATATCCTTGAAACACAGGTTCCGCTCGACAGTGAGATGCGCAAACTCGTCGTGGCCGGGCTCGCGCGTGCGGCGCGTGACGGAGAAGTCTGGAGCCAGGCGCGTGCATTGCGGCTCTTGGGCGAGTTGCACGAAACAGCAGGCGAGCTGGAGGAAGCAATCAAGGCCTATGATGATGCGCTCAGGTTGGATCCTAAGGTCGGCGTTGCAAGGCGGGTGGAAAAGCTCCGCAGAGAGGCCGGACCACAGGACATTCAAACTGCAGGTGGAAGGAAAAACCGCTTCGAAAAGCAAGCCGATCGTCTCGGGATCGGCCATGATGTGATCATGCTCGAAAAGGGCAGGGGCAAGGAATGGAGATTCCACAGAGCCCACGACTGGTCATCGGTCGAATTTGCTGCGCTCGAACATTATCACGAACAGGGATGGTCAGGCGCTGCATCCGAAGGCGGCCTGATTCTCACTTTGATCAAGGCAGCATCCTTCAAGAGCCTAGACCCGTGCCACGCAGATACTTTTGTCGAAGCTCTCTATGCGCAGAACGTTGCGTTCGATCAGGACCGGTTCTCCAAAAGCGACTTGGTCGCCTCGGTTTCTCGTTCAACGCGGTCACAGATCGAGGCCAACTGGAGAATAATCTCCGCTACCGCTGGTAACACTCCCGCATTCTATCCGACCGTCCTAGCAGAGCACGTCTTCGGGCTATTCGATGCAATCGGGGCCGATCGACTTGCGGAAATCGCCGGAGTCTTTGCATCTGCCCCTTACGATCTCAGGTCTGGCTGGCCGGACCTCACGCTTTGGAAGGGAGAAGCCATCCGCTTTGTCGAAGTAAAAGCGCCTTCGGATAGTTTCCATGCCAGCCAAGCACGACTGATTTCGAAATTGCTGCAGCCGCTCGGTTTTGATGTTGGTCTTGCGGAAGTTCGAGCTAGATCGGAGAGTACAGGAGCCTAAAGCGCTCTTCCGAACCAGATGACTCTACCAACGACGTGCACATCGGAACGGTCCATATCGTGCCAAGTCGGATAAGCAGGATTGTCGCTCGCGATGGTGATCTGCCGACCACCTGGTTTGATCGCGATCCGCTTTACAACGAGGGTATCATCAGCGCGAAGAACGTAGATCCCGTCGCGCATCCGCGAGCCGTGATCTGACGCATCGACCAGGACCTCGTCGCCATCACTGAGCGTGGGTTCCATAGAGTCACCTTTAACCCCAACGATCGACAGGCTGGCGCTCTTCGCCGACGTCAGGTGCCGCAACCAGCGCTCGTCGAACCCGAACCGGGTATGTGCAGTCTCGCTGGCAGCAACTGCACCAAAACCGGCAGATGCTTCGACATCAAGAACGGGTATCTCGACCATGCTGTCGGTGACCGGATTGGCCGGACCGCCGAGCACCTGTTCGTCGACGCCAAAGAAACAGGCGAGCGTCTTTCGATCCTCATCATCGAGCTTCCTCGGTGAGCCCCGCTTGATGAATTGCTGCACATAGGCGGGGTTGCGCCCGAGCAGCCGCGAAATCGAAGCGTAGCCATATCCGCCCTTGAGGATCAGCCGGTCGAGCTCTTCCCTCACGTGTTCCATCTTTCCGTCCTTCGAATCTTGATCGTAGGAATTTTCCTAGACTCGCGGATGCGATCCTACTAAGAACATAACAGGAACACAAGGGATTTGCGAGTCGGAGCGAAAGGGACATGACCTTGCTGGAACGGATCGAAAAGCATCTGAAAGATCATCATATTTCGGCAACACGTTTCGGACGGCGCGCGGTTGGCGATCCGCGATTTGTGCTCGACCTCAGGATGGGACGCAGACCGCGCCGCAGAACCATCGAAAGGCTCGAAGCCTACCTGACTTCAGTCGAGGCTACCGCTCCCGACTGTATCAAGAGGAACGGGACGTGCGCTCGCCAAGCCGCTCATAGCGTTGCGCAACGTCCTGCCAAAGTTTTGCCCCGTATTCCTCGCCGGCCCGGGTCAGCTGATCGATCTTCGACGCAATGAATTCATGTCCGGCATCGCCGTGGTACTTCTCCACCCACAGCGCCATGCCCCAAAGCTCCTGATCGGGGGTGAGCGTCAAAAGAGTGACCCGATGCCCGCGATGAGCATGAGGACAATCGGAATACCCAGCAGCCATGCTTCGAGCTTCAATTTCCATTCCCGCTCGTTGCCCGCCAAGGGATCATCACTGTCCGGCCAGGCGCGCATCAGCACCACGGCTCCCTGCGTCCGGACCAGGTCCGGGCTAGTCCTTCCGCGACCAGCTGGTCGCCGATCGAGCGGCCATCGCGCATCAGGACACGGAGCTTACGACCGTATTGGTCTTCGTCCCGATTACCGATCGGAACCGCAGAGAACTCTCCCCGATTGAGCAGAACCACCAACCTGTCGCGTGCCTTTATGCCGAGATCGTATTCGTAATCGCATTTTGGCTGCGAGATTTCCGGCGTGTCGATATCCGCGATCCTGATTTTTACGCCTTCAAGCCAGATAGTGTCACCATCGACGACGCAAGTCCGCCTGACCATGCCGCAAACGGCAAAGCTGTGGGTCGTCCGCGCTTCGGCGCTTGCCGAGCCAAAAGGCCAGTAGATGCCGAAGAGGCCGCCCAGAATTCCAACGAGCAATCCTCCGGCAACAAGCAGCGCCAAGCCGCGCAGTTTGCCCTGATTCCGTCGGGAAACTCCTGCGCGAAAATCGAAGACATTATTCTGAGGTGATCTTCCTGCCATGCCACCTTCTTTCATTT
>CAZJZO010000108.1:0-12578 GCA_964550495.1 uncultured Porphyrobacter sp. | reverse complement strand
CGGAATGACCGGGCGTCCTTCGGGACAGGCGGTGGTCTCGCAAGTGATCGGCGGCGCGTCCTTGCGCGCGCCATCGAGAAGGATCGTCGAAACGCCCGTAAAGCTCGCCTGAATCGTCGCCGTGGTGCCAACGAGGATCGGCACATCGTCGCGTACTCTCACCCGTACCCGTACGAATTCGGGGTCATCGTCCGAAAGCGCGATTTCGCTGACCTGCCCGACCGGGACGCCCGCAAACGAGACCTGGCTCCCATTGGCGAGACCGGAAACCGATTGCTGGTAGAAGATATCGTATTCGTTCTGCTGCCCTTGCCCGAGGCGTGCGAGCCAGACGATGAACGCGGCCAGCGCTGCCAAAAGCAACAGGGTGACCAAGCCGACCCAGAGGTGGTTTGCTCTTGTTTCCATTGCCTGTTCCTATGAACGCCCCGACGGGCGCTTGTCCATGCTCTTGGGCGAGAAGCTGAACATGTTAGGCCTCCTCCCCGCGCAGATGCGTTCCCAAGGCGGCGCGTCCGCGAGGACCGCTGAAATACTCGTGAATCCACGGATGGTCTCGTTCAAGCAGCTCCGGAATGGTGCCGACAGCGATCACCTGCTTGTCGGCAAGGACTGCCACTCGGTCGCATATCTCGTAGAGCGTATCGAGATCGTGCGTAATCAGGAACACCGTAAGGTCGAGCGTCTCCTGCAATTCCTTGGTCAGTCGATCGAACTTGGCGGCGCCGATCGGATCGAGCCCGGCGGTGGGTTCATCGAGAAACAGCAGCTTGGGATCGAGCGACAATGCACGCGCCAGCGCTGCGCGCTTTTTCATCCCGCCAGAAAGTTCCGCAGGGTATTTCGCAATCGCATCTTCGGGAAGGCCCGACAGCATCACCTTGTAGCGAGCGATGTCGCGGCGCAGTTCGGGCTCGATATCGGGATAGAACTGCTTGAGCGGAACTTCGACATTCTCGCCCACCGTCAGGGTCGAGAACAGCGCGCCGCCCTGGAACAACACGCCCCATTGGCAGCGCACGCCGATATTCTGGTCCGGGTCGATCCCGGTGATGTCGCGGCCAAGCACCTGGATGCGTCCGGCGCTTGGCACCTGCAGCCCGATGATCGAGCGCATCAGCACCGATTTGCCTGTGCCCGACCCGCCGACGACGCCAATTATCTCGCCCTGCCTTACGGTCAGGTCGAGATCCTGGTGGACCGCGAAATCGCCGAACCGGTTTTCAAGACCCTGCACGACGATCGGCGGGGCATCGGTTTCCTGCTTCTTGATGTTCGCCATGGCTCAACCCCACCCGATTTCGGTGAAGAACACCGCAAAGAAGGCGTCGAGCACGATCACCGCGAAGATCGCCGAAACCACCGCCATGGTCGTTCGCTTGCCGACTTCTTCGGAATTCCCGCGCACCTGCATGCCGTGATAACAACCCGCCAGTGCGACGATCAGGCCGAAAACCGGGGCCTTTATCAGGCCGACCCACAGATCGTGTTCGGGCACGACGTCCTGTATCCGTTCGAGAAAGGTGAAGAACGGGATGCCAAGGAAGAATTGCCCGACAACGGCGCCGCCAATGATGCCGATGATCGCCGAATAGAAGCCGAGCAACACCATCATGAAGGTGCAGGCAAGGATGCGCGGGATCACCAGAACCTCGATCGGCGAGATTCCGATCGTGCGCATCGCGTCGATCTCCTCGGTCAGCTTCATCGTCCCGATCTGCGCCGCGAATGCGCTGCCCGAACGGCCGGCGACCATGATTGCGGTCATCAGCACGCCAAGCTCGCGCAGGGTGATCCGGCCCACCAGATTGACGGTCAGCGCCTCGGCTCCGAACTGTTCGAGCTGAACCGCGCCCTGCTGTGCGATCACGACGCCGATCAGGAAGCTCATCAAACCGATGATCGGCAGCGCGGTCACCCCCACCAGCTCCATCTGATGGACCAGAGCCTTCATCGGGAACCGAGTGGGATGGCGGATCAGGCTGCCAAACCCGATCAGGATCTGCCCGAAAAACCCGACCACGCCGTACATTCCGGAACGGATGTCATAGACCCAGTCGGCCAGCGCCAGGGGCACACGCTTCCACACCGGCACGCGCGGCGGGACGAGGTCGGCCTTGTTTCCCGCCCCCTCCACCGCATCGAGAATCCGGCGCAGTTCTGGCGTGCAGCCGACGATCTCCGCTTCGTGTTCGCTGGCAAGGCGGCAGGCAATGTAAGCCCCGACCGTGTCGATCTCCTCGATCCCGGATACATCGATGGCATCGAGCGGGGTGTCGATCGCGAACAAATCCTGGTCGATCACTCCAACGGTGGAAACAAGCATCTGTCCGGAAAGAGCGAGGCGCGAGCCTCCGGATTCGTCCCGTTCGAGCGAATATTGCGCCATCCCGTCCATCGCAGCGAATCTATGCGGGCAAAAACCCGCCCGAACAAGCGCCTAGTTCCATTGATACGCAACTGCGGGTGACAATTGCCGTGGCTCGCGCTTAAGGCGGCAAAGCTGGGAGGTTAGCGGTATGAGTCATTTCGAACGGGAGGTGCTGGGCGACACTGTGGTGGTGACGCTCTCCAATCCGCCCTACAACACTTTGCGCTCCGACATTCTCGAGGAAGGCGCGACGATGCTGGCGGCGCTGGCAGACGATACCCCACCGGGCGGCGTGGTGCTGACCGGTCAGGGCGACGACTTCACCCGCGGGATGGACACCAAGGTCGCCGCCACATTCGACGACGCGGATGCCGACCGCGCCCGGGCCGGGATCAACGCATTCTGCGCGGGTCTCCACCGCCTCCCTTGCGCTCTGGTCTGCGCGGTCAACGGCCACGCGATCGGCGCAGGCGGGATTATGGCCTTGTGCGGCGACTGGGTGGTGACCGCCGATGGCGATCAACGGATCGGTTTGCCCGAAGCCAGGGCCGGGCTGGTGTTCCCGACCGTCGCGCAGGCGATCCTCGATCACTGGCTCGATCCGGTCTGGCGCCGGCGACTGGCGCTGTCGTCGCAATTGCTGGGGCCGCAGCAAGCGCTCGCAGCCGGGCTGGTCGATGAGATCGTTGCGCCCGACCAAGTGCTCGACACTGCAGTGCGACGCGCCGGAGAACTGATGGCGCAACCCGGCTTCGTCGCGTGCAAGCGGCAATTGCGGGCCAAGGCCAATGCCGAAATCGATGCGCTGATGAGTGAATAAGCGGTTGTGAGCGCTGTCACTCGGTGGCATGGCCCTGCGCCTTATGAGCACCGAACTCGCAACGACTTTCGACCCCGCTGATATCGAAAAGCGGTGGTATGCCCATTGGGAGAGCACCGGCGGTTTCCGGCCGGAGCGTCCGGACGCGGAACCCTTCACGATCGTGAACCCGCCCCCGAATGTCACCGGCTCGCTGCATATCGGCCATGCGCTGGACAACACCCTGCAGGATATCGTCATCCGCTATGAGCGGTTGCGCGGCAAGGACGCCTTGTGGGTGGTCGGCACCGACCATGCCGGGATCGCGACGCAGATGGTGGTCGAACGCCAGCTCGAGGAGCGGCAGGACAAGCGCACCAACTACTCGCGCGAGGAATTCGTCGACAAGGTCTGGGAATGGAAGGCCGAGTCAGGCGGCAAGATCACGCACCAGCTGCGGCGGCTGGGCTGCTCGATGGACTGGTCGCGCGAACAGTTCACGATGGACCCGCATTTCACCAAGGCGGTGCTCAAGACCTTTGTCGACCTCTACAATGACGGGCTGATCTACCGCGACAAAAGGCTCGTGAACTGGGATCCGAAGCTGAAGACCGCGATCAGCGATCTCGAGGTTGAGCAGCAGACCATCCCGGGCCATTTCTGGCATTTCAAATATCCGCTGGCCGATGGCGTGACGCTCGATGATGGGCGCGACTACATCGAGGTTGCGACCACGCGGCCCGAGACGATGCTCGCCGATATGGCGGTTGCGGTTCACCCTTCGGACGAACGCTACGCCAGCGTCGTCGGCAAGGAGGTTGTCCTGCCGCTGACCGGTCGCCGCATCCCGATCGTCGCCGACGAACACGCCGATCCCGAGCTGGGGTCGGGCGCGGTAAAGATCACGCCAGGGCACGACTTCAACGACTTCGAGGTTGGCAAGCGCGCCGGAATCGCGGCGAGCGAGATGCTCAACATGCTCGATCGCGAGGCCAATGTCTGCCAGACGGCTGACGGCTTGGTGCCCGAAGAGTTTCTCGGTCTGCACCGCTTCAAGCGCGATGGTGTGTCGGGCGCGCGCGAACTCGTCGTCGAGCGGCTCAAGGAGCAAGGCTACCTGATCCCGCACATCGCCAAGACCAAGAAAGGCGAGGAAGTTGAGCACGACGCCGAGCCGCGCCAGATAGCAACCCCGTTCGGCGACCGCGGCGGCGTGGTGATCGAGCCGTGGCTGACCGACCAGTGGTATGTCGACGCAGAAAAGCTTGCCGAAAAACCGATCAAGGATGTGCGCGACGGCACGATCGAAATCGTTCCCAAGAGCTGGGAAAAGACCTTCTTTAACTGGATGGAGAATATCCAGCCGTGGTGCGTCTCTCGCCAATTGTGGTGGGGTCACCGGATTCCGGCTTGGGAAGGGCCCTATCACGGATGGCTCGATTTTTCGGTTCCAATCAACGAACAAGACCGTGGGTCGAAGAAGCCGCTTCCCTGTTTTGTAGCCGAGTCCGAAGCTGACGCGATTGCAGCGGCCAAGGCCTACTACCAGGAGCATGGCAAGTTCGAGGGGAAGAGCTTCGACATCGTCGTCGACGGGGAAGCCGGTGTGAACATCGATGGTGACAAGGTGACCATTCGGATGCGTCGCGACCCCGACGTCCTCGACACGTGGTTCTCCTCCGCACTGTGGCCGTTTGCCACGCTCGGCTGGCCCGAGGACAACCAACCGCTGCTCGACAAGCACTTTCCCAATGACCTGCTCATCTCGGGCTTCGACATCCTGTTCTTCTGGGATGCGCGGATGATGATGATGGGGCAGTACAATATGGGTGAGGCCCCGTGGCCGCGCCTGTATCTCCACGGTCTTGTCCGAGCGGCGGACGGCGCGAAAATGTCGAAGTCGAAGGGCAATGTCGTCGACCCGCTCGGACTGATCGACCAGTACGGCGCAGACGCACTGCGGTTCTTCATGGCCGCAATGGAAAGCCAGGGCCGCGACATCAAGATGGATGAGAAGCGGGTCGAAGGATACCGCAACTTCGCCACCAAGCTGTGGAATGCGACACGCTTCTGCCAGTCGAACGGCATCGGCAAGAGCACCACGATCAAGGCACCAACCGCGCGCCTCGCCGCCAACCAGTGGATCATCGGCGAAGTCCAGCAGGTTTGCGAGGAAATCGAGGCGGCGATGGCCGATCTGCGCTTCGATGCGGCCGCCAACGCGATCTACCAGTTCACCTGGAGCAAGTTCTGCGACTGGTATCTGGAGCTGATCAAGCCGGTCTTCGCCGACGACGCCGATCCGAACGGGATGCCAGCGGTCGAAACCCGCGAAGTTGCCGGATGGGCGCTCGACCAGATCCTCGTCGTGCTGCACCCGTTCATGCCGTTCATCACCGAAGAGCTGTGGCACGCGCAGGGTGAGCGGTCCTACGACCTCATTACGGCTGCGTGGCCCAATCCGCGGGCAGAAGTCTCGAAAGATGCGACCGACGCGATCGACTGGGTGATCGACCTCACCACCAATGTCCGCAGCGCGAAGAACGAGCTCGGCATAGCGCCGGGGGCAAAGCTGGCGGCGTTCCTGCCAGCAGCCTCGGACTTGGCGGCGAGCACGATCGAGCGCAGCAGTGCCGCAATCGAACGCCTTGCCCGCCTGACGCCGGTGACCATTGGCGACGCGCCCGCAGGCGCAGCGATGCAAGTCACCGCGCTAGGCGATGTGTTCGTCATCCCGCTCGAAGGCATCATCGACATCGAGGCCGAGAAAGCCCGACTGGAAAAGGCGCTTGCCGCATCGGAGAAAGAGGCCAGGTCACTCGAAGGGCGCCTGTCAAACGCCAACTTCGTCGAACGCGCAAAGCCCGAAGCGGTCGAGAAAGCCAAGGCTGATTTCGCGCATCATTCAGCCGAAGTGGGGCGGTTGAAGGCGGCGCTGGAGCGGTTGGGAGACTGACAGTGCATCTGGAACGAATTTCGGGGACCGGCATCCTCAAAGTCGGAGAGAAATCGTCGCAAGTCGACTACAGTATCGATGTATTCCAATCTGGCGGCCTAAAGGAAGCAAGGGGCTCCATTGTCGGAGACGGAATTTTCTTTGTTGAGGCCCTTACAAGCCACAATCATTGCACGCTGCACCTAGATGATGGCCGAAAGGCGCAAATTCTAGTCACTCGGGCTGGAGACCCAAGAATGGCTGATATCGTCGTGAGCGGTCCGATAGCTTAATCGAAATCTGAATGAGGCGCTGGAGCAGCTGGGATAAGCCAGCGCCTCATTCAGGACGGGTAGATATTCTACCCTACCAAAGGCGTAAGGGCGACCTTACCTCTATCGTATGTCGCCTTGGCTCGCCCTTGCCTTTCCGCTGCTTGTCGCCGCGTTCTTTGTGTACCGCTGGTATTCGCGACGGCAGAAGCGTGCACAGCTGTTGGCCACTCCGCTCACGCCGGAACAACGCGCCGTCGTGGAAAGGCTGGTGCCGCTGGTAGGCCGGCTGCCTCAAACCCTGCGGCTCACCCTCGAAGGGAAAATCAACCTGTTCCTCGATCAGGTCACCTTTCGCGGGCAGAACGGTCTCGAAGTCACCGAGGCGATGCGGCTCTCGATTGCTGCACAAGCCTGCCTGCTGATCGTCAACAGCCCGGTCTGGTACGACACGCTCCGAAACGTGCTGATCTATCCGTCGGCCTTTCTGACGCATCGGGGCACGCATGACGGATACGTCGTCCATGAAAACAATCATGCAACACTGGGTGAAAGCTGGGCGCACGGACCGGTTATCCTGTCGTGGGACCATGCGCTGCATGGCGGGCTCGATGCGGAAGATGGGCACAATGTCGTGATCCACGAATTCGCGCACCAACTCGACAGCCTGACCGGTCACGCCAACGGCATCCCGATCCTGCGCAAGGGACAGGCCTATGCGGGATGGGAAAAGGCCATGCTCGACGCCTATCGGGACCATGTGGATCGGGTCGAGCGCGGAGGCCAGACCCTGATCGATGCCTATGGTGCGACCAATCACGAAGAGTTCTTTGCCGAAGCGATCGTCACATTCTTTGAAAGACCCCGCGCGCTGCGGCGTGAGGAACCAGTGCTCTACGGCCAGTTGTCAGAGCTGTTGGCGCTCGATCCGGCGCAATGGGCCTGAGTGCACCCGCAGAGCCGCGACGACCCTCGACCTTCGATCCTCGTGAATCATCCATTCGAATTGCCCGGAAATTGAGGGGGCGCTGTCAATCGCGTGCCCTGCGCCCCCCGTTCTTCAGGTTTCTCGCACGCGCACACCGGGTCAGCATCAATCGCATTTCTTGTGAGACAGCTTTACTGACGTCACTTTGTATTTGACCTTTGCTTCGCCATTCTCGTCCTTCACCTCGACTTTTGTGTATTCGACCGTGGCGTTTAGCTTCTGATTGTCGAAACCCTTCTGCAGCAAATCCCTCATTTGATCGGATAATTCTCCAGGATGCTCGAACTCTCTGGTGCCGTTTTCGTTTTCAACTACAAACTTGGTGATGGTCTTAGACCCACCTTTGCCGTCACTTTCTTCTTCTATTTCTACAGAAATTACTTTGCCGCAAATCGAGCTCATCAAATATCTCCTAAAACATCTCTCCGTTGATAAGTATCCGCGACCCTTGTTGCGGCATATCTGATTGCTTTTTCGGACTTTTGCAAGAATACAAACAGTGTTCGGAGTATTTGCCTGGTAGGCATCTCGAAAGATTCGCAATTCAGGTTGTCTGGTCGTGGTCGATGGCCGATTGTCAGGTCTCCCGAACCGCGTTGACGGTGATCGCGTGTCCGTCGAACTGCATTCGGCGAAATTTCCTACCAGCACGTTTCGTGGCATAGGGTGGGAATGGCTGTCACCTTACCACTTCTACCGATGCCTGATCGCCTCATTCGATCATTGCGTGAATTCGTGATCGATGTGTTTCTTTGCCTTGGACCGTGTAACATGCGGTCCATGTGTTCTTCAGCATCGACGAACCGAATGCCTCATGGCTGATCTCGTCCTCGCAACAGACGTGAGCGGAGGGCCGGAGATCTTCGCCAGCCTGCAAGGCGAAGGCCCGAGCGCGGGGACACCGGTTGCGTTCATCCGGCTGTCGCGCTGCAACCTTGCCTGCAGCTGGTGCGACACCGCCTACACCTGGCGCTTCGAAGGCGACAATCGCCCTCACCGCGATGGCCTGACCTTCGAGCGCCAGGCCAATCAGATCGCGCTCTCGCCTGCCAAAGCTGCGGCCAAGATCGCGGCTTTCGGGCAAAAGCGCCTGGTCATCACCGGCGGAGAGCCGCTCATGCAATGTGGCCCACTGGCCGATATGCTCGCGATCCTGCCCGATATCGAAGTCGAGATCGAAACCAACGGCACGACCAAGGCGAGCGCCCATATCGATATCCGTGTCGATCAATACAATGTCAGCCCCAAGCTGGCGCATTCGAGCAATGAGGCGGCACTGGCGCTGATCCCCGAGCGGCTCGATTTCTACGCCAGCGACCCGCGCGCATTCTTCAAGTTCGTGATTGCCGAGCCGGAGGACATGCGCGAAGTGCTTGAATTACAGCGCGAGTATCGCATTCGACCGGAAAAGATCTACCTGATGGCCGAAGGCACCACCAGCGAAGCGCTGCGAAACCGGCAGAAATGGCTGTCGGGCCTGTGCCTGAGCCACGGTTTCCGGTTGAGCGACCGGCTGCATATTCACTTGTACGGGGATGAGAGGGGCACTTAGCCCTGGCTACGCCAGCGCAGGACAACGCGCTCGACGATTTCGTCCTCACCGCCGCTGCGGTTCCACAGTTCGACAAAGCTGGGATCTTCCGAAGCGGGACGCTTGTGCTCTTCGAGATTGTCGAAGTTCACGCGGATCGGGATCGCAACACCCTCGCCGCAAATGATGCACTCGCGGTTGCGCAATGCGGGAATCGAGTCGAGGAACCCGCGCGAGCCTTCGGGCATGGCCGACTTGACGAAGGCCTGGTCGCGGTCGTTGTTGAGACGCATCGAGATGATCGTGCCGCATTGCGACAGCACGCCCTCGGCGAGGTCGGACGGGCGCTGGGTGATAAGGCCGAGCGAGATGCCGTATTTGCGGCCTTCCTTGGCGATCCGGCTGAGAATGCGTCCGACCGAAGACCCGTCGGAGTTCTTCTCGTTCGGGACGTAGCGGTGCGCCTCTTCGCACACCAGCAAGACCGGTCGCGGTTTCTCTTCGCGACCCCAGATGGCGAAGTCGAACACGAGGCGGCTGAGCACGGCGACAACGGTCGAGGTGATATCCGACGGCACGCCCGACACGTCGATGATAGAGATCGGTTTGCCCTGGCTCGGCATCCGGAAGACCTTGGAGATGAAGTCAGCCATCGTATCGCCGACCAGCATGCCGGAGAACATGAACTGGTAGCGCGGGTCGCTCTTCAACTCTTCGAGCTTGCCCTTGATACGCATGTAGGGCGCGGACGACGTTGCCTTGTCGAGCTTGCCCATCTCGTCCTGCAACACGGCGGAGAGATCGGACAGCAGGTAGGGAATTGGCGAGTCGACGGTGATCTTGCCCATCGTCTCCGCCAGCCGGTTCTTGGAGCGGGCGTGCAGCAGGCACTTCGCGAGAATGTCCATATCGACCTGACGCTCGTTGCCGTCGCTGGTCAGCAGGACTTCGCAATGCTCCTCGAAGTTCATCAACCAATACGGCATCATCAGGTTCGATACGTCGAGAATCTGTCCGGATTGGCGGAACGCGGCGGAGTATTCCCCGTGCGGGTCGATCATGACGATATGGCCGTGCGGCGCGGCTTCGCAGATCCGGTGCAGGATCAGCGCGGCGCTGGTCGATTTACCGGTACCGGTCGAGCCCAGCAGCGCGAAGTGCTTGCCGAGCATCGCGTCGACATAAAGGCCGGCGCGGATATCCTTGGTCGGAAACACCTTGCCGATCGTGATGTTGGCGCGGCCATCGCTGGCGTAGATCTGTTCGAGATCCTTGGTGGTCGCGGGATAGACCATCGCGCCCGGAACCGGATAGCGGGTCACACCGCGCTTGAATCCGTGGATACGACCGGTCAGCTTCTCCTCGCTGCCCTCACCGAGGAAATCGATATTGGCAATGATGCCTTCGGTGGTGCGGCGGTCCTTGCGCTGATCGCGGACATTGGCAAGCAGCCAAGCGTCGCCGACGCGGATCTTGATCTGGCTGCCGACCTGTCCGGCAAGCTGAATCGAAGGATCGTCATCCTCCATGCATTCGTTGAGGCGCGGCAGGTCGAAAGCGACTTGCGAGCCGGAACCCGAAATTTCGAGCACCACCCCGATCGGCAGGCGCGCATTTTCAGCCGTGCGATCCTCGCCCGACTTGGCCTCGTCGGTCAGATTGACGGCCCGCTCGGGTTTGTCCGGTCCGGTAAACCGTTCAAATTCCTGGCTTCCCATATCGCTCATGCGCGCTTCCTAGTCCCTTCAGTGTACAGGCAGCGAGCGTATGCCCGGCACCTTCGCTGGTGGCTGGGAATAGCGAGAACGGGGTTAAGATCGCGTCAACATTACCTTCAAAGGCCGGCAAAAACGCGTCCGGCCAGCCACCCCATCCCCAGCGAAAGCAGGATCGCACCCGCTCCGTAGAGGAATGACCAGCGCTGCGCGGCGTTAACCACCCGGCCTTCCAGCCCGACTTTGACCACGTCGATCTCTGCGGTGGCGCTGGCCAAGACCCTGCTATCGGCAATGGCAAAGGTTTCGGCGGTGTAGGGTCCGGTGGTCACATTGGAAGGCAGAATTATGCGCGCCTGGTAGAGCACCCCTTCGGTGATCCGGACCCCTTCGGGATCCTGCTTGTACAAGCCCCGCCGCTGACGCATCTCAACGAGCCCGCGCGAAAATCGCGTTTGCACTTCGGGATCGATCACGCCGCTGGGCGACAACTGGATGAAGTCGGTTCCAAGCTCGTAAATTGCCGCAGTGCGTTCATCTACGATCTGTTCGATCGGTCGCGACGAAGCGACCGCAAAGAACGACGGTGCCGAACGAAAGTCGGTCGCGCCGGCATTCATCCAGATACCGGCAATGCGATCCTTCTCGCGCAGCCGGATCGGTTCGGTTGGTCCTTTGAGGACGACCACTATGTCATATTCGGTTTCGGCCTGCGGACCGCGCGGATCGACGATCGCCCCATAGAGCAACAGATTTGCGCCGGTGAATCCCTGACGAACCTCGATCCGGGATTGGCTGACCTCGGGCACGAGGATCGGTTCGCGCTGTCCGGACAGGACGAATGCTGCGACCAGCAGGAAGACAAGGCGAAGCCCGCCAATCACAGCGGACTGACCGTGTAGATCTCGGTGGTCGCCGTATCATTAAAAAAAAGCATCCGCAACGCCACCGCGATCACGATCGCGGCGAGGACGAGACGCAGCAGCTCCGGCCGCGCCTTGAGCGCAATCTGAGTGCCGAATTGTGCGCCCATCACCGAACCGAGCAGCAGCAGCCCCGCCAACACGATATCGACCGCCTTGGTGGTGAGCGCATGCGTCATCGTGGTCACCATCGTGACGAACAGGATCTGATACAGCGACGTCCCTACCACCACGTTGCCGCTCATGCCGAGCAGATACAGCATTGCCGGGACTAGGATGAACCCGCCGCCAACGCCCATCAGCATCGTCAGGATCCCGACGATCACGCCGAGGATCAGCGGCGCGAGCGGGGAGATGTACAGACCCGAGCGATAGAAGCGCCAGCGAAACGGCAGGCCGGCAACCAGCGGGTGGTGGCGGCGCTTGCGCGGCTGAGCCGCCGCGGTACTCGGTCGCAGAGCGTCGACCGCCTCTCGCAGCATCAGTGAACCGATCGTGCCGAGCATGACCACGTACAGGATATTGATCACCACATCGATCTGACCGAGCGCCTGCAGCAAGCGGAACAGAGCGGCTCCGAACAATGCGCCGACGACGCCCCCGCCAACCATCACCATTCCCATCCGATAGTCCACGCCGCCGCGTTTTCCGTGCGCAATCACACCGGAGACGCTGGCGCCGGTGACCTGGGTTGCGGCCGAGGCCGCAGCGACAGTTGGCGGAATCCCGTAGAAGATCAGCAGCGGTGTGGTGAGAAAGCCGCCGCCAACTCCGAACAGACCCGACAGGATGCCGGTGAGCCCACCGAGCAGGACGATATACAACCCGTTCACCGAGAGATTCGCGATGGGGAGATAAACGTCCATAATCTAGCCGTTACCCCAGCCGGCGCAGCGATTAAAGCCAGAGTGCGCGGCTGATCACCGCATGTGGCATTTGTGCCGATTGAGCAGCGGGTCTTGCGTCAGAACCGTGTCGACAGAGTGGCGGCCAGCCCGGAACCCGGGGCCGCGTCTCCGGCCACTTGTTCGCGCCAATCGACCG
>CAZJZO010000107.1:0-12592 GCA_964550495.1 uncultured Porphyrobacter sp. | reverse complement strand
TATTGAGCATGTTGCCGACAAGCGCGCATTCCTTGCCGATGTCGCAGCGCGGTTGGCGCCGGGTGGGTTGCTGGTGATGTCGACCCCGAACCGCACCGCAGCGTCGCGAGTGTTGTTGGTCGGTGCCGCCGAAGCGATCGGCTACGTCCCCAAGGGAACACATCATTGGCGTGACTTCATCACGCCCGAGGAGTTTGAAGCATTGCTGGCCGAGGTGGGTCTGGAGGTCATCGAGCGCCGCGGCATTGCGTACCGGCCTGGAAAGGGCCTGCACCTGTCCGACGACGAATCGCTCAACTACATCCTGAGTGCCCGCCACACGATCTAGAGAAGCCGATCGGCCTGTTCGGCAGCAGGCACCCAGCAAGTCTCACGCTTGCCGAACCAGCGGTAGCGATTTCGGGCGATCAGACGATAGATCGGATCGCGAAGCATGCGCGGCACAAGCTTGAAGATTGCGCCAAGCCGCCACGGCCAACCAAGCCCGCTCCAGAGATGCAGAACGGCGTCGCTGTCCATCCAAACGCGGCCTCCGTCATCCTCGGCATCGAGAATGACGAAACTGATCGGATCGTCGGGATCCAACCCCGCATCCCGAAGGATTTGAGTGCCAGCATCGCCCTGCATCGCCGCCAGGCGGAATTTGCCCGCACGATCGTTCCTCAAGACGAACCGGGCATTGGCCGTGCACAAGACGCAAACGCCGTCGAACACGATAATCGGCTTGTCACGAGGGATATCCATCGCGTCCCTGGCGACTAATCGCCTTCGCCTACCAGCGCGACGAATTCGCGGACGTTATCGACAAAGAACCCGTCGGCCCCGCTGGCGATCGCATTCGACCAAAGCAGCCTGTATTGTCCGTCAGCCGCTGGACCGCCTGTGTTTTGGACGGATGCGGGAAGAAAGCCGTTCTCCTTGCGCAAAGTCCAGGGATGGACCTTGAGCCCGGCTGCATGCGCATCGGAAACCAGGGTTTTGGGGGAACCATCGGCTTCGAGGACATGGCCCAGCCACGGGCCAATCCCGTCGGCATACTCCGCAACCTCGGCCAGTCCGGAAGGGCTCATCATATCGGACCAGCGCAGGTTTGGCTCATCGAACGGGCCACCTTCCGGAGCGATTAGCAGCACCAGCTTGCTGTCGATCAGCCGGTCGAGCCGTTGCAACGGCCCAACCTCGAAGACCTGAATGAAAACGGGATCGTCGGCCTTGTCGAGGCCGAGTTTCCTCAGTTCGGTGACCAACAGGTCAACCGTGTCGATCCCCTCCTCTTGCAACAGCCAGGTCGGGATCTTCAGCTCCGGATAGAGGCCGATGGTACGACCTGTTTCAGCCTCCTTGGCTCGGACGAGCTTCACAATTTCTTCGAAGGTCGGCACCTGAAAGAGCCCATTGTACCGTGTGTTGGCCGGTCGCGCGCTTGGCACGCGCTCCTTGGCCCGCAGGGTCCGCAGTTCGGCAAGCGTGAAGTCTTCGACGAACCACCCGGCGACCCGGCGCTCGCCGATCACCTTTTCTCGTCGACGATCTTCGAACTCCTCGCGCGACGCGACATCGGTGGTGCCGGAAAGCTCGGTCTCATGACGGGCGACCAGCACGAGATCCTTGGTCGCAACCAAATCAGGTTCGATATAATCCGCTCCCCGATCGATCGCCAATTCGTATGCGGCAAGCGTGTGCTCGGGACGTTCGCCGCTGGCCCCGCGATGCGCGATGATCAACGGCCTTTCATCGGCTTTTGCTTGAGCGGCCACAGGCGTTGCCAAAGCGAGCGACCCGAGAGCCATCAGGAGAATGTTGCGGACCATTCGTCTTCCTTGAATCCTACCAGGATACCGCCGGAGTGAACCACGACCGGGCGCTTGATCATGGAGGTGTGCTCTTGCAGGAGTATGAACGCCTTCGCCGCGTCGATATCGGCCTTGTCGGCGTCGGAAAGCTTGCGAAAGGTCGTCCCGCGCCGATTGAGCACTACATCGACGCCTTTGTCCGCGATCCATTCCTTGAGATTGGCCGGGTCTACCCCTTCCTTCTTGAAATCGTGAAACGCGTATTCGAGTTCGCGCGCTTCGAGCCATTTGCGCGCCTTCTTGACGGTGCCGCAATTGGGAATTCCGTAGAGATGGATCGTCACGGGGTGCATCCTGTATTCTGAGGAGACATGGACCGCATGTTACACGGTCCAGGAACAAGTTTTTCGGCCACGGACCGCCCAGATCCGAGCTGTTCTGAGAAGGTCGCGGTGCGTTGCATGCGCTCCCTCTAGCGACTGATTGGCCGGTAGGACAGACACGCTTTCGCGATTGCTAGGATCGCGAATGATGGCGGCTATCGTCTGCTTGTCGCAAGCCTGAGTCGGTCGGTCGCATTGGTTAACGGTTTCTAGAGTGTTTTCGCGTATCGGAGCACAGTGATTGGAGCTGTTATGTTTAAGACTGCACGAAATGTCATGGCCGCGCTCGCAGCAGGTGGTCTTGTCCTGACGCCCGTTGCGGCGCAAGCGAACACGCGTGCGGGCGACAGCAAGGCGTTCTACACCAGCTCTCAGGTCCAACCCGGATTGGGACGCTCAGCCGAAGGCGAAGGCGTCGTCGGAGAGAGCGGCGATATCATCGCTCTGATCCTAGTCGGTCTGTGGGCGACAGGCATCTTCGTGATCGTTGCCGATATCGGCGGCGACGACAACGACAACCAGTCTCCCGGCGCCAACTAAAGCCCTCTAGTTCCCAGATGCGCGTTGGCGATTGCGACCGCCAAAGCATCGGCTGCGTCCGCTCCCGAAATCTCCGCCCCTGGCAGCAGGATCTTGAGCATGGCTTGAACCTGCTCCTTCTCGGCTGCGCCGGTTCCGACCACCGCTTTCTTGACCGCTCGCGCGGCGTGCTCCTCGACCGGCAGTCCGACGGCACCGCAAGTCGCGAGCACGGCCCCGCGAGCTTGTGCGAGCTTCAGCGTCGATTGCGGGTTCTTGTTGACGAACACTTCTTCGCAAGCGGCCCGTTCGGGTCGATGCTGAGCGATAACGCCGGCGATCATCCGGTGGAGATCGGCCAGCCGCTCCGCCATCGGCGCGCGAGGTGAGGTTTTGACTTCGCCGTTGGCGAGATGGGCGATCCGCGAGCCTTCCGCCTTGATCACGCCCCACCCGGTGCAACTCAAGGATGGATCAAGGCCGAGGATTATCATGAGCGTCCTCTCACAACCCGATCCGCCATCCCAGCCGTCAGGCCGCGGCGAGCAGGAATGCGGCACCCAATAGGCATGCGAAGGCCCATTCGCGCCAGCTCAAGCCTCAAGCTTCTCCATCACCGCGTCGGAGATTTCGTAATTGCCCCACACGGTCTGCACATCGTCATCGTCGTCGAGCGTGTCGATCAGCTTGAGCAGAGTTCCTGCGCCCTTTTCGTCCATCTCGACCGTAAGGTTTGGCTTCCATGCGAGCTTCACATTCTCGGCCTCCCCCAGCGCTTTCTCAAGGTCGCCGGCAACCTGGTGAAGATCGTCGGGAGCGGTCCAGATCGTGTGACCATCGTCGGTGCTTTCGATGTCGTCGGCACCCGCCTCCATCGCAGCCTCGAGCACGGTGTCCTCATCGCCGACGCTGGCCGGATATTCGATCAGGCCCAGGCGCTCGAAGCCGTGCTGGACCGAACCTTCGGTGCCAAGATTGCCGCCATTCTTGCTGAACGCCGTGCGCACGGCGGTGGCGGTGCGGTTGCGGTTGTCGGTCAGCGCTTCGACAATGATTGCACTGCCGCCCGGGCCATAGCCTTCGTAGCGCACCTCTTCGTAATTTTCGCCGTCCCCCGCCGAAGCCTTGTCGATCGCGCGCTGGATATTGTCCTTCGGCATCGATTGCGACTTGGCGTTGTTGACCGCCAGCCGCAGGCGTGGATTCATGTCGGGATCGGGCGCGCCCATCTTCGCGGCAACGGTGATCTCGCGGCTGAGCTTGGAAAACAGGTTGGACCGTTTCTTGTCCTGCGCACCTTTGCGGTGCATGATGTTCTTGAATTTGGAATGGCCTGCCATGGGAACTCTTCGTGCTGGGGCTTTGGTTTCGGAGGTCCGCTTAAGAAATGGCAGTCCGCGACGCAAGCTCGGCGCTTACAGTTGCGACGGTTGCCAACCTTTATCGCGACGTTTGGGACTTCGCTCGAAGACCAACTCTGGCATATGTCAATCTGACATTCGGTCGAGCATTCCTGTTCGCACTCGCAGCGCTCTTCGCCCTCGATCTCGCTCTGGCAATGGGGTCGCTCTACCTTGAAGCGGGAATCGCCAGCGTTGCCGATTACGAGTTCCCGGACCCGATCGACGAAAACCTGAGCCTTGCCGAAGACTTGCTGTTTTCGGTTCTGCTAGCCCCCATCATCGAAGAGGCATTGTTCCGGGGCTGGCTCAGGGGCGATGTTGCAGGACTGCGATTCGCCGCCGCTGCGTGGACCGCGCTGGGACTCATTATCATCAGCGAATTTGTCGGGGAAGCGGCTGCGATACCGTTGATCGCAATCGGTCTCCTGATTTTGATCGGAGGTTTGACCCAGTGGGCAATGACCCGCAGGCGAGATACGCAAGTCCCGGATTGGTTCAGCTCCCATTTCGGCAAATTCGTTTGGGGCAGCACGATTGCATTCGGTCTGATCCATCTGGGCAATTTCGAGGAAATCAACACCCCGCTCGACGTTATCCTGGTATCGTCGCAAACCATCGGCGGCTTGATCTTGGCATACACGCGGACGCGGCTAGGACTGGGAGCTGCCATGGCGCAACATTCGGCCTTCAATCTGCTGGTGGTGATGGAATTTCATCAAGGTTGAATGTCGAAGTGCAGGACCGAGATCTCTTCGCTGGATAGCTTGCGATAGAGTGCCTGAGCGGCCTCATCCTCTGGTGTCGTGTCCGCCTGGACGAAGATGGTCCAGGCACCGACCGCCCGAGCAATCCGGCGAGTCTCTGCAATCAGCGCAGTAGCGACACCGCGCCGGCGATAGGCTTGATGCACTGCCAGATCATAGATGTAGAGCTCCGAACGCTGCTGCTCGAACTTGGGCAGGATGTACCCGGCTAGCGCGCCGACAGCCGCGCCTTCATCCTCCGCCACAATCGCAAGGTGATTGGGATTGGCGAGCCATTGCCTTGCGTAGGCTTGAGCCGGGGGCTTTTCCGAGTAGTTCTCCGGCTCATCAAAGACCTTGGAGAACACCGCATTCATCGCGCGAAAGCCCGCCACGTCGTCCGGGCCTAGACGCCGCACCAAAGCCATGGCCCTAGACCTTAACTGCGGTCCCGCTCGCGCTAACCATCAGCATCGAGCCGGTATCGCCGATCACCTCGTAATCGAGATCGATCCCAACCACCGCATTGGCACCGCGCGAAGCCGCTTCGGCCTGCAATTCCTCGATCGCTTCATCGCGCGCCTTTTGCAGGATGCGTTCGTAGCTGCCCGAGCGGCCACCGACGATGTCGCGGATATTGGCGAACAGATCGCGGAACAGGTTGGCGCCGACGATCACTTCGCCGACCACGATGCCGCAATATTCCTGGATCGGCTTGCCCTCGATCGAAGGTGTGGTGGTGACGATCACCCCGCGCGCGTCTTTCCATTCACTGGCCATGGTCTTCCTCCCGAATTGCTGTATTATCAATATAATACGCCGCTGTCGGTAATCAAGGAAGCGTCACCCCATACCGAGTGCGGCCTTGTAGGTTTCGAGGATGGTTTCCTGTTCGCTGCGATCGTCCGGCTTCATCTTCCGCAGGCGCACGATCTGGCGCATGATCTTGGTGTCGTAGCCAACCGCCTTGGCCTCGGCATAGACATCGCGGATATCGTCGGCGATGCCCTTCTTTTCTTCTTCCAGGCGCTCGATGCGTTCGATCAGCAGGCGCAGGCGGTCGTCAGTGGCTTCAGCCATTCTCATTCAGCTCCGGGTTGGATTTGGATTCGTTGGCGGCGAGATAGCACTCGCAGACGTAATCGCCAGCCCCAACCGACCACATTTTCGTCGCTATTGCGCCATATGAAAAACCCGCGAAAACAATAAGCAAAACCAAGTGGTCGCACGCGGATTACTTTTCCTGTGGAGGATCACATGCACAAAAGGCGCACAGCGATACTGGTTGGCCTCCTTGCTATCGGCCTCGCGACGTCTGGATGCGCAAGCCATCTCATCAGTTCAGGCCTACCCGACGGAGGCTGCGCGGGCGGCGATTGTGCCGTTGGCCAGACATCGGTCTTCGGGCGCGCGGGGATAAGCTCCGCTGGAGCGACGGGTGCCATCCCGGAAGAATGCGGTTCGCGCGGCTTCACCCGCGTCGAAGTACGCCGCAACTTTGCTCAGGGATTGGCGACGGTGCTGACGCTTGGTGCGGTCAACCCGGCCACTTTGCATTTCTCCTGCAAGAAGCCGGAGCAGGAATCGCAGATCACCTGCGATGCGGTCGACGGAGTGCCGAATGTCCTCTCCTGCACCCGCAACGCCACCGGCGCACAGCCCGAAACGGTCGAATTCGATTGCATCATCACCCCCGACACGAACGATGCGGACGCGATTGCCGAGTTCACCTGCACGCCATCGCAGGCGGCACTCGAGCGGCTCATCCCGCTGATCGAAGCCGCTGAAACGGCGAGGGGTTGAGCGATGTCGGACGATGACACCATGTTCCTGCGCACGCGCGTGGGAGACCAATGGCAAAACTGGCACGAGACCGTGGACGGCCCGATTGCGCGGGTCGATGTAATCAGCCGTCCGCCCGACGATCTGACCTATTCGGCGAGCGCGGTGAAACGCTGCACGGCGCAGATCAAGCGCGCGATCCGCGAAGCCAGGGACGATGGGCTGGAATGCCGGGCGGTCGGACGCAGCTGGTCGCTGTCCGATGCGCCGCTGACGACCGGCGTTATGATCGACATCCATCAGCTGAACCTGATCCGCAAGGTCCATCATATGCAGGTTGATGCGGCCTATTCCGGCGGGGTTGCGCGCCGCCGGACGCTGGTGATGGCGCAGGCCGGAACCTATGTCTCGGAACTCAATCGCTGGCTCGAAGCGCGAGGCCTGTCGATCCGCACAACCGGTGCTGCGAATGGACAAACTCTGGCCGGGGCAACCCAGGCCGGAACTCATGGCTCCGTCCTCGGTCGCGGGGCCATGCACGATCAGGTGGTCGCGCTGCATATCGTGACCGGACCAGACAGCGAAGTGTGGCTCGAACGCGCGAGCTATCCGGTCATCCGCGAGAATGTCGCCAACACCTATGGCGCGCCGCTGCTGCGTGACGACGATCTGTTCAACGCTGTCGTGATGGGGCTCGGCAGCTTCGGGGTGATCCACAATATGGTGCTCGAAACGCGCGAGCATTTCATGATGAGCGCGTTCAACACCAACAAGGATCGCACCGGGCAGGTGCTGAAATTCGATGCCGAGATGCGGCACCGTATCGCTACACTAGACTTCTCCACCGAAGGCCGCCTCGATCCCGCTGGGCGAAGCGGCACGCCCTATTTCTATCAGCCGATCATCAACCCCAACACTGCCGCCCCGCATGGGGTGTTGCTGACCCATATGTACGAGGAGCCGTGGGATCCCGACCACGATATCGATTACACTTTGAAGGAAGACAGTTGGGGTCCGGGCTATGACTTCGTCAGCGTCGCCGGGCGCGTGCTCGATGTCGCGCAGTTCCTCGTCCCGATTTTCTCGGGCGTCGTCGAGCAAAGCATGTTCAGTGTCGGTGAGAAATTCGGCACTTGGGGTGAGCTGTTCGGATACAAGACCCAGCGCACTTTGGTGGCGAGCGGGACGATCGCGGTCGACCTGCCCGATGCGCTGCCCGCGCTCGACGCGTTGATCGAACTCAACGACGACATCGGACCCGTGCCGCTGGTCTACGGTTGCCGGTATGTCGACAAATCCGATGCATTCCTCGCCTTCAACCGCTGGGACACCACATTCGTGATCAGCATCGACGGGATCGCCAACGCGGATTCGTCTGCCTTCTTCGACGCCATGCCGGCAAAGATGGCCAGCAAGGGGATCACCTTCACTCAGCACTGGGGCAAGACCAACGCCTATGATGCGGCGCGGGTGAGAGCGGCTTATGGAGATGCGGCAGTCGACAGCTGGATCGCGGCGCGCCAGCAATTGCTGCCCGATCCGGCGGTGCGAGACATGTTCGCCAACGCCCTGATCAGGCGGTGTGGGTTGGATGGTTAGCGCAGATCCGGCTTGTTCCGCGTAAGGCTGCGTTCCATCGCGGCGATCTGCTCTTCGGTGGCCGGAGTCTGCCTGGTGGTCTTCCATTCGTCCATCGGCATGCCGTGGATCAGTTCGCGCGCTGCCGCCTTGTCGCCTTCATAGCCTGCATCGCGGATCCAGTCTGCAAGGCAATTCCGGCAGAACCCGGCGAGCCCCATCAGCTCGATATTCTGCGCATCATGGCGGTGGCGCAGATGCCGCACCAGTCGGCGGAAAGCGGCGGCGGCCTGCGCGTCGTCCAGCGCCTCCAGCGGGTCCGATGCATTCGTATCCATGTCACATTTCCTTGAGTTGAAAGATTGCTGTGCCATAGCTCTCGGGAACCGGACAGAGGGATCCTGGGAGCTATGGTCAAACGCGATGTGACGAGGATCGACCCGCGAGGTCGCAAGGTCAAGATACTGGCGACGATCGGACCTGCGAGCCGTTCGCCGGAAATGCTGCGCAAGCTGTTCAAGGCCGGTGCCGACGCCTTCCGCGTCAATATGAGCCACGGCAGCCACGCCGATCACGAGAAAACCATCACAGCCATTCGGGCGCTCGAAAAGGAGTTCTTCCGCCCGATTGCAATTTTGGCAGACCTTCAGGGACCGAAACTGCGGGTCGGCACCTTCAAGGACGGCGAAGCGGTGATCCGCCATTCGGGGCATTTCACGCTCGATCGCGATGAAACGCCGGGCGATGAGACCCGCGTTTGTCTGCCCCACCCGGAACTGTTCGGAATATTGGAGCGCGGCCAAAGACTGCTGATCAACGACGGAAAGATCCGGCTGGTCGTGAAAGAAGCGGACAAGGATCGCATCTTCTGTTCGGCTGAAGTCGGCGGGGTCATTTCCGACCGCAAGGGCGTAAACGTACCCGATGCCGAAGTGCCGATCCCGGCGCTGACCGACAAGGATCGAAAGGATCTGGCATTCGCAGTCGAGCATGGGGCTGACTGGATTGCCTTGAGCTTTGTCCAGCGGCCCGAAGATCTTGCCGAGGCGCGCAAGCTGATCGCATCTGCCGGCGGCAAGAACGTCGCCTTGTGTGCCAAGATCGAAAAGCCGATGGCGGTGAACCGCTTGCCCGAGATCATCGAGCTTTCCGATGGTATCATGGTCGCGCGCGGCGATCTCGGCGTTGAGCTCGAGCCGCACGAAGTGCCGCCCCTGCAAAAGCGCATCGTCAATGCCAGCCGCACAGCCGGCAAGCCGGTGATCGTCGCGACGCAAATGCTCGAATCGATGATCGAAAGCCCAATGCCGACGCGGGCCGAAGTCTCCGACGTCGCCAATGCGGTCTATGACGGAGCCGACGCCGTGATGCTGTCGGCGGAAAGCGCTGCCGGCGATTGGCCGGAGGAATCGGTTGCGATGATGAACAGCATCGCCACCCAGGTGGAATCCGACGAAGGCTACAAGGATCGCGTAAGGTTCCTCGAAACACCGCCCGATTCCACCACCGCAGATGCGCTCAGCCACGCCTGCATGACGATCGCCGATACGGTGCCGATCAGCGCAATCACCGTGTTCACCTCTTCGGGTTCAACCGCACGCCGAGTGGCGCGCGAACGGCCCGCGACACCGATGCTGGTGCTGACCCCCTCGATGCGCACGGCTCGCCGCGTCGCTTTGCTGTGGGGCGCACATGCGGTCGCGACCAAGGATATCGGCAGCTACGAAGAGATGATCGCAAAGGGCAAGCGTATGGCGCTGCGCCACGGCTTCGGTGAAGCCGGGAGCAAGCAGATCGTGCTGGCTGGTGTACCGTTCGGGACCCCCGGATCGACCAATCTGCTGCATGTCGTGACCCTGGCAGGCGACGAATTGGAGCGGCACGGAGAGTAGCTAGACGCCCTCGCCCATGCATTCGCGCTTGCGGCTGGCGCCAGCGAAAATGAGAATTTGCCTTGTGCGTCAAAGCGCTTAGCATCGTTGCGAGTCGAACACAGGAGCCCACGATGCAATCACACCTCTCCCGATCCACTCTCGTTGTCGCCGCCTCAGCCCTGGTTCTGACAGCTTGCAATGGGGAAGCCGCCAGCGACGGGGGGGCAGGATCGCAGGCGTCTGAAGAACCGGCAATAATCGATGTGCGTCAGACCAATTTCGAAGAGATTGGCGATGCCTTCAAGGCGATCCGCGGACAGTTGGAAGGGGACAGCCCCGACTTTGCGGTACTTGAAGCGTCGGCAACCACGATCAACGCCAATGCGCAGAAGATTGGCGACCACTTCCCCGACGGCACCGGCATGGATGCCGGTTTCGACACCGAAGCACTGGCGGCAATTTGGGAAAAGCCGGAAGAATTCACCGCCGCGCATCAGAAGCTGATCGAAACAAGCGACGGCCTGCTTGCCGCTGCGCAATCTGGCGATGTGGCGACATTTCAGGCAGCAGTCGGCGAGCTCGGCCAGTCGTGCAAGGGATGTCACGACAACTTCCGGGTCGACGACGACTAACCCGATGAGCGAGCCGGCGAAGCAGGCGCCGCAACTCCAGCACTCGGTGAGAGTTTGGGATCTGCCGGTGCGACTGTGCCATTGGGCTTTCGCGCTGCTGATCCCAGCCATGTGGTGGACGGCCGAAAACTCCGAATGGGCCTGGCACAAAAGGTTGGGCCTGCTGCTGCTAGGCTTGTTGATCTTTCGGATCATCTGGGGCGTCGTTGGGTCGCAAACGGCGCGGTTTTCGAGCTTTGTGCGCGGGCCAGCGCGAGTCCTGACCTATCTTCGTGGGGATAGGCCACCAATGATCGGACACTCTCCGCTTGGCGCCTTGAGCGTCGTTGCCTTGTTGCTGGCGATGCTCCTGCAGGTGTCGCTCGGACTCTTTGCAGGCGATCCCTTCGACGGAGCAACCGGACCGCTCAACCCGCTGGTCGGCGTTCTGACGGCCGATATGCTAACCGATTTGCACGAGGCATTCTTCGATGTGCTGGTGGCACTGATCGGCCTGCATCTTGCGGCAATCGCCTATTACGCAGCAGTCAAGCGCGACAATCTGGTCGGACCGATGATAAGCGGCAAGCGCACCGTGTCGGGCGAGGTCAAGGGAAACGTACCGGCACCATGGCTATTGACTGCGCTGGTTGCCGCGGCCGTGGCAGCCTTCGTTGCCTGGATCGCCAGCGGTGCACCACCGCTCAGCTAGACAACCTAGCCTGCTGCGGCGCGCTCCAATCTGCGCCGCGCCGCTTCTTCCCCGATCAGCGGAAGCAACTCGCCCATATCCGGGCCATGATTCATTCCTGTGAGTGCCTGACGAAGCGGCAGGAACAGCGCCTTTCCTTTGCGGCCGGTCTTTTCCTTGAGCGCAGAGGTGAGCGCAGACCAGGGATCATCGCCCCAAATAAGTGTCGTCGCGGCCTCCCCGAGATAAGCGCTGTCCTCGTCGGAAAACTCGACCGGGTCGATCGGTCCGGTGACCAGCCGCCACCATTCGCCAACCTCGTCCACCGTTAAGACATTGGGCTGAACCGCATGCCAGCCTGCTTCATCCATCCCGTCGGGCAAGCGATCTTTCACCGCCGCAAATGGCATGGCGTGGACGATTGCGGTGTTGACCCGGTCGAGGTCGGCATCGTCGAACTTCGCGGGTGCGCGCCCGAAAGTCGCGAGATCGAATGTATCGAGCAGCACCGCGCGATCGGCGATCGGTTCGACCGGCAGCGAGGTGCCAAGTCGGGCAAGCAAGGCAATTATTGCCTCCGGCTCTATCCCGCGTTCCCGAAACGCGTCGCAGCCTAACGAGCCAAGCCGTTTGGAGAGCTTGCCCTCTTTCCCGACCAACAGCGCTTCGTGAGCGAATGCGGGAGGCGCCGCATTCATGGCCGTAAACATCTGGATCTGGACCGCAGTGTTCGAGACATGATCTTCACCGCGCAGAACCTGGGTCACTCCCATGTCCACGTCGTCGACCGTGCTCGGGAGCATGTAGAGCCAGGATCCGTCAGCGCGGCGGATCACGGGATCGGAGAGTTGCGCGGGTTCGAACTTCTGCTTGCCGCGAACGCCATCGTCCCATGCGATCGCTTCTTCATGATCGAGCTTGAAACGCCAGTGCGGCTGGATCCCCTCTGCTTCTTTCGCCGCACATTCCGCTTCGGTCAGTTTCAGCGCTCCTCGGTCGTAGATCGGCGGGAGGCCCCTGCCGAGCAACACCTTGCGCTTCAGCTCCAGTTCTTGCTGGGTTTCATAGGCAGGATAGATCCGGCCTGCGTCGCGTAGCGCCTTGAACGCGGCTTCATACCGGTCGAGCCGGGCGGATTGGCGTTCTTCGCGATCCCAATCGATGCCAAGCCAGGCCAGATCGGCTCGGATAGCGTCCACATACTCTTCTTTGCTG
>CAZJZO010000106.1:0-12986 GCA_964550495.1 uncultured Porphyrobacter sp. | reverse complement strand
GGGTGACAGATACGGGACCATTCGCCAGACCTTTTCGGATCGCAGCAACCGCGGTCGCGCACGCGCCTGTGCCGCAAGCCCGGGTCAGTCCGGCCCCGCGCTCCCACACATTCAGCTTGATGCGATCCTCGCCGATCATGCTCGCCACATTGACATTGATCTTTTCGGGAAACAGCGGGTCGGTTTCGATCTCCGGTCCCAGAACAGTGAGGTCGATCGCGTCGGTATCTTCGACAAAGAAGACGACATGGGGGTTGCCGACATTGACCGCGAAAGGCGATTTCAGTTCGCCCCAGCCGAGAGGCATATGCGTCGTATCCATGGCATATGCGAGCGGGATGGCGTCCCAATCGAACCGCGGTTCACCCATGTCGACCGTCGCACCCCTTGCAGCCGGTGACAGCGCTATGGCTCCGCCAGCGGTCTCCACACTTGCCGGTTCGCCGTGCAACAACGCCACGGCGCGCGATGCGTTGCCGCACGCCTCAACCTCGCCTCCGTCGGAATTGAAAATGCGCATCCGGAATGTATGCGACACGCTCGGCTCGAGCACGATGAGCTGATCGCAGCCAATTCCTTCCCTGCGATCGGCGATTGCTCGCGCGACTGGCGCGGATATTTCAGGCAAGCTCCGGTCGCGACCATCCAGCACGACGAAGTCGTTTCCAAGACCGTGCATTTTGATGAAGGGAACGCGCATGGTGTCGCGCATCTATGCACGCGATGGGGCCACGTCCACCCCGGACTGATTGCGGTTATTGGCTGGCGCGAATGCGCGCCGCAGCCGGTTCCGGATAGAAATGGGTTTCTTCTTGGGCTTCCACCGGAGTGGAAGGCGCCGCCAGCTGACCACTTTCGCGCAAGCGTTCGCGCACTTCGTCAGCTGTTTCGGGGCGGCCATAGAGGTAGCCCTGACCTTTGAGGCGGCCCATCTTCTTGAGGGTCGCAAGGATTTGCTCGTCCTCGATGCCTTCCGCCGTGATCGGCATATTGAGCCCGCGGCCCAGCGAAACGATCGCATCGACGATTTTGGAGCGGCCTTCAGGGCTGTTGAGTTCGGCGATGAAGCTGCGATCGATCTTGAGCCGGTCGAACGGCAGAGTGCGCAGTTGCTCAAGGCTCGAATAGCCGGTGCCGAAATCATCAAGGCTGATCTTCACGCCCTGATTGCGCAATGAGGTGATCATCGAACGGACCATTCCGATATTGCTGTGCAGACAGCTTTCGGTGATTTCCACTTCGAGGCGTTGGGGCGGCAGTCCCTGTTGCACGAGCAGCTTGAGAAGCTTCTGGGCGAACCACGGATCGCGCAACTGAACCGGCGAAATATTGATCGAAAGCGTGAGCGAGTCGTCCCACTCGACCGCGTCGGTGAATGCTTGCTCCATCAACTGCGTCGACAACTCGCCGATAACGCCCATTTCTTCGGCGATCTGAATGAAGATGTCGGGGCTGACCAGGCCAAGCTGCGGTGATTTCCAGCGCGCCAGCATTTCGAAGCCGACCAACTTGCCGCTGTCGAGGTCGATCTGTTGCTCATAATACGGCACGAATTCGCGCTGCGCGAGACCGCGACGAATACCGGTTTCCAGCTCGTTGCGGAAGCGGAGTTCGTTCTCCATCGTCGGCTCGAACCAGAAGAACCGGTTCTTGCCCTGGTTCTTGGCATGATACATCGCGATATCGGCGCGGTGCATCAACTCGTTTGCGTCCGTGACAAGCGGATTTTGACCGCCCTCGTCGTGATCGGTGGCGATCCCGATCGACATGGTGGCATCGATGGTGATCCCCTTGAGATCAAATTGCACGGTCACGTGCTCATACAAGCGGATCACCAGGTCATCGATGCGTTCCGGCGACGCGCTGTCATACGGCGTGACAAATGCGAACTCGTCACCGCCAAGGCGGGCGAGCTTGGCCTTGCTCGGCAATTGGCTTCGGATCCGTTCCGCCAACGCGACCAACACCGCGTCGCCGACGCTGTGTCCGTGCATATCGTTGATCTGCTTGAAGTTATCGAGGTCGATCATGGCAAAGGCGACTGCGAGGCCTTGCGCATTGGCTTCGTTCCGCACTTCTTCCGCCACGCGAGACATGCTGCGCCGATTGAGGCACCCGGTCAGGGGATCGATCTCCGACAAGGCGCGGGCATGGGCTTCGGCGCGCTTCCGCTCGCTGATCTCGACGGTGAGCTGCCGGTATCTGCGCCAACCGAAGATGACGAGCGCAATGTTGAGCAGTAGCGTGGTGACCAGCACGGAATCCGGGCCGCTCGTGCCCTCGAGAAGGGCACTGAGTGTTCGAGGCAGAACTGCGCTGCCGGTTGCGACGAACAGGATGATCGCTCCGGTCGCAATGCCAAGAGCGATCAGATCGCGTTCAGCAGCGCCGAAGCGGTTTGTGGTATCCTTTTCAGCCACTTTGCTCAAAACGCGCCGCGGTGCGGCCAGCCCCCTTAGAAAAGCGAATTGAGCTCTGTTTGACCAGCAGGCATAAAAATCGGGTTAATTCGAAGACTTCCCTGCACGAAGGGACTGGCGGGGTGGCATCGCCTGGATTAACCATCAGCCCGGATCGAAGAAAAGGAGCTCGCCGCGTGCCGAATTACTGGTTGGTGAAGTCGGAACCGTTCAAATACAGTTGGGACGATCTGGTTGCCGAGGAAGAAGGCGTGTGGGACGGCGTTCGCAACCACGCTGCGAAGCTCAATCTGCGTGCCATGGAAGTTGGCGACGAGGCGTTCTTTTACCACTCGCGCGAAGGGCTGGAGATCGTCGGCATTTGCGAGGTTTCTGTCGCCGGAATCCTCGATCCGACGGATGAGACCGGCAAATGGGCCGCGGTGAAGGTCAAGCCGAAGCGCAAATTCGACAACCCGGTCACGCTCAAACAGATCAAGGCCGAGCCGAGGCTTGCCGAGTGCGAGCTTGTCCGCCTGTCGCGGCTGTCGGTCGCAAAGATCAAGCCTGATGAGTGGAAACTGATCTGCAAGATGGCAGAGGGCTAGGCCTTCGCGCGCAACCCGCTGACTGTTGCGCCGCTGGCCGCGAGTTGCTCGATATCGATCTTCATGTGGATCACGCGTAGACCGCTCATGGAGCGGGCTTCAGCGAGTGCAGAGGTGAATTCTGCGGTTGTGCTGGCGGTAGCCGACCACCCGCCAAACGCTTGGCCCAGCAAGGCGAAATCGGGATTGGCGAGCTTGGTCGCCGATACCCGGCCGGGATATTCGCGCTCCTGATGCATGCGGATCGTGCCGTAGGCCGAGTTGTCTACCACCAGCACCAGCATGTTCGCGCCATATTGTGCGGCGGTTGCCAGTTCCTGACCGTTCATGAGGAAGTCTCCATCGCCCGCGACTGCGACGACAGGCCGATCCGGATAGCGCAGTGCGGCAGCGACGGCGGCCGGTACTCCGTAACCCATGGCGCCGGCGGTCGGCGCAAGCTGGGTCGGAAGGCTGTCATAGCGCCAATACCGGTGCCACCAGCCGGAGAAATTGCCGGCGCCGTTGCAGATAATCGTGTCCGCAGGGAATGTCTCGCGCATCGCTGTAATGCAGGCACCCATATCGAGCGCAGGTGGATTTTCGGACGCTGAGTGGGTCGCCCATTGCTCCCACTCAGCGTGGGCCGCTGCGCCTGCATCGAACGGGATCACCGTGTGGTCTTCCCACAGCGCCGCAGCTTCGGCGAATTCGTCCACCGCGCAGCACATCGCGAGCTCGGTAAGATAGACGCGGTTCAATTCCTCGGGATCCGGATGGATATGAATCAGAAGCTGTTCGGGATGGTCGGGTAGCGGGAAGGTGTAGCCATCGGTGGTTGCCTCTCCGAGCCGCGCGCCTACGGCTAGGACAAGATCGGCGTTCTTGACGCGCTCGACGAGTTTGGGATTGGGGCCGTAGCCAAGATTGCCGGCATAGACAGGAGATTTCGGACTTATCGCGTCCTGACGGCGAAACGCCGTCGCGACCGGCAAGCCGATACTTTCTGCGAACGTCTGGAAATGGTCGCGCGCCTTGGCATTCCATCCTGCACCGCCAATGATCGCGATGGGACTGGCTGCGTCGGCAACAAGGGCGAACAATGCCTGCATTGCATCGGGGCACACCGCCTGGGCGGGGCGTGTTATCAACGGACGTGGCTTGAGCGCAGGGTCAACCGGATCGCAAAGCATATCCTCGGGCAGTGCCAGCACGACGGGGCCGGGCCGACCGCTGATCGCTACGGCGTATGCCCGCGCGATGTATTCGGGGATGCGTGCTGCATCGTCGATCTTGGCAGCCCATTTGCAGATCGGTCCGAAGAAGGCCGGAAAGTCGACTTCCTGGAATCCTTCGCGGTCCTTCATGCCGCGTGCGACGTCGCCAATGAACAGGATCATCGGTTGTGAATCCTGCTGCGCCACATGCACACCGATACTGGCATTGGTCGCGCCAGGACCACGGGTAACGAAGGCGATACCGGGTCGTCCTGAGCCTGCCGCACCCATCGCTCCATCCGCGCAAGCCATGAACGCCGCACCCCCCTCCTGACGGCAAGTGATGGTTTCGATTTCGGTGCGAGCATGAAGCGCATCGAGCACGGCCAGAAAGCTCTCGCCCGGAACTGTGAAGATGCGATCGGCGCCCTGTACGGCAAGGCATTCGACCAGCAATTCGGCAGCGCTCTTGGTGGCTTCGGTCACGTTTGTACCCCTTATTCGGTAGCTCGCGCTTAGCGCCGCCTCTGCGGCAATTCAAACCAAAGGGGAGGGCGTATCCCGGGTTAACCAACACGCTAACTGTCCCGCCCTGCAACAGTGGAATTTGCGCGGCTGTTCGCGAGTAAAGAAAGTGTTAACACCCTCGCATGGCAAACAAGTACGCAAAACTCACAAGGCAGCTCATCCTCGACGGCCAGCGGAGCCGCAAGGAAGGTCCGTTCAAGCGGCGGGCGCTGGTGCTTACCGACGAAGAAGCGACGCATCCGTTTCGCTCTTCCTTGCCGCCGCACGTGAAGAACGATTTGCACGACATTCCGGCGGAAAGTCTGTGGGCGCTGACTCAGGACGATGTGCGCGGATTTGCCAGCACATATCTTGCGGCGACCGCTGCGATCCTCGCCTTCATCATGTGATCGCGCGGCGCAGCTTGTCTATTCGGCCAGCTGCGCGGCGGCGTCCTTTTCGGCACTGAACAGGAGCCAGCCGAGCCAGGCGGACACCACAGTCATGGCCGCGGCGAACAACAGCTGTTCAACCACCGGAATGCCCATCGACGTCAGCATGATCGCGAAGGCCGATCCGATCACCATCGACAGCGAATTGACGATATTGTTGGCGGCAATCGTGCGCGAAGCGGCATCGTGTTCGCAGCGGGTTGTCAGGAACGCATAGAGCGGCACGACAAACATGCCGCCAGCGGTCGAAATTCCCAGCAGCATCAACGAGAGCGGAATCGCCAACGGCTCAAGGATCCAGGTCTGGATCGGCAGCAATTCGCCGCTCGGGTTCGGGATCCAGGCCTTCGACACGACGTAGAAGCCGAGCACAAAAAGGCCCATCACTACTACCGATGCTGGAGAGAAGCGGGCCGACACTTCGCCTTTCAGCAGGGCGTTGATCCCGACCGATCCGATCGCGATCCCGATCGAGAAAATGACCAGGAACAGGCTCGCAACTTCCTTGCTCGCCAGCAGCTGGTTCTTGGCTAGCGGCGGAAACTGGATGAACAGCACTGCGCCGATCGTCCAGAAGAAGCTGATCGCGACGATCGCCAGCCAGATCTCGCGATTGTGCATGGTGTCGCGCACCAGCTTGAAGCTCATGACCAGCTGATCGGCAACGGCCACGAAGGGATAGCCAAGCCACTTCAGAACCGGATTTCCGCGCTGCTCGGCGTATGGCTCAAGCAGCGGATAATGCATCTCGTAGTCGCTCTGCGGCGGAGCATCGGGCACCCAGCGGCTGACGAAGTAACCGACGATCGCGGTTAGGACGACCAGCACCATGGCCACTTCCACAGCGATAAACCCGGCCAGGATCGTCCCGGTCAGGATGGCGATATAGGTGCCAGCTTCGATCAGGCCGGTCCCGGGGAGCACTTCCTCCTTTTTGAGATGCTGCGGCAGGATGGCGTATTTGATCGGGCCGAGGAACGTCGATTGCGCCGCAGCAAGGAACACCACGAACAGCAGCAGTGGGATGGCGACGGTGTGCACCATGATCCCCTGCCAGGCCATGAACAGGCCGATGGCACCGAGGCTCGCCCAGCCGATTTCGCAAATCTTCACCACGCGAATGATCTTCGCCTTGTCGCGCGTATCGGCCAACTGCCCTGCAAGCGCCGACAGCACCACAAACGGGACGATAAAGATGACCGAAGCGAGGCCGCTGAACAGCGCCTCCTGCTTCTCGTCATTGTAGACCGAATAGACCACAAACAGGACCAGAGCGGTCTTGTAGAGATTGTCGTTGAACGCGTTGAAGAACTGCGTGACCATCAAGGGCAGGAAGCGCTTGCGGCGCATGAGGTGCGTCGATGTCGTCATACAAAAATGCTAATCAGCGTCCCCTCACGCGCGAGACATAGCGATCAACCCAGCATTCACAAGAGCGTTCACAATCCGGTGATAGCGTCTTTTGCGTCGCGTCGCAGCGCGCTAAACGCTTTCGGTACATGCTGACGCTTCCCAATATCCTAACGCTGTCGCGTATTCTGGCGGTGCCTCTGCTGGGGTTTTTCCTGTGGTGGCCGGATTGGCGTCTCGGCTATGCGATCGGGTTCGTGCTGTACTGCCTGATCGGTCTGACCGATTATCTCGACGGCTATCTTGCCCGCGCCCAGGGGACGGTGTCGAAGCTTGGGACATTCCTCGATCCGATCGCCGACAAGATCATGGTTGCGGCGGTGATCCTGATCCTGACAGCGCAAGGTTATCTGCGTGGGCCCTATGTAGGCGACATGCATGTGATTGCCGGCCTGGTGATCCTGATCCGCGAGATTGCCGTGTCGGGCCTGCGCGAGTTTCTCGGCGGATTGCAGGTATCGGTACCGGTGTCGAAGCTCGCCAAATGGAAGACCGCGTTCCAGCTGATCTCGCTTGGAGCCCTGATCGCAGGCGCGGCGGTGCATGGTCAGCCTTGCCAGGTGCCGGGTGACGCCTGCGCCTCCGTCGCTGAAACCTGGATACATGTCATCGGACTTACGACCCTGTGGCTCGCGGCAATTCTGACCTGCATAACCGGCTGGGATTATCTGCGAGTCGGTCTCAAGCACATGGATTGAGCAAAGACCGGGTTCCGGTAACTGGTAGTTGTCGAGCAGCCGCTCACCCGGCCTTGCCCCAAACCGCCTCCAGCCGATCGTCCCTGCCGCAGCGGCTGCGATAGAACGAATAGCGCACCGGGTTCTTCTTGTAGTAATCTTGGTGGAAGTCTTCGGCGGCGTAGAATTCCGCGCGATCGTTGATCGCAGTGACGATCCGTTTGCCAAGCTTCTTCGCTGACTCCTCCTTTGAGGCTTCCGCAGCTTTGCGTTCGGCCTTGGTGCCGGGGAAGATCGCCGCGCGATAGCTGCTGCCCTTGTCGCAGAACTGCCCGCGATCATCGAACGGGTCGACATTCTTCCAGAACACCTTGAGCAGGTCGCCATACTGAACCCTGGACGTGTCATAGGTTACCAGAACCGCCTCGTAGTGGCCGGTGCGCTTGTAGGTAACCTCTTCATAGGTCGGGCTGACGGTGGTTCCGCCGGTGTAGCCCGAAACCACGTCGAGCACGCCTTCGACCTTCTCGAAGTCGGCCTCGGCGCACCAGAAGCATCCCATCGCAAACACCGCCGTCGCCTGGTTCTCGGGCAGATTGTCGGTCCGGATCATCGTGTCCGGGCGAGCGCCATCCTGCGCCTGGTCGTCGGTCGACGAGGCGAAGGCCCCGAACGAGAAGAGGCCGGCAACGGTCAGCGCGACCGGCAAGATGAATTTGGCTGTGTTGTTCATTTCCATACCCTATCGCATATCCGGTGCTGCAGATACGAGATCGCTGCGGCAATGGTGGCACCCGGCGAGTTTCGACGCGGCACTGATCCATTCCGCATAGACCTGACCCATGCTTGCATCGGGTTCGTCGGCCCGGTGTGCGAGGTTACACGCTGGTCCCGGATAACCGACGAAGCCAAACGGTTCGTCGCTGCTGAAGAACACATGGACCGCATGTTACACGGTCCATGTGAAGAAATCGGATCGATCGAAATGCCGGCTTTTGATCGCTTTGTTCGATAACGATGGAGGCGGTGCTTGGTCATGGCCGCAAGCTAGCAGCCGAGCGCTTGGTAGGAAAATCGAAGAGCGATCAGTTCGGTCAGTCAGAGGATTACGGGGGCAAAGCGCCGACGAAGCCGCTTCTCACCCCGCCCGCAATTCCTCGGCGAGCAGCTTGAAGTCCGCCTCGCGCGGTGAGTTCTTGCGCCACACCAGCACGATCTCGCGCTTGGCGGTGTCGCTCTTGACGGGGCGAGCGACCACCTCGGTGTTGGCCAATATGCCGGCATCGAGCGCCATTTCGGGCAGCATTGTCAGCCCCAGATCGTGCTCGACCATCTGCACCAAAGTGTGGAGGCTGGTGCCGATCATGCTTGCACTTGCGCGCAATTCGGACCGGTTGCAGGCGGCGAGCGCATGGTCGCGCAGGCAATGACCGTCTTCGAGCAGCAACAGCCGACCCTGATCGATCATCTCGGGCGGAACCTGATCGGGCGGGTCGCGCGGGTCGTCCTTGGGAAAGGCGACGAACAGGCGGTCGTCGGCAATATGCTCGACCTCGACTTCGCCGGTGTCGAAGGGGAGGGCGAGAAGCACGCAGTCGACCCGTCCGTGCTGGAGCGATTCGACCGCGTCCTGGCTGGTTTCCTCGCGCAGCATCAGCTGCAGGTCGGGCCGCTCGCGTTTCAAACGCGGGAGGATGCGGGGAAGCATGAACGGGGCGATGGTGGGGATCACGCTCATGCGCAGCTGACCGGACAGTGGTTTGCCCGCCGCCTGCACCAGATCGGACAGCTCCTCGGCTTCGCGCAGCAGACGGTTTGCCTTGGCCACGACCTGTTCACCCAAGGCCGTGAACCGCACCACCCGGCGGCTGCGCTCGACCAGCGTCACGCCCAGCAACGATTCGAGCTCGCGGATCCCCGCCGACAAGGTCGATTGCGACACAAAGCTGGCATCGGCCGCGCGCCCGAAATGGCCATGCTCGTGCAATGCGACGAGATATTGGAGCTGCTTGATGGTGGGGAGGTAGGTGGACATTATTGCGTCCTTACTTCGTCATTGCGAGGAGCCGCAAGGCGACGAAGCAATCCATCTCCTAAATGTTCAATTCGGCAAAACGGTCAAACCAGTCAGGGTTGTCGGCTTCGATCAAAGCGATCTTCCTCTTCCTCGACCCACCTTTGATCTGCTTCTCGCGTGCAATGGCGGCTTCCATGGTCGAATGAAACTCGAACCAAACCAGCAATTTGCAGCCATAACGCCTGGTAAAGCCCTCGGTCTGGCTTTCCCTGTGCTCCCAGGCCCGTTTGGGCAAATCCGAAGTGACGCCGGTGTAAATGGCGCCGTTCTTCCGATTTGCCATGATATAGACGGCAGGCTGGAAGTTCTGGCGCATGTGAGATGGATTGCTTCGCTTCGCTCGCAATGACGAGTGAGGCTACTCTGCCGCCAGCGCTTCTTCCCTCCTGGCCGGCATTTCGTCGTTCTGCCCCATCTTGGGCTTGCCGCTCTGGACGGCAAAGGCGAGCTTGCCTTCGACCAGTTCTAGCGCGTCCTTGCCGAACACGTCGTAGCGCCAGCCTTGCAGCACCTTGAGGTCGCGCACGCCGGCGGCGAGCGCTTCCATTTCGTCGGCGCGGGTCAGCAGCCGGGCGGCGACGTCGATTTCGCGGGCCCGGATTTTCAGCAACAACTTGAGCAGATCGGCAACCAGCGCGCCTTCCTTGCCTAGCGGCGCGCCGCGCTTCATTTTTTCAGGCATTTCCTCTTTGGGCAACGGTTCGGCTTCTGCGACGACGCGCATCATCCGTTTGCCGATATCGTTGTCCTTCCACGCCGCGGAAAGGCCGCGAACCTTGGACAGGTCCGCCTGCCGCTTGGGTGGATGCGAGGCGATGTCGGCGAGCGTCTCGTCGCGCATGATCCGTCCGCGCGGGATGTTTTTGTGCTGCGCTTCGCCTTCGCGCCAGGCGGCGAGCGCCTTGAGCCGTCCCAAAACCTGCGGATTGCGCCCCGGAGAGCGAATGCGCTTCCACGAAGTGTCGGGGTCGATCAGGTAGTTGTCGACGTCTGCCAGCTTGTCCATCTCGGCATCGAGCCAGGCGCCGCGCTCGGTCTTGATCAGCTTCTTGAGGATCTTGGGAAAGATCTTGGACAGATGGGTGACATCGCCGATCGCATATTCGATCTGGCGATCGGTGAGCGGGCGACGCGACCAATCGGTGAAGCGCGCACCCTTGTCGATCTGGATGTTGAGCCAGGTGTCGACGAGATTGGCATAGCCGATCTGTTCGGACTGGCTGATCGCCATCATTGCGATCTGGGTGTCGAAAATCGGCGCCGGGGTCTTGTTCGTCATGTTGACGATGATTTCGACGTCCTGGCCGCCGGCGTGAAACACCTTCAGAACTTCGTCATTGTCGGTGAGCAGGTCGAGCAGCGGCTGCATGTCGAGCCCTTCGGCGAGCGGATCGATCGCCGCGGCTTCCTCGGTGTTGGCGATCTGCACCAGGCACAATTCCGGCCAATAGGTGTTCTCGCGCATGAATTCGGTGTCGACCGCCACGAATTCGGATTTCGCGAGGCGCTCACACAGATCGGCTAGCGCATCAGAGGTCGTAATCAGGTCGTGTATTTTCATATCTTCTTCGTCTGTTTGAGCGGAGTGCCGCTCTCGGGCCGTTGCCAGCCCAGTTTTGCAAGAGGTGCGCGACTTGACAAAATGCAGGTCTTGCCCTGTTAGCGCGCGCATATCTCGCGAGGCTTTTTCAAGCCCGCCAAACATCGGCGCGCCCTTAGCGCCATACTCTCGAACAGGACAAGAGTTTAGATGCACGCCTATCGTACCCACAACTGCGCACAGCTTTCGGCCGAAAATGTCGGCGAAACCGTCCGTCTTTCGGGCTGGGTGCACCGCAAACGCGACCATGGCGGGGTGCTGTTCGTCGATTTGCGCGATCATTACGGGATTACGCAGATCGTCGCCGACGAAGATTCGCCCGCGCTTGAGGTGTTCGAGCGGCTACGCGCCGAATCGGTCGTGACTATCGACGGCAATGTGAAGGCGCGCACGCCCGACACCGTAAATGCCGACCTGCCGACCGGCGAGATCGAAGTGTTCGCGCGGGCCATCACGGTGCAGAGTGCGGCCGAAGAGCTGCCGATGCCGGTGGCCGGGGAGCAGGACTATCCGGAGGATATCCGTCTCAAGTACCGCTTCCTCGACCTGCGGCGTGAAACCATGCATCGCAACATCATGCTGCGCTCGCAGGTGATCACCTCGCTGCGCCAGAGGATGATCGATCAGGGCTTTACCGAGTTCCAAACTCCGATCCTGACCTCCTCCAGCCCCGAAGGTGCGCGCGACTTCCTCGTTCCTTCGCGCATGCATCCGGGCAATTTCTATGCGCTCCCGCAGGCGCCGCAGATGTTCAAGCAGATGCTGATGGTGTCGGGCTTCGACAAGTACTTCCAGATCGCCCCGTGCTTCCGCGACGAAGACCTGCGCGCCGATCGCAGCCTGGAATTCTACCAGCTCGACTTCGAAATGAGCTTCGTGACGCAGGAGGACGTGTTCCAGGCGCTGGAGCCGGTGCTGGCCGGGACGTTCGAGGAATTTTCGGGCGGGAAGAGCGTCACGCCTTCGGGCAGCTTCCCGCGCATCCCCTATGCCGAGGCGATGCTCAAATATGGCACCGACAAGCCGGACCTGCGCAACCCGCTGATCATCAGCGATGTCACCAGCCATTTCGAGCAGAGCGGGTTTGGCCTGTTCGAAAAGATCGTCGGCGGGGGCGGGGTCGTCCGCGTCATCCCGGCGCCGAAGACCAACGAGAAGAGCCGCAAGTTCTTCGACGACATGAACAACTGGGCGCGCGGCGAGGGCTTTGCCGGGCTCGGCTACGTCACCCGCAAGGGCGGCGAATTCGGCGGCCCGATCGCCAAGAACCACGGCCCCGAGCGCATGGCGGAGCTCTATGACGAGCTTGGCCTTGGCCCGGACGACGGCCTGTTCTTTGCCGCGGGCAAGGAAAAGGACGCGGCCAAGCTCGCAGGCGCTGCACGCACGCAGATTGCCGAGCAACTCGACCTGATCGAACCCGATTGCTTCAAGTTCTGCTGGATCGTGGACTTCCCGATGTTCGAGTACGACGAAGACGCGAAGAAGGTCGATTTCAGCCACAACCCGTTCTCGATGCCGCAAGGCGAAATGGAAGCGCTCGAGACGATGGACCCGCTCGAGATCAAGGCGTGGCAGTACGACATCGTCTGCAACGGCTACGAGCTGTCTTCCGGTGCGATCCGGAACCACCGCCCGGACATCATGTACAAGGCGTTCGAAATCGCCGGCTACGCCAAGGATGACGTCGACACGAACTTCTCGGGCATGATCGAGGCCTTCAAGCTGGGCGCGCCGCCGCATGGCGGTTCGGCGCCGGGGATCGACCGGATCGTGATGCTGCTCGCCGGCGAGGAAGCGATCCGCGAGGTGATTGCTTTCCCGATGAACCAGAAGGGCGAAGATCTGATGATGGGCGCGCCTGCGCAGGTCGACCTCAAGCAGTTGCGCGAATTGCAGCTGCGGGTGATCGAACCGCCGAAAGGCAAGCCCGAGGAAACCGATTGATCGACGTGACGCTCGGGTGGAGCGAGCGGGCGGAGAAGGGATCGGCATTACGCCTCGTTCATCTCACTTTCAGTCGATGTCGTTGATAATGCGAAAAGAAAATAGACGGGGGT
>CAZJZO010000105.1:0-13172 GCA_964550495.1 uncultured Porphyrobacter sp. | reverse complement strand
TCATTGCCGAAACCGAAATGCCGGGCCTGATGGCTCTACGCGAGGAATATGGCGCTTCGCATCCTTTGAAGGGCGCACGCATCACCGGTTCGCTGCACATGACGATCCAGACCGCCGTGCTGATCGAAACGCTGGTTGCGCTCGGCGCGGAAGTGCGCTGGGCGACCTGCAACATCTTTTCGACTCAGGACCACGCTGCGGCAGCGATTGCCGATCAAGGCATTCCGGTATTCGCGATCAAGGGCGAAACGCTGGCCGATTACTGGGACTATGTCGGCCGCATCTTCGACTGGTCGACCGAGTCCGATCCCGACCTTACTGCCAACATGATTCTCGACGATGGCGGCGACGCGACCATGTTTGCGCTTTGGGGCGCGCGCATCGAAGCGGGTGAGGAAATGCCCGCTCCGGCCAATGCCGAGGAAATCGAATTCCAGCGTGCGCTCAAGGCCTTTGTCGCCAAGAAGCCGGGCTACCTCACCAAGAGCGTCCAGAACATCAAGGGCGTGTCGGAAGAGACCACCACGGGCGTTATGCGCCTGTATCAGATCGCCAAGCAGGGCAAGCTGCCGTTCCCGGCAATCAACGTGAACGACAGCGTCACCAAGTCGAAATTCGACAACCTCTATGGCTGCAAGGAATCGCTGGTCGATGCGATCCGTCGCGCGACCGACGTGATGCTGGCCGGCAAGGTCGCCTGCGTCGCCGGTTATGGCGATGTCGGCAAGGGCTCGGCGGCTTCGCTGCGCGACGGCGGTGCCCGCGTGATGGTAACCGAGATCGACCCGATCTGCGCGCTGCAGGCGGCAATGGACGGCTATGAAGTCGTGTCGATGGACGAGGCCGTAAAGCGCGCCGACATCTTCGTGACCGCCACCGGGAACGAAGACGTCATCACTGGCGAGCACATGAAAGCCATGAAGAACATGGCGATCGTCTCCAACATCGGCCACTTCGACAGCGAGATCCAGATTTCGGCGCTCGACAATTACGAGTGGAAGGAAATCAAGGACGGTACCGACATGGTGACCTTCCCCGATGGCAAGTCGATCCTGGTGCTGGCCAAAGGCCGCCTCGTGAACCTCGGTTGCGCCACCGGCCACCCAAGCTTCGTGATGAGCGCAAGCTTCACCAACCAGACGCTCGCCCAGATCGAATTGTTCACCAAGTCAGGCGAATACGACAACGACGTCTACGTCCTGCCCAAGCATCTCGATGAGAAGGTCGCGGCGCTTCACCTCGAAAAGCTCGGCGTGCACCTCTCGCAGCTGAGCCAGAAGCAGGCCGATTATATCGGCGTGCCGCAGAACGGTCCGTTCAAGCCCGATCATTATCGCTACTAATCCAGCGACACAGGATCAAACGAATGAGCCCTCGCCAAGCGGCGGGGGCTTTTTCGTTGTGGCGTCGCGTTTCCAGACTGGCGACTTCCCAAGTCCGACCCATATGCAATGATCGGAATAGCGGGAGACAGACATGAACGGTTCGACGGTTATACTGGGCGTCGGCGCCTTGAACGGTGTGGGTGGGGCACTAGCGCAGAAATTTGCCGCCGAAGGGCAGCACGCAATCGTCGCCGGCCGGACGATGGACAAGATCGAAGCTGTCGTACGCGCAATCACCGATGCCGGAGGATCCGCCGAAGCGGTGCAGACCGATGTCACTTCGGCCAAAGACCAGGATGCCCTGTTCGATATCGTCGCGGAGAGAGGGCCGGTAGGAGCGGTCATCTACAATGCCGGCAACAACGCAATCATCCCCTTCGAAGAACTCGAAGCCGATACGCTGGAAAGCTTCTGGCGGGTTGGTTGCTTCGGGGCGTTTCTCACTGCGAAGCGAGCCATTCCGCTGCTCAAGCAGCAGGGCGAAGGCAGCCTGTTCTTCACCGGCGCTTCCGCGTCGCTTCGAGGCAGACCCAATTTCGCCCACTTTGCGACAATGAAGGCTGGACTGAGGATGCTCGCGCAATCGCTTGCGCGAGAATTCGGACCGCATGGCGTGCATGTCGCTCATTTCATTATCGACGGTATCGTTGACGGTGAAAAGGTGCGCAGCCTCCTGGCCGACTACGTCGATCGGTTGGGCGAGGATGGTGCTCTCTCTCCGGAGGCAATCGCCGATGCCTATTGGTATGTGCACACCCAACCCCGATCGGCCTGGACGCACGAACTGGATCTCAGGCCGTTCAAAGAGAATTGGTGACCTTCGCCGATCGCGCGCCTCGCTCGTTCGAACTTCTATCGGGGCTTTCTCTTACTGCCCCGTTGCATCGTGTCCGCACGCCGCATAGCTGGTGTGCATGGAATTGACGCCGAACGCATTGGCTCTGATCGGGCTGCTGCTCGCCGCCTGGACGGTCGGCGCTGCAGTTGTGATGCTGCGCGCCAATGCGAAGTCGCGACGGTTGCGAGCCCTGCAAACGTCGGTGAAGCGCATGCAGACCATGCTCGAGGTCGCGCCGTCGATTCCGATGCTGGTTCGGGTGGATGGCAGGATCGAGGCTTCCGAGCGATTGGCAAGGTGGCTGGGTTTCGAAACGATGCCGCAATTCCTGAGCGAGCTTGAAGGCGATGACGAGACCGGACTGACGAGCGGACAACTCGCTGATCTGTCGGAGCGGATCAGGTTGACACAAAAGAGCGCCGCTCCGTTTGAAATGGCGCTGACTCCGCCTGGATCGGGGCGCAGCCTGGCGCTGCATGGTGCGCTTGCAGATCCGCAAGTCTCCCCTGGCGGGGCAGCGCTCGTCTGGGTGTTCGACTTTACCGAAAGCGAGGATGAACTCTCGCAGCTTCGTAGTGCCGCCCTGCGCGCAGAAAGCGACTTTGCAGCGCTGGTCGGCCTTATCGAAGCGGCGCCGGTCCCGATGTGGTTCCGTGGCAGCGATATGAAGCTGCAGCTCGTCAATCAGGCATATGTCCAGGCGGTCGGGGCCGAAAACGCAGAAACTGTCGTGCTGAAGCAGATCGAGCTGCTTGAATCCGAGGAAGGTCATTCGCCTGCAGAGATCGCGCGAGCGAGCCTCGAAAGTCAGGAAAAATCGGAAAGGGTGGTGGCCGCAACCGTGCTTGGTTCGCGCCGGAGCTTGAGGATCAGCGATCTCCCGCTCGGAAAGGACGGCGTTGCAGGATACGCGATCGACATTGAAGAGCAGCAGCAGGAGCGCAGGGAATTTCGCGCATATCGCGATGCTCAGCGAGCAATGCTCGATCAATTGTCGGTTGGCGTCGCGCAATTCGACAAGGAAGAAAGGCTGGTCTTCGCGAACCGTCCGTTCCGGCGCACCTTTGAAGTTTCCAGCGAAGCGATCGAACAGCGCATCCCGTTCGAACGCTTCCTTTCCGATGCCCGTGAAAACGGCAAGACGCCGGAGGTGCGCGACTTTCCCGAATGGCGGCGCGAACATGCCGAATGGTTCGGTCTTCCGGATACGCAGGAAGAAGCCTGGCCGCTGCCTGGCGGTACGCACCTGCGCATTGTGGCGCAGCCGATGCCCGATGGAGGACTGGTGCTGATCGCCGAGGACAGGACCGAAAGCCTCGCTCTGTCGGCTACGCGCGATACCCTCTTACGGACCCGCACGGCCACGCTCGACAGCCTGTTTGAAGCCCTGGCGATCTTTGCGCCCGACGGTTCGGTCCAGCTGTGGAATCGCACCTTTGCCGGAACATGGGGACTCAACCCCGAATTCCTCGACACTCATCCAAGCGCCGACGAACTACTCGAAGCGATAGGCAAGAACCTCAAGAAGCCGCGCGAGGCAACACAGATCGGAGCGACCGTTCGCGCGGCCACCTTGGACCGAAAGGAAAAGGGCGGACGCGTCGAGTTGAGCGACGGCCGCACGCTCGAATTTGCAGGTGTGCCGTTGCCCGATGGCAATGGCTTGCTGACAGTGCTCGACATCACCGACTCTCAAAAAGCTGAGAAGGCCCTGCGAGAACGGGCCGTTGCGCTGGAGGAAGCCGACGCGGTCAAGGCGCGATTCCTCGCCAACATGTCCTATGAATTCCGGACCCCGCTGACGACGATCGGGGGATATGCTGAACTGCTCAAGAGTGGCGCGGCCGACAGTATCGGTGAACAGGGCGATGAGTATGTCGACGCGATTCTGACTTCGGTTGAACGGCTGACGGAGCAGGTCGAGAACGTACTGGACCTGTCGCAAAGCGAAGCGGGACTGCTGCCGATCGACAAGGAAGAGATCGACCTGCTGGGCTTCCTGACCAAGATTGTGCGTGACCGCGAGGAAGCGATCGTTGCAGCGCGGCTTGGACTTGATCTCAAAGGCAAGCGCGGACGCAAGGCTCAGGCGGACCCGCGTCAGCTCGGCCGCGCTGTTGGAGCGCTGCTGGACAATGCCATTGCCGGCACTCCAGAAAGCGGACAGATCCTGGTCGAAATCCTTGCTCCCGACCCGGCCGAAGAATGGCAGGCAGCGTTCGTCGTTTCCGACAATGGTCGGGGCATGAGCGCGACCGAGTTGGAGCGTGCGCTCGACGGCCAGCGCGTCGGCAGCGATGGCGAGCTGGAAAAGCGGCAGGGTCTTGGAATCCCGCTCGCACGGCAATTAATCGAAGCGCATGGAGGACGGCTGGAATTGTCGAGCGAAGAAGGCGTCGGAACCGCTGCAATAATCTTTCTGCCATGACCCGTGTTGAATTGCCCGATCTGGCTGCGATGGACCGCTATGGGCGCGCGATCGCCTCGCGGCTGCGCCCGGGCGACATTGTGGCGCTGTCCGGAGGATTGGGCGCCGGCAAGACCACACTGGCGCGGGCAATTATCGCCGCGCTTGGGTATGAAGGCGAAGTTCCCTCACCAACCTTCACAATCATCGAGACCTATGATGCGCCGCCATTATCCGTGCCGGTGGTTCACGCGGATTTCTATCGTTTGAAAGATCCCGCCGAACTCATCGAATTGGGTCTAGCCGACTACCGTGAAGGCGCCGCCCTTATCGCTGAATGGCCTGACCATGCTGGCGGTTTCGATCATGAGCCCGGATGTTTGTCGATCGAGATCGAATCTGCGGATCGCGGGCGCATCGCGATTGCGAAACCGGGGGCCGATTGGGTAGGGCGCGAGCCATGACTGACCTTCCTGATGGCCTGCGTGATTTCCTGGCTCAAGCCCGATGGAGCGACGCAGAGGTCGATCCCATTCCGGGAGATGCCTCGTTTCGACGCTATTTCAGGGTGCGGCGTCCCGGCGGGGAGCGGGCCATGCTGATGTTCGCGCCGCCTCCGGAAGAAGATCCCAGCGACTTCTTGCATGTCGCGCAATGGCTGACGCAGCACGGCATGCGCGCGCCGGAAATCTATGCCTCCAACCAACCGCAGGGCTGGGTACTGTTGGAAGATTTCGGGAATGATCGGATGCGCGACTGGCTCGATCTGCACCCGGACAGGGAAATGGCGGCCTATCAAACGGCGATCGACGCTTTGGTCGAGCTGCACAACCGTCCGCCCGGACCCTTCGCGCCTTACGACATCCCGACTTACCAGCGCGAGGCGGGGCTGTTCGTGGATTGGTATTGCCCGGCCCAGAAACTTTCGGTCGATGTCGAGGGGTTCAAGACCGCCTGGCAGGCGGCGCTCGAACCGCTGATGCTGCGGCAGCAGCGCGGAGTAACGGTCCTGCGCGACTACCATGCGGAGAACATCATGCTGCTTGGCGACCCGGCACAATCGGCATCGCCGCACGAGGCGCAGGGGCTGATAGATTTTCAGGACGCCTTGGTCGGTCACCCGGCCTACGATCTTGTCTCATTGCTGCAGGATGCGCGGCGCGATGTATCCGAAGAGCTCGAGACGGCCATGCTTCAGCGGTATATCGACCATGCAGAACCCGACAGCGAATTTGTGGACGATTACGCAAGACTGGGAGCCCAGCGAAACGCCAAGATCGTTGGTATCTTCACGCGGTTGTACAAGCGCGACGGCAAACCCCGTTACCTCGATCTCATTCCGCGTGTCTGGTCGGCAATGGAGCGCGACTTGAAGCACCCCGCACTTGAGCCCGTTGCTGATTGGTTCGCTGTCAACATTCCTGAAGAACTGCGCGACGCAAGTGGGGGGACAATCGCTTGACCGATCTCGTGTCCGACACTGCGATGGTCATGGCAGCGGGGCTCGGCAAGCGCATGCGACCGCTTACCGCGACGCAGCCCAAGCCCCTGGTGCGGGTCAACGGTAAGCCGTTGATCGATCATACACTCGATCGGCTTGCCGACGCGGGCGTCGCTCGCGCAATTGTCAATGTGCATTATCTCGCCGATGCGCTCGAAGCGCATGTGCTTGAACGCAGCGTGCCGCAGATCACCATCTCGGATGAGCGCGACGAATTGCTGGAGACCGGGGGAGGGTTGGTGAAAGCACAGGAGCATCTCTCCGACCCGACTTTCTGCCTCAATGCCGACAATATCTGGCTCGACGGACCGCGCGATGCCTTCGCCGATCTGTCGGCCCGCTGGAACTCCGATGAGATGGACGCTCTGCTGCTGGTGGTTTCCCATGCTCGCGCGGCGAATTTCAAGGGGCCGGGCGATTTCTACATGGGGCCGGAAGGTCGCTTGAAACGTCGTCAATCCGGACGAATTGCTCCGTTCATCTACACCGGAATCCAACTGCTGTCGCACCGCCTCCTGCGCGATGCTCCGGCGGGCAGGTTTTCGACCAATCTGGTGTGGGATCGGGCGATCGAAGAGGGCAGGCTGTTTGGTCTCGCCTTCACGGGAATGTGGTTCGAAGTCGGAAACCCGCAGGCGATTGCTCCCACCGAAGACGCTCTCAGGCGTGGTTAGCAGCGCGGCGCCCAATATCTATTCGATAGCTGCGCATCGCGGCTTTGCCGACGCTCTCGTCGCAGGATTGGTGCCAAGATATGCGGACGAAGCCTTGGGCCTCGCCAATGTCACCCTCCTGGTGCCAAGCGCCCGTGCGGCTCGCACCATTTCGGAGGCGTTCGTCCGACACTCGGGCGAGTCCGGCCTGCTGATGCCGCGGATGGTGGCCGTCGGCGATCTCGACCTCGATGAGGCGCTTGGCAGTTTGCTCGATCCGCTTGGTGCCAGCGACATTCCGCCCGCGGTCGAGCCGACGCGACGCTGGCTCGAGCTGGAAGAACTCGTGAGCGAAGAGCAGGAACAGGCAGGAGATCGACAAATGCCGGCCGGTGCGAGGCTGCGCATGGCGCGCGATCTCGCCCAGACGATGGATCGTTTGCTGGTCGAAGAGAAGACCCCAGCCGACCTGCTCGACGATTCGGTGCTCGACCTCGAGCCGAGCCTTGCAGGTCATTGGCAGGATTCGATCAGGGTGTTCGCGCGCATCCAGGCGCGCTGGCAGTTCTGGCTGCAGAAAAACGATCTGATTGACGCTTCGACGAGACGCAACATGCTGTTCGACCGGGCGGCCAAGAGGTGGAAGTCCGAACCTCCCAAGTCCCCGATAATCGCCGCTGGAGTTACCAGTGCTGCGCCCGCACTGGCGCGAATGCTGCGTGTGATCGCCGATACCCCGGATTGCGCCGTAATCCTGCCCGACCTCGATCTTGCCATGCCTGACGCGGCGTGGGCCGAGCTAGGTCGGGCCGGAATTGCTCCGGAACCCGGCGAGAGTGTCTTCGCACGAACGGACGCGCAGACCCATCCGCAATATCATCTGAAGTTGTTGCTCAATCGCGTGGGTGTCGCACGGGAAGAGGTTCGAGCCTGGCACAGACGAGGCGCCAGTGCAGCGGAGCCGCAGCGCAGCCACGCGATCAGCTCGTTGTTTCTTCCGTCCGACGCCAGCAAACGATGGATCGAACTTGACGCGGACAAGCGGCGGCTCAGCGGCGTCCGGATCATGACCAGCGCAACCTCGGAGGAAGAGGCGCAGTCCATCGCGCTGCTGGTCCGCGAAGCATTGGAGCAGCCGGAAAAGCGCGTTGCGGTCGTATCGGCTGATCGCGCGCTGGCTCGCCGGGTCGCGCAACATCTGTCTCGCTGGAATATCGATGCCGACGACTCCGCAGGACGGCCCTTATCTCTCACGCCAGCGGGCAGGCTGATCGGATTGCTGGTCGATCTGGTTGCACACGGTCCGGCTCCCACAGGACTGATCGCATTGCTCGCCCACCCGTTGGTGCACGCGCATGACACCGAAGCCCGACGGATCTGGCTCAGCCAGCTCAGGAAATTCGAACGTGCATTGCGTGGTCCTCAACCAGCGCCCGGTTTGGCACCGCTTCGGGCCGCGGCGAAGGCGTCTGACGTCGGCGAATGGTGGCAATCGGTCGAGGACATTCTGTCTCGGATCCTGACCGACGAGGCCGAGCGGCCGTTGGCGCAGATCCTTGACGATCTGGCCGAAGCAGCCGAATTGCTGGCAGGGGATGCCGTCTGGGCGCGCGAGGATGGGCGCGCGCTAGCGGGAATGATCGAAGATTTGCGCCTCCATTCGCGTGAGGTGGGAACACGGATTGCGACCCAAGACAGCGCAGCAGTGGTTCGCGATGCGATGGACGAGATTGCCGTGCGACCTCCCTATGGTGGGCATCCGCGCGTCGCGATCTACGGCTTGCTCGAATCCCGCATGGCGCGAGCCGATTTGGTCATTTGCGGAGGATTGAACGAAGGCACCTGGCCGCAGGTGCCAGGGCCCGATCCGCTTCTCGCCCCGGCGGTGCTGCGCGCAATGGGAGTGCCGGGGACGGAGTTTCGCATCGGCCTTTCAGCGCATGACCTGGCTGGGGCGATGGGTGCTCCCGAGGTGGTACTGAGCAGGGCTCGACGCGATGCGGACGGGCCGACCCTTCCGTCACGCTTCCTGCTTCGGGTCGAAGCGCTTCTGGGGGAATTGACCGGGGATCATCGCGAGGAGCGTATCCCTGCGATCCTGCCTCATATCGACCGTGCCCCTCAACCTGCGCCGCCTTATCCAAGGCCAAGACCACGTCCTTCGAGCGAGCAGCGTCAGGTTGACATAAAGGTGACGGCGCTCGATCGTTTGCTAGGCGATCCGTATCAGTTTTACGCGCAAGAAGTGCTCGGCCTGCGAGTGCTTCAACCGCTTGCGGCCGATCCGTTCAGCGATCCTGCGCTTCGCGGCACGCTGGTTCATGACATTCTCGACAAGTGGCATTCGGCGCGTTCGTCCAGCCCCGATGTCGCGATTGTACCCTTTGCCGAAGCGCGGTTGCGAGAGGCTGAGGTGCATCCCCTGTTTTGGGGGCTTTGGCGGCCCCGGCTCCTTGCGGCGCTGGAAAGGTTCGAAAGCTGGGTCGAGACCGGTGAAGCAGACGGGCGAAGGGTGGCCGCCACGGAGATTCGCGGAGCGATGAACGTGGATGGGGTGAAGGTCCATGGCGTCGCGGACAGGATCGATCGGCTGAATGAAGGATCGCTTGCAATCGTCGACTATAAGACCGGAAAACCGCCAACACCCAATGAAGTGGCCGCCGGTTTTGCACTGCAGCTGGGGCTGTTGGGACTGATCGCCGAAAAAGGCGGGTTCGAAACGGAGCAAGAGAGTATTTCGGGATCGGTGAGCAGGTTCGAATACTGGTCTCTCGCCCGCTCAAGGAAAGACAGCCAATTCGGCTTCATCGACGTGCCGATGCGGGTGGAGGGCAAGAAATCCGGTCTCGCGCCGGAGGAGTTCCTGCCAAGGCACGAAATGAAACTGCGCGAAGCGATCGCGCGCTTTATCAAGGGCGATGATCCGTTCACCGCCAAGGAAAACCCGGATTATCCCGGCTTCACCGATTTCGATCAGTTGATGCGGCTTGAGGAGTGGATTACGCAGTCGACTGTCGGCGAAGCGGGACGGGACGCATCGTGAGCGGCAGCGACGGAAAGGTCTTTCCGCTGGCCGGAAACCAGCGCGGAGCGGTACAGCCGCGCGACAATGTCTGGCTTTCGGCGTCGGCCGGGACGGGCAAGACCCAAGTCCTTTCTGCGAGGGTGCTCCGCCTGCTGCTGCGTCTGGACGTCAGTCCGTCCCAGATCTTGTGCCTGACATTCACCAAGGCTGGCGCAGCAGAAATGGCCAATCGCATCAATGCGGTCTTGGCGAGATGGGTTCGGCTGAAGCCCGAATTGCTTGCCGAGGAGCTCGATCATCTTGGGTCAGACATCGATCCCGAAACGCAGGCTCGAGCGCGGACTTTGTTTGCGAGTGTGTTGGATTGCCCCGGCGGCGGGCTGCGGATCGACACCATCCATGCCTTCTCGCAATGGCTGCTCGCCAACTTTCCAACCGAAGCTGACTTGCCTCCAGGTGCGCGGCCGATGGAGGATCGCGAACGCGAATTGCTGGCCCGCGAAGTGCTGTCCGATCTGCTCAGCGAAGCGGAGCGGACCGGAGATCGGCAGATCCTCGACGCGGTCGGCATGATCACCATCCGCAAAGATCCAGACGCCTTGCGTCAATGGCTGATGCGCTGCGCCGGTAGCGCGGAAATGTGGGAAGGGCCGGGCAGCTGGCAGGCGCCGATGCGCAGCCGCGTGCATTCACTCCTCGAAATACCGGCGGACGCCGACGCCGAGTGGGCTGCAGCCGTGTTGCACCCCGACATTTTCCCGGATCAGCATCTGGCTGCGATGCTGCCCCATATGCGCGAATGGAACACCAAGGGAGGAAAAGCCGCGGCCGACTTCATACCGAGGTGGCTGGCACTCGACCCGGGTCGCCGTTCGGAACTCGTTTCGGAATTCTACGACACCATACTGACCAGGAAAGGAACGCCCCGGACGATGGCGGTGCCGACCAAGGCGGAGCCGCGCATTCCCCAATGGCAGCAAGAAATCGCCGAGGCGCTGGCGCTCTTTCGGGAGCGGGAGGCACTGCTTGAGCTAGCCGAATTTCTCACTCCGGCTCTGGAGATGGGGCGCGCATTCTATGTCCGTTGGGATGACGTCAAGCGTCGTGAGGGGTTGCTCGACTTCGATGACTTGATCCGGAAAGCCGCCGAGCTGTTGAATGGCCGGCTTACGTCCGACTGGATTCGCTACAAGCTCGATCGCCGCTTCGATCATATCCTCATCGATGAGGCACAAGACACCAACAAGGAGCAATGGGATATTGTCGAGGCGCTGATCGACGACTTCTTCAGCGGCGAGAGCGCCGCGGGAGACAAGTTGCGCACCATCTTTACTGTCGGCGACTACAAACAGGCGATCTTCGGATTTCAGGGCACCAGTCCTGAAAACTTCGCCCGGGCGCACGCCAAGATTTCGCGGCGTATCGATGAGGCACGAACGAACATGGAGGGGCTTCGCGACCGCCGGCCGGTCCCGAACTGGCGTTCGCTCGATCTTGGCCAGTCATTCCGGACTGCCGGAACGGTTCTCGAATTCGTCAACCGGACCTTGGCAGAGCTGGGCCACGAAGCATTCGGTCTAGAGAACCAGCCGGAAGCGCATGTCGGTGCCGAGCGCCCCGGGCTGGTGACGATCTGGGATCCGGTCACAGCGCCAGTCGAAGATGAGGTGGACGACACTTCCGATACCAAGGATTGGTTGCCGCCTCACGAGACGATGCTGGCCGATCGGATCGCCCGACAGGTCCATGGCTGGGTACGGGGAGACGAGCCATTCGTTCTGGCGAAGGGCGGCAATTCGAGGAAGGCGGCCGCTGGCGACATCATGGTGCTGGTGCGCAAACGCGGCCAGCTTGCCGCTCAGATCGTCGCACAATTGCATGCCAGGGGTGTGCCGGTCGCAGGCGTCGACCGGTTGCGTTTGGGTGCGCCTCTGGCAGTGAAGGATCTGATCGCTGCGCTGCGATTTGCCTCGCAACCACTCGACGACCTTTCGCTCGCCAACCTTCTGGGATCGCCATTGATCGGGTGGAGCCAGGACGACCTGCTCGAATATGTCCCACGCGGCCGCAATATTCGCTTGTGGGACCACCTGCGGAGCCATCAAGCTGCCTTCGTGATCGAAACGTGCGACCGGCTCAAGCTGCTGCTCGCGCGGGCAGATTTTGAGACGCCTCAGGCCCTGCTGTCATGGCTGTTGATCGGGCCATGGCGCGGACGCGAGAAACTGATCGCGCGGTTGGGTCGCGAAGCAAACGATCCGATCGACGAACTGATCAATACCGCCTTTGCCTACGAGAGTGCGCATACGCCCAGCTTGACCGGGTTCATCGAGTGGTTCGATGCGGGAGACGGGGAACTGAAGCGCGACGCAGACGACGCCAGCGGCCAGGTGCGCGTGATGACCGTCCATGGCTCCAAGGGATTGCAAGCGCCGATCGTTATTCTTGCCGACGCGACCGGCCGACCCGGGGAGGCCGGATCGCTGGAGCTGGCGGAATCTCCGTTGGGACATGAATCCGAACGTTCGGTACCGCTGCCGCCCTTGTCCAAGCAGGAGAAAGTCGGCCGGGTTGCAAAAGCTGACGAAGTCGCGCGCGTTTCTGCCATGCAGGAACATTGGCGGCTGCTATATGTCGCCATGACCCGCGCCGAGGAAGCGCTGTTTGTTGGTGGTTCTCTCGGGAAGAGAGACCTGGCCAACGGGCCGCACGCGGACAGTTGGTATTCCCGGCTCGATCCAATCTTTGAAGATGATGCAATCGACGATCGCTTGTGGGGTTCGCGCCGCGAGTGGGGCTATCGCGCGCTGCTTGACGATTCCGCCGAAACCGCGAGCGTTGATTTGGAGGCAACCGATTTGCCGACCTGGGCCACGGCGGCAATTGGTCCTGAACCTCGGCCGCCGCGCCCGCTGGCACCTAGTGCCGCTGGCGAAGAGCTCGGCTCCGACCCTCCGCTGCCGGCCGAACTTGCAAAGAACGCGGCTCGGCGAGGTGTTCTCATCCACCGATTGCTGGAACGGTTGCCTGATATTGATCGGGAAACCCGAGAAGCCAAGGGTGCGGCGTGGCTCGACCGACAGGCCCGCGACCTCCCACCAGAGTCGCGTGCGGAGATGCTGGCTCAGGCCCTTTCCGTGATCGATCACTCGGATTTTCAGGATATCTTTTCGCCCTCGGCATTGGCCGAAGTGCCGCTGGCTGCAACGATCAATGGAATTGTCGTGTCCGGCACGGTCGATCGCCTGCTGGTGGAAGAACAGCGCCTGACTATCGGCGATTTCAAGACTGCCCTTCGCCCGCCAGTGACCGTCAGCGATATTCCGAATTCTACACTGAAACAGATGGCATCCTATTCGGCAG
>CAZJZO010000104.1:0-13455 GCA_964550495.1 uncultured Porphyrobacter sp. | reverse complement strand
CTGAAAACGCGACCGAATTCCGACAGACCGCGAAACCTTTTGCTTCATCATCCATTCACGGCTTTCAGATAACGTTACAGTTTGATTGTACTGTTTCGTTTTTGTGAAACCCGTCCGGAGTGGATTGACTGAAGCATGGCATCGCGTGCGTCTTTGTTGGATTTGCCGTCGATCGACTGGAGCGACGGGGAATTTGCGCGCCGGTTTGCCTTGGCGCGCGAAGACCGTGCCGATGAAGAGCACGGCAAGCCGCACGCGCTGCGACTGCTGGCCGAACTTGACATCCTGGCCGAACCGGCCCGTCGGATGGTCCGCAACCTGCATATCGCTCGAAGCGAGAATCCGCGCACGGTAATGATCCTTCCGGGTTTTGCGGCGCGGTCGCAAAAGATGCGATACATGGCGCAGCAATTCGAGCGCGCCGGGCACCGAGCCAAACGGTGGGGACTTGATGGCCGCAATTGGGGCCCCACGCCCGAGAAGTTCGCCCAGCTTGAGGAGCGTCTGCTCGACCTGCACGAACGCGACGGGGAAGAGGTCGTTCTGCTCGGGTGGAGCCTCGGCGGGCTGTTTGCGCGCGAGCTTGCCCACCGCCATCCGCATGCCGTGGCCAAGGTCATAACCATGGGTTCACCCTTCTCGGGGAGCCCGCGCGCCAACAACGCCTGGCGGGTTTACCAGTTCGTGACGGGACATCCGGTCGACGCGCCACCTGTCGAATCAGACATTTCGGCCAAGCCGCCGGTCGAAACCGTTGCCTTGTGGAGCCCCAACGACAGCGTGATCGCCCCACGCTCTGCCGCCGGCCTGCCGGGCGAACGCGATCGCGCGGTGGCACTGCGCTGCACGCATATCGGCTTCACATATGCTCCCGAAGCCATCCATGCGGTCCTTGCCGAACTGGAACGCGACTGATCCTTCCCTTTTGAAATTGCGCGACTAAAGTGCTCTCCCGGTATCCATCTCACCTGCGGGGATAAATGGTCGGCGAAGAACCGGGACAGTCCGAAATTTTCGACGAGATGTTCGGTGCGGATGGCGCAACGCGTTCGGCCTACGCCGACTACTGCGACTGGTACGACGGGCAGGCGCCGGACTGGCTGCGGCGCAAGAATGTCGAAGCGGATGACAGCTTTCGCCGCACCGGGATCACCTTCAACGTCTATGGCGAGGACGAGGCTGAAGAACGGCTGATTCCGTTCGACATGGTCCCGCGCATCATCACGGCGCGCGAGTGGCGCAAGCTCACACGCGGGATCGAACAGCGCGTCAGTGCGCTCAATTCCTTCCTGTACGACCTTTACCACCGGCAAGAGATCATCCGCGCCGGGCGCGTGCCCGAGCGGCTGTTCCGCCAGAACGAGGCATGGTTGCCGCATATGGTGGGCTTTACCCCGCCGGGCGGGATCTACACGCATATCGTCGGGATCGATCTGGTCCGCACCGGCCCGGATGAATTCTTCGTGCTGGAGGACAACGCCCGAACGCCCTCCGGTGTCTCCTACATGCTGGAGAACCGCGAGACGATGATGGCAATGTTCCCCGACCTGTTCAGCACGATTCCGGTCGAAACGGTGTCCAACTATCCGCGCAGGCTGGCGCGGTCGCTGGCCGCATGCGCTCCGCCTGCAACCGACGGCAAGCCGACCGTCGCGGTTCTGACGCCGGGGATCTACAACTCGGCCTATTTCGAACACGCCTTTCTCGCCGACCAGATGGGCGCCGAGCTGGTCGAAGGCGGCGATTTGCGGGTGGTCGATGGCCGCGTGCAGATGCGCACCACGCGCGGATACAAGCCGATCGATGTGCTTTATCGCCGGGTTGGTGACGATTACCTCGACCCTCTCACGTTCCATCCCGACAGTGTGCTCGGCGTGCCGGGCATAATGGACGTCTATCGTGCTGGCGGGATCACGATCGCCAACGCTCCGGGCACGGGTGTATCGGACGACAAGGCGATCTACAGCTTCATGCCCGAGATCGTCGAGTTCTACACCGGCGAGAAACCGCTGCTGCCCAATGTCCAGACCTGGCGCTGCGCCGATGCGGACAGCCTCGCTTATGTGCTCGACAATCTCGAAGAGGTGGTCGTCAAGGAAGTCCACGGCTCTGGCGGCTACGGCATGCTGATCGGCCCGACCGCTTCCAAACGCGAGATCAAGGCGTTTCGTGCGAAACTGGAGGCCAATCCCGAAAATTACATCGCCCAGCCCACGCTGTCGCTGTCGACCTGCCCGGTCTACACCAGGAAGGGATTGGCGCCGCGCCATGTCGATCTTCGCCCGTTCGTGCTCGTCTCGCCCGACGGGATCGACATCACACCCGGCGGCCTGACGCGGGTCGCGCTCAAGAAGGGATCGCTGGTGGTCAATTCGAGCCAAGGCGGCGGGACCAAGGACACCTGGGTGCTCAAGGACTGATGCCCGAGAAACCACCATGCTAGGCCGGACCGCCAACGGATTGTTCTGGATGTTCCGCTATCTCGAGCGGGCCGAGAACACTGCGCGCCTGCTTGAAGCGGGACTGCGCATGGCGCTGACCCGCGATGTTGTGACGGCCGAGGAGGAATGGCGGTCGGTCATCGCGACGTCGGGCCACACCGACACTTACGAGGCCGAAAACGAGGGATATGAAGGCAACCAGGTCTGGAACTTCATCCTGCGCGACAAGTCCAATCCCGGCAATGTCCGCGAGATGTTCGGCGCGGTACGGCAAAACGCGCGACTGGCGCGGACCAACATCTCCAGCGAAGTTTGGGAAGCGGTCAACGAAAGCTGGATGCAGCTCGACAAGAAGCTGGCGCGTCCGGTCGGCCAGGTCTCCGTCGGCGACGTGCTGGCAACGATCCGGCGCGCCGGGACGCAGGTGCATGGCGCGTTCGAAGGATCGATGCTGCGCAATGAGGCATTCCACTTCGCCCGCGCGGGGACGTTTGTCGAACGCGCCGAGAGCACCGCGCGTATCCTCGACCTGAAATACTACCTGCTGCTTCCTTCGCTCTCCTATGTCGGTTCGAGCATGGATAGCGGGCAGTGGGAACAGGTCTTGCGCTCGGTTGCCGGTGCACGGGTGTATAGCTGGCTCAATGCCGGCCAGATGGATGCGCGTGGCATCGTCGATTTCCTGGTGCTCGACGATCGTTTTCCGCGCAGTCTTGCATTCTGTCGCAATGCGCTGCGCAACAGCCTCACCGCGCTGGCGAGGATGCACGGGGCGGAAGGGCGCTGCAACGAGCTGATGCGCGAGGCGGACATCCAGATCAGCGACCTTTCCGTCGATGAGATCTTCGAACAGGGACTGCACGAATTCCTGGTCGATTTCATGGCCCGAAACGCCGCAATCGCCGATGCAATTGGCGATGATTACCGGTTTCTCGCTTAGGGGGCAGTGACGATGCGATTGTCGATCCGCCACACCACGCATTACGCCTTCTCAGAACCTGTGGTTCATGCGTTGCAACGCTTGCGGCTGACACCCAAGGAAACGCAGGGCCAGACAATCATCGACTGGAACATGAGCTATGACAACGCGCGGTCCGAGCTCGAATATGACGACCAGAACTTCAACACCGTCACGCTGATCGCGATCGAACCCGGCGCAACCGAAGTCACGGTGACCTGTAGCGGCACCGTCGAAACGCAGGATCACGCCGGTGTGATCGGGCGGCATTCCGGCCATATGCCGCTCTGGAGTTTTCTGGGGCAGACCAAGCTGACGCGACCCGGGCCGAAGATGCGCGCATTGATGCGCGAAATTCCCGGCCCCGAAGAAGGCACCAAGCTCGATTTCCTTCATGCTCTGTCTGGCAGGATCCTCGAAGCGGTCGCCTATCAGACCGGGACCACCGAAGCGGGCACCAGCGCTGAAGAAGCGGTCGTGCACGGCAGCGGCGTGTGTCAGGATCATGCGCATATCTTTATCGGAGCGGCTCGAGCAGCCGGTATCCCGGCGCGCTATGTGAGCGGCTATCTGATGCTCAATGACCGCATCGAGCAGGAGGCTGCGCATGCCTGGGCCGAGGCCCATATCGATGGGCTGGGTTGGGTCGGGTTCGACATCTCCAACGGGATCAGCCCCGATCCTCGCTATGTCCGCGTCGCAACCGGACGCGACTACACCGACGCCGCACCGGTCACCGGGATCAGCTATGGAACCAGCGAGCAGAGGCTGACGGTTGGCGTTGCGGTGGAGCAGCATCAGGAGCAATAGGCTTTCCCGGGCCATGCGATTGCGCTAGCGCCGCCGCCGATTTCACGGAGAACCCACATGACATACTGCGTTGGCATGGTGCTCGACAAAGGGCTGGTGCTGATGAGCGATACCCGCACCAATTCGGGCGTCGACAATATCTCGGTGTTTCGCAAGATGTTCCACTGGAGCGTTCCCGGCGAACGAATGATTGCTGTCATGACGGCCGGCAATCTTGCCACCACTCAGGCGGTGGTCAGCCAGCTCGAAGAACGCACCAAAGAACCCGACCAGCGAGAGAACGCCCTTCTCAAAGGGCCGACCATGTTCAACGTCGCGACCGAAATTGGGCGCCTGTTGCGCAAGACGATCGACGAAGCGCAAAGCGCCAATGGCGATCGCGGCAAGGGGCGCTTCACCGCTTCGATCATTGTAGCCGGCCAGATCAAGGGCATGGAACCGCGGCTGTTCATGATCTATCCCGAAGGCAACTTCATCGAAGCCAGCTCCGACACACCGTTCTTCCAGATCGGAGAAACCAAATACGGCCGGCCGATCCTCATTCGCGGATATGAGCGGGCGATGAGCTTCGAAGACGCGACCAAGCTGCTGATGGTGTCGTTCGATTCAACCCTGAAAGCGAACCTGTCGGTCGGTCTGCCGCTCGACCTGCTGATCATCAAGAAAGACGAATTCGAACCTCACCATCAACATCGGGTTACGCATGACGACCCCTATTTCGAAGCGATTTCGTCGGGCTGGGGAGATGCGCTGCGCAGTGCTTTTCACTCGTTGCCGGACTATAGTCTTGAGACGAAGTGATCCCATTTAGAGGCCAGTCGAGCATGGCTTCTTCACTATTAGAGACAAATCGGTCCGAATTATGGTTCGATTTGGAGCGTTGATAGTCAATGTTTTTCAATATGTTCTTTTGGCGTTAACAGTTCATTGCTCCGTATCGGGCGAGGTCAGGCGTGAATTTCTTTGGCTAATGGCTCACCCCGTTAAGCATGTCACGCAAAGCCACACTCCACTTCATCGACGCTTCAAGTCGTCACCGCGCTGAACTGGCCAGGGTCGGGTTCACACTTGGCCACCATTCGGAAGTCTATGGCGACCTCTCGGAATTGTCCGTTCATCCGCCCCGCGAAGGCATCATTGTCGCGCGCGATACTGTCGAGGATGGCGGCGTCGCCACGATCCTCGAACGATTGAGCCGGCTTGGCATCTGGCTTCCCCTGATTGCAGTCGATGCACAGCCCCGCCCAACGCGCATCGTCGAAGCGATCAAGGCAGGCGCACTCGACTACCTTTCGCTGCCGCTCGATCCGGAACGGTTCGGAAGGTGCCTGGCGAGGATCGCCAAGGAAGCGGAAGATTTCGGCCAGGCGCGGCGCCGGATGATCGAAGCGCGCGACCGTATTGCCAGCCTCTCCAATCGCGAGCGCGAAGTTCTCGACTGGCTGGCGCAAGGCAGCAGCAACAAGGTGATCGCTCGCGAGCTCGATATCAGTCCGCGGACCGTAGAGATCCATCGCGCCAACATGATGAACAAGCTGGGCGCGCGACACGCCGCAGAGGCGGTGCGCCTGAAGCTCGAATCCGGACTCGACGACGGACAACAGGAACACAAGATCCGCGCTTGAGCGGTCTGTCCGGGCGGTCGGCTTGTGCTGGTCGCGCTTGATGAGCCTTTCGGCCCCGTCCCATGCGTCTCTGCATTGGGTTGATGGGGCCGCTTCTTCTTCGGGCTTCCCCTGCTGCGCGCTGGTGTCACCGACAGAACGTCGCGCCGATCCCCTCGAGATGGAAGTGATCCTTGTGCGCGGCGTTGTAGTCCGGGCCGAGGACGGTGCCGAAGCGTTTGCAGGCGCTCTTGTGCACCACTCGCAGGAATTCGCGCTCTGCAGCCGTCCCGCCATTCCAGTCGGTTTCGAGCACGATCCGCCGACCGTCTTCGAGAACGAAAGCCGACACATCGACCGCTTCGGCGCGCGCATGGGCTGAGCGCCTCTGCGTCCCGGCAACATTGCGGCAGGCGTAACTGCCCATTGTCTCGACCCGGCGGAGCGGACTGCCAAGGATCTGGCGCGCCGCCCGATCGACACCAAACCGCACCCACGCGCTGAAGGTGTTGGCAGTGCTGCATTTGAGGGGGCCGACATTGCTGATGCCGAATGATCCGTCATCGCCCGCCAGCGCCGAAAGTTGGACTGTGCCCAGCTTGTTGCAGCCGGGTGCAGCATAGGTATCGGGTAGCGGATCGAACCGGGCTCCGGCAGCATTGAGTTCGGCGATGCAGCTCATGTCGCCGGCGCGGGTCGAAATCTGGCGCGGGGTAGAGGCGACCCGGGAAATCGGCGGCAAGGGCGCTCGCGAGCCGCTTGCCGAAGCGCTGGCGGTGCTCGCCGGTCCTACGCTCGGAGCCTTGCCGGTGGGGATGATCCCACCGCAGCCGGCAAGCGCGAACGCACCTGCCAAAAGGGCCGCTTTGGATAGGAAATGAAGGCGTTTCATGCCTAAGGGTTATTGCGCAAAGTTGGTTTATGGACCGGCAAGGAATACCGTTAACACCGCTTTACCATGATGAAACGCCGCCCGCGATGAGCGGGTGCCGGATCAAGGCAGCTCGTCGGCCACCTGCTCCCACAATTCGATCTTCACGCCGTTGGGATCGAGGATCCAGGCGAACTTGCCATAGCCTTCGTCGGCGGTGTCGAGCACTTCGACGTCCTTGGCCTTGAGCTGTTCGCACAAGCCATCGAGATCGACCACGCGAAGATTGATCATGAAGCCGCCTTTGCCGGGCTTGATGTACTGATCGTCGGAAAAATGGCTGACCAGCGAGTAGGGATTGGTCTTGGGATCATCGGCCCAGGCAAATTGCGGGCCATAGGTACCGTCGACGCCCAGCTTCTCGCGGTACCAGGCACGGGTCGCTTCGGGGTCTGCGGCCACATAGAATACGCCGCCCAAACCGGTGACGCGCGGTCCTTCGCTCATGTCATTCCCTCCAATGATGCGGGACGACTCGGTCCCGATAGCGATCCCGACCGGGATAGTGGCGGATTGGAGGAATGTAGGGAAGGGTGGTTGGGACCAACGGGCCGAAGGCCCGCAAGGGCGGAGTCGAAGTCGAAGACGCAGACGTGCGAAGCACACCTGCAAGGCCGCCCGCAGCGATGCGACCTTTTGGTCGCATGAGCGAGGACATCGCGCGCCCGGATGGGCGTGCGCAGATCAGAAGCGTGTCGTGAATTCGATCAGACTCGGGGGAAGCGTGTCGAGCAGCGCGATCTCCACCACCTTGTCGAACCCCGTCACCACCATCAGTCCGACCAGCAGCAGCGCGGCTCCGAACAGCGGCTTGCCGTATTTGGCGAGGCTCTGAAGGACTGCCCGCCGCTCGCCCAAAGCCTTGCGCGAGCCATAGGCGAAGGCGAGGATCGATGCGGCAACGCCAAGCCCGAACACCAGGAAGATCACGAAACTGCTCAGCAGGCTCTCGCCCTGGCTGGCAGCGGCGATCGCGACGCCCAGCGTCGGACCGACGCACGGCGCCCAGACCAGACCGAGCAGCAGCCCGACCGCATATTGGCCGTGCCATCCATCTCCACTGAGCTTCTCGAGCCGCCGATTGCCGGCATTGGCAAGCGGAGCCGCAGCGGCAGACAAAGCCGCTTGTGCTTGCGGCACCAGCAGCACCACGCCTGCCACCGCCAGCAACCCGCCAGCCTGCATCCGCACCAACTGCTCGTTGATGCCGAGCGAGTATCCGAACGCGATCACGGTGAAGCCGAACATCGTGAAGCTCGTCACCAGCCCGCCTGCCAGCGCCAGCGGACCGACGCGGCTCTTGCCGAGCGCCGAGGCGACCAGGATCGGCACCAGCGGCAGCACGCACGGGTTGAGGATCGTCACCAGTCCGGCGACGAAGGAGAGAGCGAAACTGCCGAGCATCGAGGATCAGCCTGATCGAACCACGAGTGCTCTCAGAGCCCGCTCAGCACCGCGCCGCGCAGCTTCGCCCGGTTGGTCTGCGCGATCGAGCGGACGACTTCCTTCTCGCCCTTGAACACCAGCACCGTCGACTGGCGCGGGATCCGGTGGTCGCGCAGGAAGGCCTTCTCCTTGTCGAAATCGACCTTCACGAACAGGGTGTTGCCGTCCTGCCGCTCTTTGCGCAGCTGTTCGAGGATCGGCGCCTGCGCGCGGCAGGTCGGGCACCAATCGGCGTAGACATCGACGACGATGGTCTTGCCTTTGCCCTGCGCCATGACGAACTCTGCCTCGTCATAGGTCTGCCAGCCAGCGGTGCTGGCCTGGGCGGACAGTTGCATCCCCCCGACAACAAGCGCGCCGAGGACGGCGATAAGGGCGAAAAGACGAAACATGTGTGCGGTACTCCAATGGGTGCGAGCGGCAAGACTGCCGACGGTTCATGGGAGAGTTCGCGAGGGTCGCGCGGGCGGTTACAGCCAGGATGCGACTTTTTGTGCGGTGCGGCGGAGAGGACACATCGCCGCAAGTAAGGCAGACATGGACCGCCTGTTGCACGGTCCGGGGGGTTGGATTGGGTCGATTGACGAGCGGATCTTTGATCGGGTGAGGCGATTGGTGGGGTGGCGCGCGTGAGGCGGAACGGGGTTGCCATTGCTCCGCTTTAGCGGTGGGCGAGAGGGTAGGAAAATCGAGAATGTTGCAATTCAGAGTGAACATGGAGTCTCATGAGACCTCCACCCTGCCAAACGACACACTGTTCGAGATCAGGTGACGCTTCGAATTGAATGGCTAGCTGAATTCTTCGCGATTGATAGAACCAAGCGAGGATTAGAGTGCGAATTGAGAATTGTCTCTCTCGCTCATTTAGTCGTTTTAGCGATTGACAATACTTGCTTAGTGAATTTAGCTAACTGAGGTCGCATAATGATAATTGAATGATTGTTCAGTATCGTTGGGGGCCTAGTCTGTGCGCTTCAATTTGGCTTTATTGCTGGCCATGTCGTTTGCTCTTGGGGCATGCGGATCTCTCAATAACATCTACTGGAAGAATGGATTGCCTGGCGGAGGTGAAGTCATCACCGTCGATGCCAAACAGCGTCACACATTCCTGTTCCCAGATCCCGAAAGAGAGGGGCAATGGCGGATCTGCGCTGAAGCCGCTCCTGATGTGTTTGCCGCTGTCGCAACTAGCGCCGCAGGAGATGTGAGCATCAACGGCGGCGGGCCCAGCGGTGGCCAATCCAATTCACAGGGTAGCGGCAGTGTTTCGATTTCAGAATCGGCCGCAACGATTGGCAAGACACAAACAGTGAATGCCATTCGTGAGTCGATGTACCGGACGTGTGAACGTTGGCTCTCGGGCGCGCTCTCAAAGCAACAGTTCATCGTCCAGGCCGCACGAGACCAGAACATGATGTTGCGCATTCTTGCGGTTGAACAACTCACCGGCGCCGCGCGGACGCAATCGACCGCAATTTCGGCTGCCGCGACTCAAGCAGCGGTTGAAAACAACAAAGAAGCAATCGCTCTGTCGCAGAAATTGGCCGAACGCGCAGAAAACAGCGATAAGGTTGCCAAAGAGAATTTGGATCTGCTGGTTGCGATAGACGAGGATCGAAAGATCTGCAGAAATGGACAAACCAAACCTGATCCCAAATATTCGGAAGGCGAAAACCCGACAATAACCAATCAGGAAGCGATCAATAAGTGGGACGAGTGTGATGTCGCTCATCGAAATTATAAGGATGCGAAAGACCAGGCGGATCGTCACAACAGTCAGCTCAGTCTTGCGTTGACGGCAGCGGGCAAAGCGGGAGCCGCCTCGTCGACCGCGATGGGGTCTGCACTGTTTGACTTCAATGACGAAACCGCAGGCGAACTCCCCAGAACACATATAGCTTCGGTAGCGGAAGCGGTAAAAGCGATTGCGGCCATGCCTTCGGTGGATGAGGCGCTGATGTTCTGTCTCGCGTACTTGGACAGCAGCGAAAGAAAGTCGAACTTTCAAATCGATCAATCCAGAGACAAAGACAAAATCTACGAATCAACTTACATACTAACTCCCGCTAGAGATGATCGGGTTACTGATAGTTGCCTAAAGGTGCTGGAGGCAAGGGCAACAGCCGACAATAATTTGAGGGCGTTTGCCGGTTTGTCAGAGAGTGATCAGGTGATCGCAGATGCAATAAACAGAGACTACGAAGAGTTCAAATCACTATTGACGAATAAGATAAATAATACTGACAATGGAAATTTGCCATCCAAAATTCAGCTATTAGAAAAGGCGATGGGGGTTCCGGAGCGAATCGGCGCAGTTGAATCGTGTCAAACGAAAGAAAATTGTATAATTGAAGTGATTGCCAAGGATCTATATTACTCATATTTTCAAAGAAATAAGAAAGCTGCAACTATTGCTCTAAATAGTTGGTGATTATATTATGGAGCATGCAGTTTCTATTTATTAGCTTTGGAAAATTTGGCCTCATTCGGAGGAACGTTTATGATCAACTTCGGTAACTTGTCTGAGCGATGGACGTTGCGTCTCGTGATTTGTTTGTCCGCGTTTGCGCTTGTTGGATGCGATAATGCGGGCAACGACGGCGTCCAGGGTTTTACCGATGCCGACCCTGACGAATGTCAGACCCAAACTAGCAGCGATATGGTCAATGTGACTGAAGTAGCCACTTTGGCTGACGCACGGCAAAAACTAATTGAGCTAAAGGGCTTGAGCAGCAGAAAGTGCGACTATCAATACGTTATTCGAGGGGATGCGATCGAGCTGCATCTTCTTGAGGGGGCTGGACCGGGTGCAGCAGGTACGAGGAACGGAAACAAAGACACATTTTTGGCAGTTTCCTCGCCTGACCCGATAATCGTAGTCGAGAATTGATTTCCAGAGGTTGGCAGTGGTTTGAGGCTGCATTCCGATAAGTGAAAATCGATTTCTACAGACCTTTCTAGTGCTCTGTTTGCGCCTCTCACCCCTCCTTCTTCCGCTTCGCTTTCTTCCGCCCGTGCGGGCACAACAGGGCATTGCGCAGGGAGATCGATTGCGGTGCTACCTGCACCGCTTGATCTTAGTCGACTTGGGTAGTCACCCAGTTGCGGCTCATCCACCCTGCCAACACGCAGACTCCCCGCCCGCCCAAAAAGCATCCGAGCGGCAATTCAGCCGACCGGATGCGAAATGGACCCTCATCTTAACAAGCCGGATCCGGTTACAAGATCGTTTGTGCTCCGATCATCAGGATTGACGCCCACGACAGCAGATAGACAGGCGTGCGCAGGCCGGGAATTGCGAGAATGTACACGGCCGCATGGGCTATCCGGGCATAGAAGAAGATCATGGCCCAGGTTCCAACCGTCTCCGCGATCGATGCATCGCCGATCAGACCTGCAGCGACAACCACTGCGATGAACGCCGGCATGGTTTCGACCATGTTGAGGTGCGCGCGTTTGGCGCGGTCCATCCAGAGTGGCGTCTCAGGCTCGGTTTTCGGAAAGCCTTCCGGATAGTTGGTGAGGAAGGTTGGAATTCCCCAGACGAACATGCGTCCGACGATATAGGGAGTCCAAAGCAAGACGGTCAGAAGACCGCTCAGAGCGAGATAGGTGTAAGCTGTTTCCAATGGTCTATCCTCCTTAGGATGAGAAGCCGTTGTGAATCGCCTCGAGCTTGTTCCCGAACGGGTCACGCACGAAGCAGGTGTAGGTTTCGAGACTGGGGTAGGAGGTCCGCGGGCCGGGAGCGCCCGCGCACTCGCCACCATGTTGCAAGGCGTATCTATGAAACGCTCCGACTGCCCGGATGTCCGGGGCTGCAAAGCAGATGTGCACTCCATTGCCTGGAGAGAATTCCTCGCCGTTCTCCGGGCGCATCACGAGGAACTGAATTGTGCCTTTGCCGTAGGCGGCAAATCCCGGCGCGCTCGCGATCCTCTCGATCTCCAGTAGAGACAGCAGGCCATCGTAGAATCTGCTTGCCTCGCCGATCGACGGCACGCCTACGCTCAAGTGATCAAAGATACTCATTTGAGCCTCCTGAAAGCGGAGCGATCCAGGTCGCACCCTCGGGTGCGACCCGAATGACGCAATCAAAGGTCGCGCGCCGCAGTGGTGCGGATCTGCTTCCAGTTGGTTTCGGCCTTGGCGATGGTTCCTTCCGGATCCTTCAAATAGGCTTGGAAGATTGCCTCGCTCAGGAACACATAGAGCTTGCCGTCGCGAACGTCCGCCCAGCGGGGATCACCATCGAACTTCTTGCCGACGGAGACACCGAAGGTGCAGAAGCCACCATTTTGCGGGATGTAGCGTTCCGGCGAGGCGCTGAACGTGTCGAGATTTTCCTGGGTGGAGAAGTAGTACGCCACGCCATCGTGAACGGCCGTATATTTGGCCGCACCCTGGATGCGGTTGCCGGTGTTGATGAAGGCAACCGTGTCTACGCCGTGCAAAGCAAGCGGAGCGCTGGCTGCGGTCAGGCCGGAGGAAACGTTGTATTCATCCGCGCCGAGAGCGACGCTGGACGACAGGGCAGTCAGGGCAACTGCGGCGGCAATAGAGATTTGCTTGATCATTGGTCTTTCCTTTCTTGGGGATTTGCCTGAAGTGACGGGGAGGCTCAGGCAGCCTGGGCTTGCACCACTGGGAAATCGATCTCGGTTTCAGTCAAGTGGTTGAAGTAATTGGTGAAGATGTTGGCCATCACTTGACCGAAGATCTCGAGGATCTGTTGGTCGGCGAAGCCATGTTCGCGCAGTGCGATGAGGGTCTCGTCTCTGACATGGCCTCTCTCCCGGACAATCTCGCGAGCGAAATCTAGGGCCAGTTGGGTGCGTGGATCGGACGAAGAACCGCGCAGGTTGAGGCTCATCTCATCGGCGGAAACACCGGCCATATTGCCGAGCGCGGTGTGCGCCGACGCGCAATAGTCGCAACTGTTTGCACCGGCGACAGCAAGGGCGATCTGTTCGTTCACTTGCGCCGAAAGACTGGACGAACCGAGCGCACCTGAAAGGCCAAGATAGCCTTCAAGTACAGCAGCTGAGTTCGCCATGGTGCCAAAGATATTGGGCACCATTCCGAGGCTTGCTTTGACGTTTCCGAGAAGCTCCGCAGCTTTGGGGTCGGCTGCTTCCGGAGTAATGGGATTGATGCGAGGCATGTTTGCTCCTTCGTTTTGGGTGACGATGGAGCGGCAGATAGCCAGTCAGGACTTTGGAGCAATCCTTGTGTTATTGATTGCGACTTTGTGCAAACTAGACT
>CAZJZO010000103.1:0-13768 GCA_964550495.1 uncultured Porphyrobacter sp. | reverse complement strand
CTAGGACCCGCTGATTAAGAGTCAGCTGCTCTACCAACTGAGCTATGCGTCCATTCCGATCGTGGTGTCGGACTGCTTCGAAACGGGCGTCTGGGACAGGCTCCGATTCGAGCGAGGCGCTGCATTTAGCGTTCCTTTTGCGGATGGCAAGAGGTCATGCTGCATTGCGGCGCAAATTTGTCTCCATCTCTTCGCGCGTTTTCGGCGAAAGCGAGACTGCAGATTCGAACGCGTCATGGGTGTTGTCCGACACTTCCACCATGCCGGCTCGCTCCAGGACGGAGACTGCCTTGAGCGCGTCGGATTGGGATAGCTCGGAGATTTTGTGCAGATCCCGCAACGTGGTGGCCTTGCCATCGCGTTCGCGGTGATGGATCGCGTTGGCAATGATCATGCGATGGTCGGGGGAAACGACGGTGGCTTCGGCCTGCGGTTTGCGCAGTGCCCGTATCCTGTCCACACACGATTTCAACGCATTAAAGCGAGCCACTTCAGCCTCCGATTAGAAATCCGTTGCCTGACGACATATCGACTCTTGGGAGGTCAAATGCCGTCAGGACTTGCGCGTCCAACTATCCCGGGGGGTTTGGTCCCAACGGGTACGACCCGGACGCGAGCGCTCGTTCGAGCGACTGCTGCATTTGTCGCATTAGTTTACGCAAACGGAAAGTCGCCCACTTGGGTGACCTGTGTTACACGATTTAACATTATGCAGCGGCATTTCGGTCGGATCGAAGCGCTCGACGATATCGGTGACGTCCTCCGATACGCTGCCGATGTCTGCCGCGAACAGGGTGCCTTGCGCTACAGCTATCATTTCACACCGCTGTTCGACGCGCCCAATTCGCCGCGCACTATGGTGATCGCCGAGGGTTTCGATCCCGAGTGGCTGGAGCTCTACGAGAAAGCTGAATTTCGCGGCAAGGATCCCATTCCCGAGCGGACCATGGCGCATGGCGCGATGTTGACCTGGCTCGATGCGATGCACGCGGCGCCCAACACCGAGGAAAACCTCACCTACTTCTCCGCGATGCGCGAACACGGCTTGATAAACGGCTTCGGCATTCCGCTGTTCGGGCCGCGCGGTCGCAACGCCTATTCCTCGTTCGATTTCGGCAAGCCGGTAAGCGAGATCGAGCCGGCGGCGCTGGGCCTGGTGCGCTCGGTTCCGCAGGCCGCACATCAGCGGGTGTGCATGCTGCTCGAAAAGACGCGGGAACGCCCCGAGTTGTCAGAGCGCGAAGGCGAAGTGATGCATTGGGTCGCGCAGGGAAAGTCGCTGGCGGCGATCGCAACCATCCTCGATCTGTCCCCCGATACGGTGAAGACCTACACCAAACGGATCTATGCCAAGCTTGAGACGTCGGACCGGGTCGGCGCGACGGTGAAAGCGCTCAAGCTCGGACTGGTGAAGGCCTAGGCTCTAGCTCGCCAGCCCCCCGCGCGGGGCATTGCGATTCCAGCGATTGACCATCAACAACGCGCCAATGCAGATCATGTTGGTCAGCATCGATGATCCCCCGTGGCTCATGAAGGGGAGGGGGATGCCCACCACCGGAGCCATTCCCATCACCATCAGCAGGTTGACCGCAATGTAGAAGAAGATCGTGGCCACCATGCCCCCGGCGAGCAGGCTGGAGAACCGGTCTCGCGAGGCCCGTGCAACATTGAGGCCCCAGCGCAGGATGATCCCGAACACGACAATCACGAACATGCCGCCGACAAAGCCCCATTCCTCGGCCATGGTGGCAAAGACAAAGTCGGTCTGCGGCTCGGGGAGATATTGCAGGTGGCTTTGTGACCCGTTGTTGAAGCCCTTGCCGAACAGTCCTCCGGATCCGATCGCGATCTTCGACTGGGTGATGTGATAGCCCGCGCCGAGCGGATCGGCCTCGGGATCGAACATCGTCATCACCCGGCGCTGCTGATAATCCTGCAATCCGAAAAAGAACGCCAGCGGGGTGATCAGAACGGCTGCCGTGCCGCCCATGACAAACCACCGTAGCGGCAGGCCTGCCAACAGCATGACAACGGCGCCGCCGAACGCAATGGCGAGCGACGTGCCGAGGTCGGGCTGGATCAACACCAACGAGACGGGCATGCCTACAAGCACCGCCGGGATCACGAGCGCGCGCCAACTTGTGATCAGGCCGACAGGGAGTGTCGAATAGAACTGCGCCAGTGTCACTACGATAACGGGCTTCATCAGTTCGGACGGCTGCAGCTCCATAAAGCCGAGATCGAGCCAGCGTTGGCTGCCGCCCCGCAGCGCCCCGGCGACTTCCACTCCGACCAGCATCACCAGCACGATGACATAGGCTGGGTAGGTCATGAATCGGACGAAATCGCGCGGGAAGCAGGCGATCACACTGGCAATCACGAGAGCCGCGCAGAAGCGGATGAGATGGTTGGATGCATAGGGCTGCATCGAACCGCCCGCGGCGGAATACAGAACTGCGCCCCCAAACGCGACGAGCAGGAACAGCGGGATCAGCATACCCCAAGGTTGGCGCGAAATCGGAGCGGGGATCACGCTGCTCATTCGCCAACTCCCGGTTCGGTGCCTGGCAGCGCTGCATCGGGCGGTGGCGAGCCGACGGCATTCTGGTCTGCTCGGGGCACCACGAATTCGTCCGCGATATCCTGCGACTGTTCGGCCGCAACGCGGGCTTCGGCCTCCACGCGGTCGAATATGTCCTCATCGCGCCGGGGCGGGGCGATCACGGTCTCACCGCGTTCCGCCGCGTAGGCAGCGTAACGTGCATCAAGCCGCTGCTGCGCGGTGCCGCCCCATTGTTTCTCCAGCGCATTGAGGGCTTCCAGACCCTTGGCGGGATCGAACATGAAGGTCATGACGTCGCGCGCGATCGGATAGGCGGAGCCGGAACCGCCGCCATGTTCGATCACCACCGCTCCGGCATAGCGCGGATTCTCGACCGGGGCGAAGAACGTGAACAGCCCATGGTCGCGGAATTTCCACGGCCCGGTTCGACCGTCGGATACGCTAAGCGAGACGACCTGGGCGGTCCCGGTCTTTCCGGCCAGTTTCACATCGGGGATCGGAAGCCGCGCGCGACCGGCCGTACCGGCACCGTTGACCACATCGCTCATGGCCTGGCGAATATAGGCGAACTCTTCCGCGCTGAAATCATAGCCGGGAGGCCTTATGACCGTTTCATCACGGATCAACCGCGGCTGCACGATCCTGCCAGTGGCGATACGCGCGCTGGTCACCGCCAATTGCAGCGGACTTGCCAGATAATAGCCTTGGCCGATCGAAGCGTTGACCGTGTCGAAAGGCTCCCAATCGCGGCCGAACTTGCTGACCTTCCAGTCGGGGGTGGGGACGGTGCCGTAGAACTGGCTCAAGACCGGCAGTTCGAATTCCTGCCCCATTCCCAACTGCTTGGCAGTGTCGGCCACGACGTCGAAACCGACTCTCTGCGCGAAATGATAGAAATAGCTGTCGCAGCTTTGCGCGATCGCCTTGTTCATATCGACCACGCCGTGATTGCTGTGGCAGTTGAAAAAGCGATTGCCGATCCGGCGTCCGCCACCGCACACGATCGTTTCGTCAGGCGCAATCCCGGCCTTCAGGAACGCCATGCAATGCATCGGCTTCACCGTCGAACCGGGTGGGTACAGGCCCTTGAGCACCTTGTTGCGCAGCGGCACGCGAGCATCTTCCCGCAGCATCGCATATTCGACGCTGCCGATACCGTCGGAAAAGCTGTTGGGGTCGAAGCTCGGCATCGATGCCATGCACAGAATATCGCCGGTCCGGCAGTCCATCACCACGACCGATCCGCTTTCGAGGCCGATCCGCCGCGCGGCGAAATCCTGAAGCGGCCCGTCGATCGTCAGGCGGACGGGATCACCCTGGATATCCTCACGGGTCTCGAGATCGCGGACAATCCGGCCCGAGGCGGTGACTTCAACCCGCCGGGCTCCCGGTACGCCACGCAGTTCCTGTTCGAACTGCTTTTCCAGCCCGTCCTTGCCGATCTTGTATCCCGGTGTGACGAGCAGCGGGTTGCGTTCCTCCTCGTCGTATTCTTCGGCGTTGGCAGGGCCGACATATCCGACCAGATGGCCGACGCTCGACGCGGTCGGGTAGTAGCGTGAAAAGCCGCGCTGCGGGATCACTCCCTGCATGTCAGGAAGTCGAACGCTGAGCGCTGCGAATTGATCGTAGTCGAGACCGCTGGCCACTTCGACCGGCTGATATCCGCTGGAGGCGGCAATCTTGGTCTTGAGATCGGCGATACGCGCCGGGTTGAGAGCAAGCAGCGCGCCGATCTGGTCGATCGTGGAATCGGCATCGTTGAGCCGTCCGGGAATGACATCGACGCGAAAATCGGCGCGGTTGGACGCCAAGGGCGCGTCGTTGCGATCGAGGATCCAGCCCCGGCGCGGCGGAATAAGCGACAGGTTGACGCGGTTGCTTTCGGATTCGAGCCGGTACTTCTCGTTCTCGGCAATCGCGAGATACCCCATCCGCGCGGCGAGCAAGACGCCTATTCCGCCCTGGATTGCACCTATCGCGACGCTACGCCGGTCAAATGTATGCTTGAGTGTCGATGCGCTGATGATCGGACCAGCGCGCTTGCTGCCGGATTTGCGGCCGAACCACCTCTTCACCCAATCCTCCGTGACCGGGACAGGCGGAACCGATCGAGTCGCGCCACGAGCCGCGCAAACAGCGGGTAGAGCAGAACCGAAAGCGCGATCTGGGGGACAGACGCGAGCAATTGGTGAGGGGTGATCGAAGCGCCGGAAATCGCCATAGCCGACAATATGTACAGGATTATCGCTAGACTGGCGGTGAACCAGTCCTGCCAGAACCCGCGCCACGGAAAGCGGGTCTCGATCAACTCAAGCGCGATCATGGTGATCGACCATAGCATGATCGCGCTGCCCACTGGCTGGCCACTGAATAGGTCGTCGAACAAGCCAAGCGGGACGCCGACCCATAGAGGCAGCAAACCTGGGCGCATGATCTGCCAACCGATCAGGAACAGGAAGGCGATCGGTGGCACGACCGGCATCACGTCCGCCAGAAACAGCACCGGCACGAGCGATCCGAGCATGATGGTGGCATAGGGAACCAACCTTGCGCGCCACGGCGACTGAACGCGGTTGATCCGGCTGCCATAGCGGTCTGCGCGTGCGGAGGGGTTGAGCCGCTCCATCACTCGCCCAGCGGCTCTTCGATCGGCGTTTCGGCGGCGCGCACCGCGCCGGGCTCGTAAATCGGTTCGATCGAAACGAAGTCGGTGGCAGAAGGTTCGGCAATCAACTTCGCGACCGCGCCATCGGAGGTGATCTCGCTGACAATCGCCACCGCCATTCCAGGCCGGTAATACCCGCCAGCGCCGCTGGTTACGAACAGGTCACCGATTTCAAGCGGGTTGGTTCCGAGGTTGATCAGCCGAATGCTCAACAAACCGTCGCCGCGTCCTTCGGCAAAGGCGACCGTTTCATCGCTGGCTCGGCGCACGGGCAGAACGCTTTCGCTGTCGGTAAGCAGCAGCACCCGCGAAGATCCACGCGCCACTTCGAGGATGCGTCCTACGACGCCGCGCGCCGAATGAACCGGCATTCCCACTTCGATGCCGTCGATGCGTCCGGCACCCACTGCGGCAAATCGGCGACTGCTCGAAGCGCTCGACCCGACCAGTCGCGCGACGGCGACGGGTTGTTGCTGACCGTTTGCGAGATTGAGCAGTGCTTTCAGGCGCTCGTTCTCCTGCTCGACGGCTTTGACTTCCTCCAGCCTGATCCGCGCCAGTTCGACTTCTTCGCGCAGCGCGGCGTTCTGGCTCCCCGCGCTGAGATACCCGGAGATGGATTCGAACAGGCCCTGCGATTGCTCGCGCACCACCGCGGTGCCTTCACCGGCCGGTGCTACGGCGTCGTTTGCCGCACCTCGCAGCGGAGCGAAGGAGGAAGGTTGCCATAGCGAAAGCACCAGCAGTCCGGCGCCGAGCAATGCGCCAAGGCCAGCCAAAAGATACCCCGTGAAGACCGAGTACTGGGCCTTCTTGGAGTAGCTCGAATGACGCGAGGATGGCGGCGCCATGGCTGGTTTTTTCCTTCTGTTTGCTCTCCGCCAGCTGTTCGTCAGGCGGTCATCAGCACGCCGCGATAGATCGGATCTTCCATGGCCCTGCCAGTTCCGACAGCCACGCAAGTGAGCGGATCCTCGGCGATCGACACGGGCAGGCCGGTTTCTTCGCGAAGATGCTCGTCGAGCCGGCGGATCAAGGCGCCGCCGCCGGTAAGGACGATGCCCTGATCGACGATGTCGGCCGCCAGCTCGGGAGCGGTGTTCTCGAGCGCAATCCGTACCCCTTCGACGATCGCGCCAATCGGTTCGTTCAGTGCTTCCGCAACATGCGCCTGATTGATCGAAATCTCCTTCGGGACGCCGTTGACGAGGTCACGGCCCTTCAGCGTGATCACTTCTCCCACGCCGTCTTCGGGGACCATGGCCACGCCATAATCCTTCTTGATCCGCTCAGCGGTGGAATCGCCGATCAGCAGGTTGTGATGTCGGCGAACGTAGGAAACGATCGCTTCGTCCATCTTGTCGCCGCCGGTGCGGACGCTGGTGGTGTAGGCAAGCCCGCGCAGCGAGAGAACGGCAACTTCGGTCGTGCCGCCGCCGATGTCGACGACCATCGAGCCGACGGGCTCGGTCACCGGCATATCGGCGCCGATCGCTGCAGCCATCGGTTCGAGGATCAAATGCACTTCGCTGGCCCCGGCATTCGAAGCCGCATCGCGGATCGCGCGTTTCTCGACTGAGGTAGAACCCGACGGCACGCAGATCACGATCTCGGGGTAGCGGAATAGATTGCGCTTTCCATGCACCTTGCGAATGAAGTGCTTGATCATCTCTTCGGCGATTTCGATGTCCGCAATCACTCCGTCGCGCAGCGGGCGGATCGCTTCGATCGTGTCAGGCGTCTTGCCCATCATCATCTTCGCATCGTCGCCGACCGCTTTCACGCGCTTGATCCCGTTGATGGTCTCGATCGCGACGACTGACGGTTCGTTGAGGATGATGCCCTGGTCCTGAACATAGACCAGGGTATTTGCTGTCCCAAGGTCGATCGCCATGTTCTGGGAACCGAATTTGAACAGGTTGGCAAGAAAGCTCATTATATCGTTGTTCCGTGAATGCCGGGCCGGTGCTCGCAGACCCCCTGCAAGCCAACCGACGCGAAAATTGGGGAGTGAAACCGCGCCTAGCGAATCCCTGTCGAAAAGGCCAAAAATTTTGTTGACGAAGGGCGAAATTATGCCCGGGAAGCCTCGAATTTGCGGCGTTTGAGCGCTAGCCTGCGATCAATGCCCGAAATTCGCCGCCTCCCGTCCGATCTGGTCAACAGAATTGCCGCTGGCGAAGTGGTTGAACGGCCCGCCGCAGCGCTCAAGGAACTGGTCGAGAATGCCGTTGATGCGGGCGCACGGCGAATCGATGTCGCGCTGGCCGATGGCGGTCTCACCCGGCTCGAAGTGACTGACGATGGGTGCGGGATGGCGCCCGATGAGATGGCGCTGGCGCTGGAGCGGCACGCGACCTCGAAGCTTCCAGACGATGCGATCGAGCTGGTCACTACACTCGGATTTCGCGGCGAAGCGCTGCCATCGATTGCCAGCGTAGCGCGCTTGTCGCTCGAGAGCCGGGTCCGCGAGAGCGAGGAGGGCTGGCGCCGGGTGGTCGATCACGGCGAAATGCTGGCGGACGAACCGGCTGCCTTGCCGCCGGGCACTCGTGTGCGGGTCGAACAATTGTTCGCCAAGGTTCCCGCAAGGCGGAAATTCCTGCGTACGCCACGCAGCGAGTATATTGCATGCCTCGACATCGTCCGCCGTCTGGCCATGGCGCGCCCGGATATCGCTTTCACGATGAGCAATGGATCGGACGGAAAGAGCCGTTCCGCGCTATCGACCCAGTCGGATGAGGATCTGCCCACACGCGTATCACGGATCATTGCGCGTGAGCTCAAGGATAACTCGGTTTCGATCGACCTTGAGCGCGAAACTGCGCACGGTACGATGCGGCTTACGGGACTTGCCAGCCTGCCAACCTACAATCGCGGCGTTGCCGATCACCAATACCTGTTCGTCAACGGTCGCCCGGTGAAGGACCGATTGCTGGTAGGCGCGGTGCGCGGAGCCTATTCCGATATGCTCGCTCGCGATCGCTACGCAGTGCTCGCGCTATTCCTCGAGATTCCGCCGCAGGACGTCGATGTCAATGTCCATCCGGCCAAGACCGAAGTGCGCTTCCGCGATGCGAGCGGCGTACGCGGCTTCATCGTCTCGGGATTGCGACAGGCACTGGCGACTGGCGATCGGCGCAGTGCGCAAGGCCCGGATCGGGCGGCGATGGAGAGATGGCAGGCTGAACCGGTTGCGCCGGAGCCCCAGCCCGCACTCCGTTCAATATTCGAAGGGCGTGACTGGTCGGCACCCAAGCCGGCGGTCAGCGAGCCTCGGCGGGACTGGGCGGCGCAGGATCAGGCATTACCCACGGGCCGGGCTGAAGAAGCTGTTCCAATTGCGGAAGAGGAACAGGACTACCCGCTCGGGATCGCACGCGGTCAGGTCGCCAACACCTATATCGTTGCCGAGAGCAAAGACGGTCTGGTGCTGGTCGACCAACATGCCGCGCATGAACGGCTCGTGCTCGAACGCCTGCGGGCGTCCGGGGCAGGGGAGGCCGTGGCGCGCTCCCAGGCATTGCTGGTCCCCGATGTGGTCGAAATGGACGAAGCTGACTGCGACCGGCTTGAAGAAGCGGCCGATGGTCTGGCGCGCTACGGTCTGAATGTGGAACGCTTCGGGCCCGGCGCGATGCTGGTGCGGGCGCTGCCGCATGCGCTGACAAAGGCCAATTCGGAACAGTTACTGCAGGATCTCGCCGACGATATTGCCAAGCACGGCCCTCAGGATGACAGCGGATCGCTGCTGCTGGCAGAGCGGCTGGAATATGTGCTCGCGACGATGGCGTGCCACGGATCGGTCAGGGCAGGGCGAGTGCTGAGCGTCGCCGAGATGAACGCTTTGCTGCGTGAGATGGAAGCGACCCCGCGCTCGGGCCAGTGCAATCACGGTCGCCCGACCTGGGTAAAGCTGAGCATGGAAGACGTCGAAAAGCTGTTTGGACGCCATTGATGCCGAAGCTGGCCTGACGCGCGACCGAACCTTTCGGCGTCGACCGAGGCACAACGACCGAATGGGGCGAATTCAAGCTGGCGGTTGTTAGATACCTAAGCCGGTCGCCTGATCGTCAAGGCGTTTGACCGCCGCCGAATGGAGCTTCGCCAGTTGCTCGTCTCCCTTGCGTGAGAATACGGTCGAGGCGGTCTCGTGGAAGTCGCGGAACAGAGCGTTGGTTGCATCGAGCTTTTGCCCTTCGAACGTGCGCCCGACGAAATCCTCAGCCTTGTTCAGGTCGCCGCGATCAAACTCGATCTGGGCCAGAACCCCGAAGATGAAAGGCTTCCAGGTTGGAGCATGTTCCTGCGCGATACGCAGCGCTTCCTGAGCGGTGCTTTCCGCGTCGTCGAGCGATCCGCGCAGTGACTGGGTCGAGGCGGTGTTGGTCAGGATGCGCGCTTCTAGCATCGGACTCTTCATCGACTTGGCTACGTTCAGCGCTTCACCGAATTCCCGCTCGGCTTCTTCATATCGCCCCAAACCTTTGAGCGCATTGCCGATATTGTTGTGAGCCGACAGCTTGAGCGGCCCGGTGTCCATGTAGACCTCCGAGGCCATGCGGTAATATTGCAAGACCCGCTCATAATCGCGAGCGTGCGCATAGAGTGAGCCGATATTCTGCAGCACGATCGCCTGGCTGCGTGCATCGCCGAGACTTTCGTAGCGATCATTGGCCATGCGGAAAAAGGTCAACGCTTCCTTGAACTTGCCCTCTCGCGCTCGGAGCGACGCTGCCGAACGCAACAGATCGGCGTGGATCTTGTCTTCCTGGAACGATTGCGACGCTATCGCCAGGGCAGATTCGATCGTGCTTGCGGCTTCATCGGCGCGGTTGAGGCGCATCAACGCCTCGCCTTCGAGCCACTGTGCGGTAAGGCGGTTCTTCTCTGCCGCGCTGCTGGTGTCCGTGACGAGCGTGCGAGCCTCGCGGGCGAGAGTTAGCGCCGTACCTGAATCCGCCATCATCAGGGACTTTGCCTTCGCAATCGTCGTTTCGTAGCGGTCCGGCTGCACGTCTGTGCGGGCATGGGCCGGCATTGCCATGCCAAGCGCAAGCGCCGAAGCCAGAATTCCGAGGGAAAGTTTCTTATTCTTCAACATATCTCGTACCCCTCCTTTCCCTTTCGAGCTCAAAACCGCAGCGTGAAGTTGCTGCCGACGACGTAGCTTTCCTCTTCGCCGATCTCACCGGCGCTCACATAGCGCCCGAACAGACCGAATTCCGAGGAGCCGGATACCGGCATCGCATAGACCGCTTCACCGGTGATGCGACGGCGCGTTTCGATGCCGAATGTCTGGCTGACCACGCCGGTTTCACCGGTCAGGCGGTCGACCACCTGCTCGCTGCGGAACTCCAGCTCGCCCTGTTCGATCTGCAATGGCTGCGCCACCGAGACCCTGAGCGTGTCGTTGCCGGAGAACAGCCCGCGCTTGGTCGCCGTGACCTGGCCGGCTGTGCTCCAGATCTTGCCAGCATTGGCGAACAGCTGGTCATTGGCCGTCTCGCTCCGTCCGCCAGTAGCCGACAGATCGAAGGTGATGCCGTGGCCAATATCGACGCTTGCCGAAATCGTCATCGCTTCGGTGCGCGAACCATTGCCCAGCAGCGCAGTAGACGACGTCTGCGAGCCGAGCAGCGCGTTGACTTCGCGCAGCTTGGTGTATTGCACGCCGACCCACACCCGGTCGCTCACTCGCTGTTCGAGATCGAGCGTCACGGCACTGGCCGGACGATCGCCGAGCTGGCGGCGGATCAGAAGCAGTTCTGCAGTGCCGGCGACCTCATCCCATTCTTCGCGGTTTTCGCTGTAGCCGACGCGGACAGTGGTGCCCGGAGCCACTTCATAAGCTGCAGCAGCGAACACTTCACCCGAGGCAAAGCCGAGCACAGGATTGACGCCGCCAGTGAACGGATCGTGATCGCTCATCACACCGAAGCGGTAGCCGGAGAGGGCCATCGACCCCTGACCGTGACCCAGCGTGAAGGAAATATTGCCTTTCGGGTTGGTCAGCGTCGCAGCGCCATGCGTCGGGTTCCATGACCCGTCCTGCGTGAGGTTGGGCATGATCGCGTCGTATCGCAGCGACCATTCGCCCGGCAGTTTCGAACCGTTGGTGCTGACTTCGGTGAAGCCAGGCAGTCCGTCGCCGTTCGAGTCCGAGCCGCCGCTGTTGATCCAGGTGGCGAAACGGCTGCTGACAAAATCTTGCAGGCGTTCGAAGCCTCGACCCAGGGCGTTGGTGCTCTTGCCATAGGTGTAGGCCGACATCGGGACGACGAAGTCGCGCTTCGTGTTTCCGACCCTCTCGAACATCGAGAAGAATACGTCGTCGGTTTCCCACCACGAGGGGACACCAGCACCGAGCAATTCGGTCGCGGCGATGCTCTTGCTGGACCAGTACAATCCGTTGCGCTGGTACATCGTGAAGCTGAGACTGTTGAAGTCCAGCGGCGACTGCGATGCGGTCACATCAAGCAGGCCATGACCATAGACCTCGTCCACCCCAGGCGCGCCCAGATCGCGGGCCGAACGGAAGATGATCTCGGTTGTCTCCATCGGATATTTTGTGAGCCACGGCCAGCGTGCGTGGAGCAGAGTGACGGCGCCCGAGACGAGCGGAGCGGCAAAGGATGTGCCCGACCGGCGCGTGACACCGCCGTAACCGTCCGACACCAGCAGCAACTCGCCCGGAGCCACGATGAAGCGGTCCATCAGTCGATTGTTGGTCTTGCATTTGCCGAAATCGGTCAGACACGCATTGCCGGGACGGTTGGAGAACGAAGAAATCTCACCCAGCGGGTTGATCGAGCCAACAAAGATCATGGCCGTCTCGTCCGCGTCGTTGAACTCGATGTCCGTCGTCTGCGTGATGCCATCGTTGCCTGCGGCAAACACGAACACGGTATCGTGATAGTGATCGTCGACATCGCTGCGATACAGCGTCTTCGCCAGGCCCGGCGCGAAGACCCAGCCCTTTTCGCCAAGCGAGAGATTGATGACGCTGGCGTTGGTTGGGCTCGCACCTGTCAGCAGCATGTCGGTCAGCGAGGTCTGGTTGGTCTTCAGCGCGACGATTGCGTCGCCGATATCGCTCCAGCTTGCCGTCCCGTTGGTGCCGAACGGGTTGTAAGCGCGAACTTTCGCCGAGGGGGCGATTCCCATCACGCCTTCGCCGTCATGCGCTCCGAATATGAGGCTGGCGACGCCAGCGCCGTGACCACCGAGTTTCTCCGAAGTGCCGCCGGAATAGACGAGGTTGTCGGTCAGGTCGGCATCGCCTCCAAAGTCTGAATCGATGATGCCGATCAGGGATTCGTAGCCCCAACCCTGAATCTGCGTGACCGACGGGGTCCAGTTGACCGCGGCCATCCAGTGATCGACCTGGTCGACGCCGGAATACTGGTTCAGGCTGTCCTGGAAATCGAGATAGAAGGCGGCGCGATCAGCGGCCGACTTGCCAGCCAGCGAGTCAGGATTGCCAAGCTCGATTCCGTGCTTCTTCAGGATTTGGTCGATCAGGCCGGTGCGGATCGAATGGCCGGTCTTCGACTTGTATGCCTCGCCGAACTGCTGTTCGGCGCTCGTGACGAGCCCCGAAAGGTTGCTGAGGATGGTCTTGGCCTTGCCGTAATCGTCTTCGTCGACTTCATACTGACCATCTTCTTTTTCAAACCTCAAGGTGGCCCAGCTGTTTTCGGTCGCTGAGATCTGGGCTCCAGCACTCTTCCAGAAGTTACCAAGCGTTTCCAGATGCTTGGCATCGAAAGCTCCAATATTGCCATAGAATGCGTCGATATCACCCCAGAATGCATCAATATCGCCGTAAAACGGATTGATATGGCCGTAGAATGGATTGATGTGCCCCCAGAACGCGTCGATGTCGCCGTAGAACGGATTGATGTTGCCCCAGAACGCGTCGATGTCACCGTAGAAGGGATTGATATTGCCGTAGAACGGATTGATGTTGCCGTAGAACGGATCGACGCTCTGCGGAGTCACGATCCCGCTGCTGATCGGGGCAATCCCATTGTCCAGAGCCGAAACAGTCAGCGCCTGCTCGACAGGGCCCTGAGCGATTGCAATTGGGCCGGTAAGGGCGGCAAATTCTGCATCGAGCGCAATGAGTTCCATCGGGAAGGCATTGACGTCTTCCGCGACCGTGCGGATCTCGATCACGTCCTCGATCGCGTCGTCCGAGGTCGTTTCGTCCTCTTCCTGATTGCTTGCAACAGCGACTTCAGCTTCGTCGTCGATCGACGGGCCGAACACTTCTTCTGCTTCCTGCGCGTGGGCAGTCCCCATAAGTGATGCAGCGATAGCGATACCAGCTGTACCAAATGCGAAACGCTTTAACATGAACTCACTCAACCCCCTGCGGCACGAACATGCCGTGCCAGTGAGCTGTCTCTACAGTCCCGGTTTTCGCACCCGGTTCATGCGCTTGGTTAAGATTTTAACAAATGAGGAATTGCGGCGAAATCGTAGCTATGCCCCCGATTTTTCGCGGGTTTCCCAAAGACTGCGGTTCACGA
>CAZJZO010000102.1:0-13812 GCA_964550495.1 uncultured Porphyrobacter sp. | reverse complement strand
ATCCTCACCGCTATTCAGGAAGGTTGGGACCCAGGCGGCGTGCATCAGATCCTGCTCGAACACATCAACGCGCCCGATTTTCTCGATCTGGCGCGCGAGATCACCGGGATCGACGGCTTGATCAAGGCCGACGGACAAGCAACTCTGTTTGCTCCCAACCATTATCTCGGCAGGCATATCGACAGCCATGTCGCTGAAGGATGGGAGGTTGCTTACGTGCTCAACTTCGCTCCGCCAGACTGGCATCCCGACTGGGGCGGCTATCTCATGTTCCTCGACGATGACGGCGATATCATCGAAGGGTTCCGCCCGCGTTTCAACGCGCTCAACCTGTTCAAAGTCCCGCAATCGCACCTCGTCAGCTATGTGCCGCCCTTCGCCCCAATGGGCAGGATCGCTGTCACGGGATGGCTGCGAACCCAATGACCAATCCCGGGCAAAGCCTGACACCGGCAGAAGCGATGGTCCGCATCCGTATGGCGATGCAGAACCGCGATCTGGCCGGCGCTCGTCAGATTGCCGAGGCCGCGCGCCGCGATCATCCGGCTGATGCGGCACTCGCAGATGCGGCTGGTGACCTCGCGATGAAGGCGAATGAACCGCAAGCGGCAGAAACGCATTTCGCAGCGGCGCGAGGCCTGGCGCCTGCGATGCTCGACTATGCGATCAACCACGCCATCGCCTTGCAGCGACTGGGCCGCCATGACGAGGTCGTGGCGCTTCTGTCTGAGCATGAAAAACAGGGGTGCCGGGTCGCGCGCTATGGCAGCGTGCGCGCACTTTCGCACCGCACACTTGGCGAGCTGGCAGAGGCAGCGCGCTGGTATGATGCCGCCATCACTGTCGAACCGCGCCATCCACGCGCGCTCCATGGCCGCGCGCGAGTCGCGATCGAGCGCGGCGAAGCTGATGCGCTCGCCCGGTTTGACAAGGCGCTCAGCGTCAATTCCGGCGATGCCGATCTCTGGCTTGGCAAAGCGCAGGCGCTTGAGGTTGCCGGGGATATCACCGGCGCGCGGGCCGTGGCGGAACAGATATGTGCGCAAGCTCCCGGCTTTATCGCCGCGCTGTCCTTCCTCGCGGGACTCAAACTGGCCGCTGGCGAGAGTGATTTCACATCGCCATTTCGCGCTGCTGCCCAGCGCGCACCCCAGGATCCCAACATCCCTGCCACCCATGCGGAAACCTTCGCCGGACTGGATTACGCGGCTGAGGCAGCCGAAGTCGCCGCCGACGCACGCTCGCGCTTTCCGGGTGAGCCACACTTCGCGCTTCTCGAAGCGGTGCACTCGGGATCAGCTGGCGATTGGGAACGGGCTGAGGCGATCTTTGGCGAGCTGAAGCTCGACACCCCCATGCGCGCCCTGCACGAAGCCCGCCACCGTATTCGTGCCGGCGATACCAAGCAAGCTGAGGCGCTCCTTGATACCGCGATGGCGGGCGATCCCTGGAGCATTTCGGCATGGGCACTGCGCGGCATTGTCTGGCGCATGGCAAATGATGATCGCGGCGCCTGGCTCCATGAGCAAGCTGGTCTTGTCCAACTGCGCCCGCTTTTTGGGCGCGAAAAGCTGGTCGAAGATGTCGTTGCCGAGCTGCGCACACTTCACGCGGGCTCTGCCATGCCACTGGGTCAAAGCCTGCGCGGGGGAACCCAGACGCGCGGCATCCTGTTTCACCGCACCGAACCGCTTCTTGCTGAACTGCACGACGCCATCCGTGCCACGCTTGAGGAATATCGGGGCGAACTTGCCGCGCGAGACGCCGCTCACCCACTGCTTCGCCATCGTGACGTTCCATGGAAGCTCGCGGGATCATGGTCGGTTCGGCTGACAGGCGGTGGAGGCACCGGCGGCGATTATCACACCGCGCACATCCACCCGCAGGGGATCGTCTCAAGCGCGCTCTATCTCATCGTTCCTGAAGAGGCGCATGGCAGTGAGCAATTGGGTTGGCTCGAAGTTGGCCGCCCACCTCCCGATCTTGGGCTTGATCTTCCGCCCATCCGCGCGATCGAACCGCAAGCGGGGAACCTCGCGCTGTTCCCATCGACGCTTTATCACGGCACCACCGCGTTCGGCTCTGCGGAAAGGATGACCGTGGCGTTCGACGTCGTGACATCAGGCAGCTAAGGACCTCTGGATGAGCGACGACGCAAAGGCATGGGGCGATTTCTGGGCCAACAATTCCAGCGGCGGAGGCGCAGGTTGCCTGCCTGAGCGCTGGGCCGCGATTGAAGAGGCGCAGCGGGCCGCATGGCGTGACTTCGTCAAGGGACTATCTGACGGGGCGCGAATTCTCGATCTTGCAACGGGCGATGGACGCGTTCTGCGCTGGATGCACGAAGAACGCGCGGACCTTGCCCTTACCGGCATCGATCTTGCCCCCACCCTTCCCCCTGCGCCGCAAGGCACCGAAACCCGCGGCGGCGTAGCGATGGAAGACCTCCCCTTTGCCGATGACAGCTTTGATGCGGTCGCTAGCCAGTTTGGCTTTGAATATGGCGAGAGCGCAAAGGTCGCTCGCGAGATCACGCGTATTTTGGCACCGGGCGGCAAAGTTGGGCTGATGGTTCACCGTGGCGACGGGCCGATCCTTGAGCACAACCGCACGCGCACTCAGGCTATCCAATGGGCGCTCGGCGAAGTGGATGTCGCCAATGCGGTGACCAAGGCGCTTGAAGCGCCGGGAGCAGGCCCGACCATCGCTTCACAAGTTGCGGCAGCGGTCGCGAAACTCGGCGCTGCCAAGTTTGGCGAGACGAGCCCGGCCTGGGAAATCCCCGAGGCCATTCGCCGCGCCTGTGTGATGGGCGAGCACGAAGGGACAGCATCAATCCTGCAAACCATCGGTTCGATTACCGATCAGGCCGCCAATGAAGTTGGCAGGATTGAATCGCTCAGCTCCGCCTGTGCACGGGCGGACGATCGAACGGCATTGCTCGGCGGTTTCGAGGCGGGAGGCCTACGCCTCGAGAGGACCGAAACGATCGCGGAGCCATCGGGCCGCAGCCTGGCCGATTTCCTCACGCTTTCCTGATCTGCCGGATACGCTGAGCCGGAGCCCACGCCCGGCATATCTTATTCATTTCGCATAGAAAAAGGGCGGCGAACCGAAGTTCGCCGCCCCAATTCAGTCGCTCTTATCTGAGCTGGTTCGCTTAGAAGCTGAAGCCAGCCGAGATGAAGAAGTCACGGCCAAGCACGTCGTAGGTGCTCGGGTAGGTGTTTGCCTGCTCCTGGTTGTCACCAAGCAGAAGGCCGCTTGGGGTGTTCGTTACGAAGCCATTCGCATCGAACTCAGGCGCGCCCGGGAGCTTGTTGAACAGGTTACGGATACCAGCCGTGATGGTCAGGTTTTCCGAAGCCTCAACCGCAAAGGTAAGGTCGAACAGGTCGTATGACGGGATACGCTCTGCACCGTTGAAGGCAGCGAAGTCGGTGCCGTCATCGGCATCGTCAACACCGCTCAGGTGACGCCAGCGAAGCGACGTGGTCACCGGACCATCGTTCCAGCTCAGGCGCGAAACCCAACGGAAAGACGGGGTAGGATCACCCGTGTTCGGGCAGGCACCGCCAAACAGGCCAGCACACTCTTCAACGGCAGGCAGGTCTGCGACCGGCTGGATGAAGAAGGTGTCGGTCCAGGTTCCGAGGAACGAGAAGTCGAGGCCCGATTCGCCATCGCCGGTGAACAGCGAGAACGGAACCGAAGTGCGGTAGTTGATTTCAAGGTCAACACCCGAGGTGCCGAGCTCTGCAACGTTCACACCAGCAACCAGCGGCGGATTGTCAACGGTGATAGCACCGTCGCCGTTACGCACCGTGGTGAACGGCTGACAGACCGAAGAGTTCACGTCCTGAACTTCGCCGTAGCAAAGGTTCAGAAGACCCTGGAGCGAACCACCAGCGATCGAAATCGCGTCTTCGATCGTGATGTCGAAGTAGTCAGCCGTGATCGTCAGACCCGGGAGGAAGTCCGGCTGAAGCACAACACCGAAGCTGTAGCTTTCCGAAGTTTCTTCACCGAGGTTCGGGTTACCACCGAACAGCGCAGGGATCTGTGCGTTCAGCTGAATGGCAGCCGCGTTACCAACGTTACCGGCAGGAACACCAGTTGCGATGCAGACCTGATCGGCGCCTGGGTTTGCTGCGAGGAATGCAGCGTCACCGCATGGGTCGGTTGCGCCCGGGAAGCCGATAGCCTGACCACCGAACAGCTCGCCCACGTTCGGAGCGCGAACTGCCTGCTGGTACTGACCGCGGAACTTGACGCCAGGAACAGCCTGGAACTCAAGACCGCCAGCGTAGGTCCATACACCGCCAACCGCGTCAAGCGAGTAGTCGGAGTAACGGGCTGCACCGGTCAGCTCGAGACGCTGCGTGCCGTTGTCAAAGATCGGGATGTAAAGCTCGCCGAAGATTTCGTGCACGTTGTACGAACCATCGGTCGGGCTACCAGCGTTAAAGCCGATAACGTCACCCGAAGACAGCGCCGTGTCAGGAATGAACGACGAACCAACGCGGCGATATTCAGCACCAAGAGCGAAACCAACTTCGCCTGCGCCTTCAGCCAGCTCGCCAAGGAAGCCCGAGATCGAACCCGAAGCGATTTCCATGGTCGAGATGTCGCCGTTCTGCGCCTGAATCTGCAGAGCAGAGATCATGGCAGGCGTCAGCGTACCAGCGCCAAACGGGTTGATCGCAACGCCGGTGCCGTCAAGGCCAGCCTGGAAGGCCGAACGCGAGATGTTACCCTGCTGGACGTTCGAGTTACGCGTACGTGCGTAGCTGTAGTAGAAGTCGTAAGTCAGGGTGTCGGTGATGTCACCGGTAGCACCTGCGAGAACGCGGAATGCGTTACGCTCGTCGAGCGAGTTACGCGGACCAGCTTCGAGCATACGACGCTGGACAAATGCGCTGACCACACCAAGCTGCGGAGCCGGGAGCGGCGAGAGGCCGTTTGCAACGCGCTGTGCGTTGGCTGCGGCTTCGTTCGCATCGAGAGTGTTGAGTTCAGCGATGGTTGCTGCATCGAGGAACTGCGACACGGTCGCGATGTCGATGTTGAAGGTACCGGTAACCGGCGTAGCTGCCAGTTCCTGTGCCACGCGGTTGTTCACGAAGGTAACTTCCGTGTAGAAACGGTGACCCGGAGTGAACTCGTAATCGGCGTAACCGCCCATCAGGTAACGCTCTTGCGGGACCTGCAGGTAGTTAACCGGTGCGTAGTTGTAGGTGTCGCCTGCGCGCGGACGCGGGCTACCAGGGGTGTCGAAGATAGCATCATCGATCACGAGGCCCTGTGCGAGCGGTGCGGTCGTGCCAGCAGCATCGATCGTGGTCGTGCCCGGCGAGTTCAAACGACCCTGCGGAACGGTCGAAGAACCGAACTGCAGACGGTTGAGACCGAAGGTTTCACCACCGATGGCGAAGAACGAGAAGTCACGGTCGCCCTGGAAGATCGGATCACGCTGTGAGTACTCAGCAAAGACGGTTGCGTTACCGCGACCATCGTCGAAGCTGGTGCCGATTGCGCCGTAGATCTGATAGCGGTCGCCGTCGCCTTCTTCGGTGATGGCGTACTGACCACCAAACTCAACGCCTTCAACCTTTTTGAGGTTGAAGTTCACAACGCCCGACATAGCGTCCGAACCGTAAACGGCCGAAGCACCACCGGTCACAACTTCAACCGATTCAATCAGGAAGTTCGGGATGGTGTTAAGGTCGACGACCTGCGAGGTGTCGAACGAAACCCAACGGCGGCCGTTGACGAGAACCAGCGTACGGGTTTCGCCAAGACCACGAAGGTCAAGCGACGAGGTACCGTTACCTGGGTTGTTTGAGTTACCGGTGGTGCCCGGAATAACCTGCGGCAGCGCGTTAACAACGTTCTCAACGTTGACATCGCCGGTGAGCTGGAATTCCTCAGCGTCGACAACTGCCACTGGTGCGGCGGTTTCGACGTTGGCTTGCTGAATGCGCGAGCCGGTGACAACGATGAAGTTTTCTTCGCTGTCTTGGGCAAAAACGGGCGTGGCAGTTACGGCAGTTGCCAGAACGGTGCCAGCCAGGAGCGTACCCTTGCTAAAGCGGTTCATTTTAGTCCCCTTGGATATGCCTGACAAAACGACAGGCAATTCTCTCTACGGGCACATGCCCGCATGGTTCGGGGTTATGACATTCTGCTGCATCATCGCAATTATGTTGTGCGACACTGGGTCGGTTCGATGACAGCTGTGGCTTTAGCGCTACAGTTGCAGGTGTGCGGGGTTTATTACACGTCGATTCCTAGGTAAATCAGGCGAGTTGACACGCATGGAAAGGCGGCTTGCTGCCCTGCCAAGCGATTTTTCGGGAGAGAATTGGATGGCTAAACCCGCTTTGGAGATTGCTCGCGGTGGCCGAGTTGTGGCGTTGATTGCGGCAGGCTTTCTGTTGGCGGGCGGCAACACTCATGCCCTTGCTCAGGATCAGGCCGAAGACGGATCTGGCGATTATCTTGAAGGCCTCAAGGCCTGTCAGCAGATCACTGATGACGCTGTGCGGCTTGCCTGTTTTGACAGTGCGGTAGGCAATATCGTCACAGCCAGCGATGCCGGCGATGTGCAGGTGGTCGACCGTGAAGACGTCCGCGAAACCCGGCGCTCGCTCTTCGGTTTCTCCATCCCTGACCTGGGCATCTTTGGCGGAGATGACGAAGACGAGGATGAGTTGTTCGAAACCACGATTGAAAGCGTGCGCTATGTGGGCCGCAGCCAGGTCCGCTTCACGACGGCTGAGGGCGCTGTGTGGGAGATGAACAATGTCCCTCGGCGTCTGCGCCAGATCCGTGCCGGCGACAGGGTCGTCTTCAAGGATGCCGCACTCGGGACGTTTTTCGTACGGATCAATGGCCAAACCGGCGTCAAGGGTCGCCGCATCCAGTAAACGCCAAGAAGCGCGAATTTCCGGCGACGAAAGTAGCCACTACGCGCGCAAGAAAAATGGCCCGACCGCCAAGCGGCCGGGCCCTTTTCGTTGCCACAAGGGCTAAGTCTTAGAGGCCACCCGGACCGCAATCGTTCGCAAGATAATCAAGCATCTTGGTGTAGAACTGCTGCTGGTGGGTGTACATCAAGGTACGATAGAAGTGGTCCGCATCTTCCAGCGTGACGAATTCGCCCTGCTTGCCGACACGCTCAAACTCCTTCTTGTAGTCCTCGAAGTGGTAGTACAGCACGCGGCTGTCATCTTCAGGGTGGACCATCAGAAGCGGGATGTTGACCTTTTCAACTTCCTTGATCGGGTTGATGCCGATCGTACCGCGACGTTCCGCCCAATCGTTGAGAGCTTTCGGGATACGGCCTGCACGGCCCGCGCCCAGACGATATGTCTTGGCCGGATCAGCCACAGCCGCACCAGCGATTGCGCACTGATAGATTTGCGGTTCGCGGCTCAGCGAGACCAGAGCGGCGTAACCGCCATAGGACCAACCGAACATTGCAACACGATCCGGATCAACCAGGCCCTGCTCAATCAGGTAGAGCGCGCCGTCGTCCTTGTCGTCCTGCATCTTGCCGCCATGCTCACCATAGCCGCCGTCAAAGTGCTTCTTACCCCAGCCCACGGTCATGCGGTATTGCGGCTGAAGCACCATGTAACCGGCAGATGCGAGCAGTTGGCCCCACTCGTCATAGCCGATGACTTCGGTCACGTGCGGGCCGCCATGCGGCAGAACGATCAACGGATAAGGCGCCTGCCCGCTGGTTGGCTTCGTCACGTAGCCAGGGATGATCATGCCATCGCGAGCTTCGTACCGAATGTACTCAACGTCAGCGAGAGCCGACTGGTTGAGCAGCGGATTGCGGCTGCCGAGTTTGGCAAGCTGTCCGTCCTTGACGAGCCAGAAGGATCCCGGATCCTTGGGGCCCCGGTTGGTCACGACCATGGTGCGGCCATCATACGAACGGCTCGAAATGCTGATCTGATGCGCAAACGGAATTTGCGCTTCGAGAGCCTGGTAAAGGGCCTTTTCTTCCTCGTCGAACCAGTGACGTTCCCACTTTGCACCTGGATATTGCGCAAAGGAAATCGTGTCACGGCCCGGGATTGAGTGAGTGCCCACGCCCATCACGTCAGCATCTTCAGCCTTGAACAATTCGCGGCCGAACTCACCGGTTTCGAAGTTGAATTCCCACAAGGATGCCTTGTCGGCACCGTTGCGAGCCTCGATCATGTAACCCAGGTTCGGGTTGTCTGGCGAAATATGCGCCAGACCCTGGAATCCGGAAAGGAAGCGATACAGATTTTCGTGATCGTCCTGGTCATAGACCTCGCCGAACTGAGTCCACGAGCCATCACCGGGCTTGCGGTAATAGGTCTTGACCGTGAAGTCTGAATCCTGCCCGATCGCAAAACGCGCATTGCCCTGGTTGTCGAACTGGATGTTCGAATACTTGCGAGTGCCGCGCATCACGAGGCTGCGCGAACCGGTCCGCAGGTTCAGCTTGAAATAGTCGCGCGGACGGAATGCCGCGAACGGGTCAACGCCAAGCTCAGCTGAATTGTCAGCGGCTGCCACCAGAACGCGGTCTGGCTCATCAGGCAGTTCGTTGATAACCGCAAGGTTGCCGTCAACCTGGCTGAACTTGTTGCTTTCAAGATTATAGAAGTAGGTTGCGTAATTGCGCGTGTCGTCTTCCTGACGGCGCACGGTTTCACGCTTAATTTCCCACGCATTGCCGACGATGACGTTGTCGCTCACCCAGCGCGCGCTGATGATCTCCATCGGATCAGCGGCCAGCGTGCGATAGGGCGTGCTCAGATCATCGGTCTTGTAGATCTGGAGCAGATAGTCGCCTTCGCGGCTGGGATTGATGTGCACGAGAAGGTGCTTGCCGTCAGGCGAAAGGTCGACAGCGTTAACAACATCACGAAGCGCCCAGACATCGATCGGAACCGACGAAGTTGCTTGTGTTTCGGAGGGGGCAGCGACGCTTAAACCGAGGGTTGAAACGCCGAGAACAGCCGCCATCAGCGGTGCTTTGACAAATTTCATGGTGCGAACTCTCTCATTCGTTTTCCAAGGGACCCTTGCGCTTGCCAGCTTCACCTCCAAATCGGCCGACCAGTGCAAGATGCTTTTCTAACAACAAAAGCGGCCCCCCGGCAAGTCCCGAGAGGCCGCTCTTATTGGCTATTTTCCGCCGTTCTTCGCCTTAGAAGCGATACAGCAGCTGACCGAAGAATTCACGGCCATCAAGGTTGTAGCCGTTACCGATCGGCGTGTTCGAGATGCCGAACACTTCGTTGGTGTCGATCAGCGGCGGATCGTTGTCGAAGATGTTGGTAACACCGACGATCACGCGGAAATCGCCATTGTCCCAACGCAGCGATGCGGTGTGCTCGAACCACTCGTCAGCGAAGCCAACGTCGCGGCAGATGATGCCGTCGCCTGCAACGTTCGGCGTACCAGCACCAAGGCAGGTGTCGCCGAAGAAGCCGGTGCCTTCGTTACCGAAAGCATCGTCCAGCGGGTCGATACCAACCGGATCCTGCTCAACATCGCCGATGTAACGGGTCTGCCAAGTGAAGCGGAAGTCCTGATAGTCAACCGTGAAGGTTGCGCGGCCGGTCCAGCTCGGGAAGCCGAATTCACCAGCGAAGTCTGCTTCTTCGATCGAACCATCATCGTTGGTGAAGAGGTTCGAACGCTCGATCAGGTGGTTGGCACGAAGGTTCAGGCCGAGGTCGAAGACTTCGCCGCCGATCGTGACGTCCTTACCGAAGGTAGCATTAAGGTCGATACCGCGAACCGATTCCTGGTCGAGGTTGAGGAAGCCCTGGAAGACGTCCGAAACCAGACCACGGTTTGCAGCCGAGGTGGTGATACGGTCACAGAACTGGCTCCGAGTACCGTCTTCACGAGTGAAGCAGTCGTTGATGATGAACTGCGCGCTCGGCTCGATGATCGAGTCCTTCAACTTGATGTCGTAGTAGTTGAAGTTGAACGAGAAGTCGAAGCCGCTCGGGAAGCTCTCTTCGAACGCGAAACCAGTCGTGATCGAACGCGAGGTTTCCGGATCGAGGTTCGTGCCGTTGGCAATAACGCCGCCCGAGGTGATCTCAACACTCGGCGACTGGAAGACGTTCAGGCCCTGATCGTCAATACCAACCGTGGTCGGGTCACGACCTTCACGCAGACAGTTGTCGAGGACGAACTGATCACGAGTGTCGAGCGACGGATCGTAGCCACCAGCCAGCGAGTTGAACGCCGCGTTCGGAACTGCACACGGGTCAAACAGCGTAAGGAAGCCCGACTGGCTGCGCAGGAAGAGCTCACGCAGGTTCGGTGCACGGAACGAAGTACCGTAGCTGAACTTGAGCAGCAGCGGCGAAACCGGACGCCAGCCACCCTTGATCGAGTAGGTGCCATTGGTTCCGTAGAACTCGTCATCGGTCAGACGACCAGAAACGTTGATGTTCAGCTCTTCGACGAGCGTCTCACCAGCCATCAACGGGATATCGATTTCACCGAATGCCTCGCGAACATCGCGCGAACCCGATGCACCGCTGTCAGCGAAAAAGCCGAAGAACAGGCCGTTCGAAGCAGCAAAGTTCGGGCTCGAGTTGATGGTATCTTCACGATACTCGAAACCGACCACTGCGCCGACCGGGCCAGCTGGCAGGTCGAACAGGTCACCGGTCATGAAGCCGGAGAGAATGATCTGCTCGTAGCTGGTGTCAAAGCTGCGAACACCGAAGAGGTAATCGCGCTCAGCCTGGGTTTCAAAGTCACCAACGGTTGCGCCAAGAACGCTGGCCGAGAACAGGTTAACCGGAACACACGAACCAGCGTTGAGGTCTGGTGCAGCGAGATCCGGGTTAGCGAGACCGCCACCATTACATTCGCCGATGAAGAGCGGGTTGCCGAAGAAGCCGAATACGTCGACGCCGCTGTCATAGTCATCAGCAATGCCATCGCCATCGTTGTCGACAATGCCGTCGCCGTCATAGTCAGCCGTCGGGTCAAGACCCAGGGCAAGAGCAAGACGGTCTTCACGGATACCATCGCGGGTCGAGCTACCTTCAGAGCGTGAGTACACACCCGAAAGTTCAAAGGTCCAGCTCGAACCAATGAAGGGCAGATCACCGCGTACACCAAGCACGCCGCGATACTGTTCCTGCGTCACTTCGACGTTGTTACGGTCACCGCGGATCGTGGCGATCGGAACAGCAGGAAGCGGGAAGCCAACGTTCGGGTTGAAGAACCCGCCTTGCAGAGCGTTGTCAGCTGCCGGGCAGTCAGTGCCGTTGCTGGTGACAAAGTTACAAGGGTTGAACTGGTTAAGGTCAGGCACAGACGGGAAGATCTGCGGCAGGCCGGTGTTCGGCAGGCTGATCTCTGCACGGCTGTAGTTTGCCTCGAAGAACGGCGTGATGTTGGCATCGCCCGGGAAGGTGTACTCACCGTAAGCGAAGACGTTGTACAGTTCCTGCTCGGAGATGAAGGTCCGATCGAGGTTTGCCGCGTTGTTGTTCACGTTCTGGAAGTCAACATCGCGAATGCCGTCGCCGTTGGTGTCAAGGTCAACACCGAAAGCGTTGGTTGACTCGCCGAAGTTCAGACCCGGAATGTTGGCGATGTTGCCCTGTGCCGGGAAGTAAACCGAACCAAGGTTGGTGAACGGAATGAACACACGGCCAGAAATGCCCTGCACCTTACATTCGCTTTCAGAAACCGTCACACCCGGGGTACGGTTACGGACAACAGCGTTGTCGCGCAGGCCAACCGTACGGATGTTGCCGTCCTGATCAACTTCATAGTGGGTGTTACAACCCGAAAGGAAGTCACGATCACCAAGGGTCACTTCGTCGCGGAATGCGTATTCCGCACCAATGCCGAAGAAGCCGCGGTCCGTGTTGAAGCCCCAAGCCGCGCTGACAACATAGTCATCGCCGCCGCCCATTGGGTTGATGTTGCCGTTCGCCTGAACTTCGAGACCGTCAAAGTCCTTACGAAGGATAAGGTTACCCACACCAGCAACAGCGTCCGAACCGTAAACCGACGATGCACCGTCGAGGAGCAGGTCGTAGCGGTCGATCAGGGTTGACGGGATCAGGTTGAGCGACGGGTTAACCGGCGCACCTTCCACACCCGCAGGTGCAAGACGACGGCCGTTCAACAGGAGGAGTGTACGGTCAGCACCAAGACCGCGCAGGTTCAGCGTCTGCGAACCCGGGCCGTTGTCGAGAACGAAGCCCTGGAAGGTCGCGTCGATCTGCTGACCGGCAGCGCTTTCCGAACGCTGAAGGATCTGCGCCGGGTCAAATGCACCGACAGCCTGCTGGTTCTCAGTCGACAGGACCTGAAGAGGCGAAATCGAGCTGTAGGTATCGCGAACGATACGTGAACCGGTAACGGTGATACCGCCCTGGCCCGACGTCTGACCCGAAGCATCGGTGCCAACGCTAACTTGCTCTTCCTCTTCTTCTTCGGCCTGCTCATCGGCAGCTTCGTCCTGCGCGTAGGCCGGGCCAGCCACCACGAAGGCGATGGCCGATGCTGAGAAGGCCAACGCCTTCAGAGAATTGTTGTGAAATTTCTTCATGATCACTCCAGTTGCGACAACCGAAGCTAAGACTGCCCGTCAATAAGACCTTTGAGTGTGCACTTACCCCGTGCGCCCCCAAAGACTCCCCGAAAACACGTAGTCTAGCCCCTGTGGTAGCGGTTGTGTGCAATAGCGAAGGAGGCATGTAAATGAGACGTTCAGATTACGTCGCCGTTTTTGGCCAAATTCTCAGGCGGTGTTGCGAGAATCCCACATAGGCGAATTTGCATCAGCAACAGATGCTGCACTGCACGATAACAAAAATATAGGTGAAGGTGGCTAGACGCAATAATCCGCCAGAACCGTACTTTTGGTCATATCTCGGTCATATCATTGCGCGGGTGCGCAACGGTCAGTCAGCCGTGCAATCGGCCTGATCGTTCAGATTCTCGGATGAGTAGATTGTGGTCAGTCGCCGCCTCAGGTTACTGCCGATCAGGCGACTGTCATCTCCAGCGCGCCATCGCCCTCGTCGACCTTCAGAACCGCGCCATCCATGACTTCGCCCTGAATCAGCATCTCAGCCAGCGGATCCTGGAGATAGCGCTGCACTGCCCGCTTCAAGGGACGCGCGCCGTAGACCGGATCGTAGCCGACCCTTCCGAGCCAACGCAGAGCGGCCTCGGTCAGATCGAGCGTGATCTTGCGATCGTTGAGCAGCTTTTGCACGCGGCCTACCTGAATCTTCACAATTGGTGCCATGTGCTCGATCGCGAGCCGGTGGAACAGGATGATCTCATCGAGACGGTTGAGGAATTCGGGCCGGAAATGGCCGCGCACGACATCCATCACCTGCTCTTCGACATCAGCAACCTTTCCATCATCAGACAGATTGGCAAGATGCTGCGAGCCGAGGTTTGATGTAAGGATAATAAGCGTGTTCGAGAAATCGACCTGCCGCCCCTGCCCATCTGTCAGGTGCCCATCGTCAAGCACTTGCAGCAGCACGTTGAAGACATCGGTGTGCGCTTTCTCAACCTCATCGAACAGCACAACCTGATAAGGCCTGCGGCGCACCGCTTCGGTCAGCACCCCGCCTTCATCATATCCGACATAGCCCGGAGGCGCGCCGATCAGGCGGGCGACTGAGTGTTTTTCCATGAACTCACTCATGTCGATGCGAACCATGGCCTGATCATCATCAAACAGGAATTCCGCCAGAGCCTTGGTAAGCTCTGTCTTGCCGACGCCGGTCGGGCCGAGAAACAGGAAAGAGC
>CAZJZO010000101.1:0-14305 GCA_964550495.1 uncultured Porphyrobacter sp. | reverse complement strand
CTGTTCCTGCTGGTGGGTGAGACCGTGCTGATCCGGACCGAGGAATGAGCGGATCGCAAGACTGGTCGCTCCGGCTGGCGCGACTTGAAGATGCGGAGAGTATGCCTGCGGTCGAACGCGCGGCAGCCACAATCTTCAATGAGCAGGAAGGCCTGGAATCCCTCGATCCCGAAGACATCTGCGCCACGGACGACCTGCGGCGGTTCATTCGCAAGGGGCATTCACTGGTCGCGCATGTCGGCGAGAGGATGGCGGGCTTTCTTGTGAACGAGCCGTTCGGACGCGAATTGCATGTCTGGGAATTCGATGTGCATCCCGATTTCCAGCAACGCGGCATCGGTGCCGGATTGCTGCGCGCCTGCATGATCGACGCCCGCAATTCGGGCTTTTCCGCGCTCACCCTCACAACCTTTCGCGATGTGCCATGGAATGCTCCCTTCTATGCGAGGCTAGGCTTCGAAGAGGTCATCGCGCTGGACGCCCATCCCCGGCTGGCCGGCATCCTGTCTCTGGAAGCGGACAACGGCCTTCCAATCGACCGGCGCTGCGCGATGATCTGTTTTCTCGACTGACCGGGTGCGAGCGCGTTTTGCGCGTTACCCAACACCGGTTATGGTGCACTCACGGGAGGCAAGTATGAACCGTTTCGCGCTTACCATTGCGCTGGCCTCAGGGCTGACCCTTTCGGCATGCAACACCGAGCCGCAGGAAGCGGACACCGGATCGAGCGGGGACAGTGTTCCTGCGGCTGCAACGGCAACCGACAGCAGCGGGGACGAAATCGTGAGCGAAGGTCCAAGCGACGAGGCGACGCCTTATGCCGGGACAACTGGCGGCAGAGACAGCAGCAGCGCGTCGGGGTCGAACAATGAAGGGGCTGGCGGCGGTGCTACTGCGAGCGGGCCGGACGCCGGCACGTCCAGCTCGGGCACCATGCAAAGCGGCGGCAGCACGGCAGGTCAGCGACCGCCCAAGGGTTCAAAAGTGCAAAAGGCCGACCCGAGCTAAGGCCAGCAAACAGGCTTACCCACGCATCATCGTGCTTCGGGCGATCCGGCCGACCAGCGGCAGCATCCCGCCATGGTTCGCGCCCTGATAGGTCGAGCCAGCTCCCAATTCTTTCGACAGGCGGCGATGCGCTTCGGGCAGGTCATGATACGGCATCGACGGCATCAGGTGATGCAGTGCGTGATAGCGCAGGCCAACCGGCGCCCAAATCTCCGCGGCAATGCCCGGCGGCGGGACATTGACGCTGTCGAGATACTGCGCGGTCACCGTCATCGGCTCGCCTTCGTTCTCCCAAAGATGCGCGACCAAGGTCCGCAACTGGTTGAGAGTCGCGGTCAGCGACAGGATCGCAAGCGCGATCAAAAGCGGCGTCCAGCCCAGCACCTGCGTGCTCGCAATCAGCGCCCACGACCACACGAACACCCCGAACTCCTGCCACGCGACCCGCTTCCTGAAGTCACCTTCGGGCGGCTTGCGCCGAAAATCCGGGTTGATCGAAAGCGATGATGCTCGTTCCCACGTGAAGCGGCGCACGGCTGGGATCACCGCGCCAAGCGGTACGAGGATCGCTGCTCGGATCATCAGTCCGATCGGCGCGAGCAGTGCAATCAGGACAAAGGCCGGCAAGCTCCACGGCTTCATCAGCGCGAGCGGGAGATATTCCGGATCCTCGATCGTGCCATATTGCGTGCGCTTGTGGTGGATCACATGCACGCCTTCATACATGAAGCTCGGCGTCAGCAGCGGAATGCCGACCAACAGATTCCAGCCGGTCCGAAAGCCCGGCAGCGCATGTTTGTGGATGTGCGTGAGTTCGTGAATGAACATCAGCGAACGATACAAGGCCAGCGCAGCCACCAGTCCGGCGATCACCGCTACGGCGATGTTGCTCGCCAGGATGGCCGTCGCGATCCCGGCATACCCGATCGCGGTCGAAACCAGCATGTCGGGCCAGTAGATGCCTGGCTTCGCCTCGCCCAGATCCTTGGTCAGGTCACGCGCCGCGCGGAGCATGTCCTTGTCGTCCTGGGTCTGGAACTGCGCGCGCGTCGCCGGGCCGTCTTCACGGGCTGCTACAGCGGCTTGATCTAGGTTCGGTTGCACGTTCATCGGTTCATTCTCGGGGCGCTCTTACCGCAAAATGCCCGTCCGGGACAAATGCGTCTTGTTGGCAAGAGTAATCGACTGGGTTGCGCGTTTCGCCTTGCGAGGACAGACACGCATTGACTTAACTCAATACGGGGTGCGCAGCGTGGCGGACGCGGAAATAGGCATTGAACCGATCAACGACAAGCGCGGGAGGGCACGCTTCGTCGATCTCGGGCGCGCCTTTGCGGCCCGGCTCGAGCACTCGGTCCCGCAATTGCGCGGCGAACAGTTGGAGTTGGTGAATCCGGCCAAGAACCCGTTCTTCGGGCATGGCAGGGCGCAACTGTTCATCGCCCATCGCGCAGGGCGACCTGTCGGGCGAATCTCAGCGCATATAGACGAGCTGGCGCTGAACATGCCGGCCGAGCAGGGTTTCGGCCCCGGAACCGGCTTCTTCGGCTACTTCGACGCCGAAGATGAGACGGTCGCGTCGACGCTCATGAACACCGCCGAACAATGGCTGCGCGAGCAGGGAATGACTCGAGTTGTCGGTCCGATCTCGCTTTCGATTTGGGAGGAGCCCGGGCTGCTGGTGCGCGGTCAGGATCATGCGCCTACCATCATGATGGGTCACCACCCGGCGCATTATGCGGGCTGGATCGAGGGGGCGGGCTATGCGCGGACAAAGACGCTGTTCACCTATGACCTCGATATCAGCGGCGAGTTTCCTCCGTTGGTCCAGCGCATCGTCAAATCGGGCGAGCGCAACAGCAGGATCAACGTGCGGAGAGTCGACAAGTCGCGCTGGGACGAGGAAGCGGCGACGATCCTCTCCATCCTCAACGACGCCTGGTCCGACAATTGGGGATTCGTCCCGCTGTCGCCCGCGGAAGTCGCCTATACCGGGATCAAGCTGAAGCCGATCATCCACGAAGAGCTCAACATGATCGCCGAGGTCGACGGCAAGCCGGTCGCTTTCATGCTGACCTTTCCCGACATGAACCACGTGCTGGCGCGCGTGAACGGCAAGCTGTTCCCGCTCGGTTGGTTCCACATTTTGCGATGGCTGCGCAATCCGCGCGGTTCGGCCATGCGAGTGCCGTTGATGGGCGTGCTCAAGGAGTTCCAGAATTCGCGCATGGCGAGCCAGTTGGCTTTCATGATGATCAGCTACATCCGGCGCGAGGCGAGCGCGAAATACGGCTCCAAGCGCGGTGAAATCGGATGGATCCTCGAAGACAACCAGGGAATGGTCGCGATCGCCGATACGATCGAAAGTTCCATCAACCGCGAATACGCAATCTATGAAAGAGCGCTGACCTGACCAACCAAAGGGGCAACAAGTCGACCGGCGTGAAAAAAAGGCCCCCACTTGGGTAAGTGAGGGCCTTTCGGGATCGTATCACCAACCGCTTGGACGGGAGGGGGGTCTCGGTGGCGATATTTAGGTAATGCGCGTGAAAAGGAGCGGTTCCCGTTTTTTGGCATTTTTCTTCGCGCCGATGAAACCGGCCGAAGTCTCGGCCAAATTGAAGCTTTAGGGCGACCGTTTGGTTGTGTAGCGATATCGCCACGAATCATTGAACAAATGCGCACATTCATCGCCGCGCATGGGAAAGGACGAGGATCCCGATGTCACTGGGCCAGCAAGTAGCAGCAAACCTTCCCTTCCTGCGTCGCTATGCGCGCGCCCTGACCGGTTCTCAGGCGACCGGGGACGCATTTGTCCGCGCCACTCTCGAAGCCGCGCTTGCCGACGAAGCGCTCAAGGCGTCGCTCGAAGGCGGGCGCATTCCGCTCTACCAGGCCTTCAACAAGGTCTGGTCGAGCGCCTATCTTCAGGTCGAGGAAGAGAGCCCCTCTGTCAGCGAGCACGAACTTGGCGCACAAGACAGTCTGGGGATCGTCACGCCCCTGAACCGTCAGGCGCTGCTGCTGACCACGCTGGAAGATTTCTCGCCTGCGCAGGCAGCAGAGATCATGGGACTGCCGACGCCCGAGATCGAATCGCTGGTCGCCGAAGCCGTCAGCGAGATCGATCGCGAACAGGCCACCTCGGTGCTGATCATCGAAGACGAACCGCTGATCTCGATGCAGCTCGAAGACCTGGTGAAGTCACTGGGTCATGACGTCTATGGTACCGCTGCGACGCGCACCCAAGCGCAGGAGATCGTCGCGAACGGAACGCCGGGCCTTGTCCTCGCCGACATTCAGCTGGCCGATGGTTCATCGGGTCTCGATGCGGTCGACGATATCCTTGCGATCGGCAGCGTGCCGGTGATCTTCATTACCGCCTATCCCGAACGACTGCTCACCGGAGATCGGCCCGAGCCGACCTACCTTGTCACCAAGCCGTTCGAAGAGCGCACAGTGCGAGCAGCGATCAGTCAGGCGCTGTTTTTTGGCTCCAGCCGTCCGCTCGCCTGATCGGGTCAGTCTTCCTCGGCGACGCTTCGGATCTGGAATTCGCCGGGTTGCCGGATCGGCACTCGCATCACGCAGCGAACGCCATCGGGCTCGAAGCTTAGATCCACAGGCTGCTTGAGTTCGTGCGCCACGACCCGCTCAATCAGCTCGGTGCCAAACCCTCTCGGCCCGGATTGCGCGACCGCCGGTCCGCCTTTCTCGTGCCATTCAACCTCGGCCAGATCGTCTTCAAGCAGGCGCCAACGCACTGAGACCGAACCACCAGTAACGCTCAACGCACCATACTTGGCTGCGTTGGTGGCCAGTTCATGGATCGCGAGGCCGAATGTCAGCGCATTGTTGGGAGCCAACTCCAAAGTTGGGCCGTCGGTTGAAACCACATGCTCGCCGACCGAATGGAAGTGCTGCAACTCGGCTTCGATGACGGCTCGGATAGGGATCGTTCCCCAATCGGATCCCGTCAATAGGTCGTGGGTCGCCGACAATGCCCGAACGCGCCCTTCCAGACTGTCGGCAAACACATCGAGGTCGTCGGTTCGCCGCCGCGTCAGCGACATGATCGACAGCACGTTGGCCAGAGTGTTCTTGACCCGGTGATTGAGCTCACGGGTGAGCGAGTTTCGGATCGAATGCTGCTCTTCGTAAAATGCCAGCCGCGTCTGGTCTTCCAACGCCTGCCGCGTCAGCAGCCGCGCGAGCAACATCAACAGACTGGCAACGGCGATCCCGAACAACAGTGTGACCATCGACAGCGGAGCGAGCTTCAAACTTCTCGGAGCCTCCACCACCAGCAGCAATTGCCGGTTGGCAATGGTCACGGGCTGTTCGATGACGTCCCGATCGTCGCTGTCGAGGCTGCGCGAAACCAGCAGGTTTTCGGTCCCCAGTGCGCCATCGTAAAGCCGCACTCCAAATTGCGAAGGTTCGGCCAGATCGATGGCCGAATCCAGGAACGATTCGGCATCGAAGGGGCTGTAGACGAACCCGGCAAGTTCGTGTGAATTCTCTACCGGCTTGTAGACGGGCATGAAGATGATGAAGCCAGGCGCCTCCGCGCCCTCCTCATTCGCGAGGACAAGGCGACCGGATGCCGTGGGACGAACTGTGCGCCTTGCTTGCTCAAGCGCTGCGGCGCGGACCGGTTCGGATGCCATGTCAAACCCGACCGCAAGCCGGTTGTGTTCGGTATCGGGCGAAAACAGCGTCACCGGAGCCAAGGCAACTGGCTCCGTCCCCGCACCTTCGCTCGCCGTAACGGCCGATGATTGGCCGCTTAGTTGGTCGATGAGGACTGCCGGGTCGGTTACTTCGATCCAGCCAATCCCTTGCGTGCCGCGATACTCCACATCGAGCCGCAACTCGGCCACAAATTGACGGAACAGCTGAGGACGGATCCCTTCAAGGCTGGAGAACAAGGCCGCCCCGGATCGCAAATAGGCAGAAACGCTGTTCCCGCGCCGATCCAGCGCGACCGCGATCGCTTCGGCATATTCGTCGACTTGCGCTTTTGCCCGCGCGCGTGCGTTGCTCTCGACGGCAAACACACCAAGCGCGGTGATGGCCGCAATGGCGATAAAGATCGCCAGCGGCACGGCGCGGGGATAGCGCACCAGCCAACGCCGCGCCCGGCTAACAGTCGGCGCGTCAGGTCTGGATTGTGTACTCGCCGTCATTGTCTCTGCAATTCCCCCAGTGTCTGGGGGAACCTAAAACGCGCCAATTCGTTCCCTCTAAGCCCCGCTTCTCGTCGGTGAATGACCCGCCGGGCGGCCAAATTGGTCGACAAGGCGCTGCATCAATTCTAGGTGAGCGAACATAGACATGGGTTCCGACAAACACAGCAGCGAAAGCCAGAACGGAGGTTCGGGCAGGCCTGAAGGAAGAAAGTCCCCCGAATGGGCGGACGGTCTCCGGCAGCTTTACGATTCTGTTGTGGAAGAGCCGCTGCCGGATTCGTTCAAGAATCTGCTTGACCAGCTGGACAGTTCCGAACCGCCGGATGGGCCACTCGGCTCTTCCGACCGGGATGCGGCGGGCTGATGTCGGACAAGGAAAAACCCAAACGCACCGCAAGTCAGAAAGCTGATTTCAAGCGCGAGCTTACCGAAGTGGTGCCGCACCTGCGTGCATTTGCGCGTGGCCTTTGCGGTCGACCAGACATGGCCGACGATCTGGTTCAGGAGACCCTGCTCAAGGCGTGGGCCGCGCAGGAACGCTTCGAGCCGGGAACATCGATGCGCGCCTGGACTTTCGTGATCCTGCGCAATGCCTATTTGACCGATATGCGCAGGAACCGCTTTCGCGGCGAGTATGACGAAGGGGTTGCGGAACGGGTGCTTACAGCGCCTGCGGGTCAGGAAGAACCGATCCACCTCTCCGACATGCACCGTGCGCTGTTGACCTTGCCGCCTGAGAGGCGCGAAGCGTTGCTGCTGGTGGGAGCGGGCGGCTTTTCCTACGAGGAAGCGGCCCAGATCTGCGGTTGCGCCGTTGGCACGATCAAGAGCCGCGTGGGCCGTGCGCGCGCCGCTCTGAATGCCATGCTCGCAGAAGGCAATATCCCGCAGCGTTCGATCGGCGATGAAGCCGCGCATAGAGCGATCCTCGAAGAGTTGGACGAAGTCGCCGCCGGGAATGGCGCGGCGGCCAAGACCTAGTCGCTCTCAAGCTCCGCGCCGCTGCGATCGACCGCCGAGGTGACCGCAACATTCATCGTGACGTTCGCCAGCGTGCGCATGATGTCTGGCAGCATCTCGACCGCAACCAGTAGCGCCAGCGGTTCGATCGGGACGCCCATCGCCAGCGCAATCGGGCCGATGGAAACCACGAAACTGATCGAGCCGGGCAGGCTGACCGATCCGATGCTGATGATGACCGCCACGGCAATGCCGACCACCAGCAGCGGCCAGGACACTTCGATTCCCGCCAAGGCGGCGACGTAGAGCGCGACCGCCAGGTTCATCGCCACGCTGGTCGACCGGAAGATCGCCACCGCCAGCGGCAACACGAACTCGCTCGTCCGTTGTCGCAACCCCAATCGGGTCGCGCTGTCGAGCATGGCCGGCAGGCTGGCGAGCGAACTCTGGGTCGAGATTGCGACCGCCTGTGCCGGGATCAATGCCCCCGCGAACCGCACCGGGCCGATCCCGCCCAGCAGCCATGCGACAGCATAAGCCAGTACCAGCACGAAACCGCCCATGGCCGATACCACGAGGATATAGTGAGCCAGCGCCGCAAAGGCGCCGCCGCCACTACGCAGGCCCACTCCGAATGCAAGCGCCAGGACGCCAATCGGCGCCAGCCACAACACCCAGCCGATGATCATCAGCATCGCATTGGCAAGCGCATGGAAGAAGTTCAGCAAACGCTCGCTCTGATCGTCCGGCAGCTTTGCGATAGCCACCGCGAACAGCGCGAAGAATATGGTCAGAGGCAGCATCGCGGTCTCCGCTGCTGCCGCGATCATGTTGGGTGCGACGAGAGAAGCAAGAAAATCGAGCGCGCCGGGCACTTGCTGCTCGCCTTCGGGGACTTCCGCCAGAAAGCCTGCGGCAGCCTCGGGAATCGGCACTGCACCCAGCACCAGCGGCATCGCCAGCGCCGCGAACACGCCGCCGGCAATCAACACGCCGAAAACAAGGGCGAGGAACTTCAGAGCCGCCGATCCCACTTTGGCGGCGCCAATCATCTGCGCGATGCCGAGCACCAACAGGCTCGCCACCAGCGGGATGATCGTCATCTGCAAGGCGCGCAGCCACAATGTGCCGGCAACAGCGATCGTTTCGCGCACCCAGCCGGGCAACCCTGCCCCGGCCAGAGTTACGCCAAGGCCAAGCCCGACGATCAGAGCCGCGAATGTCGCCAGAACCGGTAGGCGGATGGTGACCAGTTCGAACCGTTGCGCGAGGATCTGCGCCTCGGCTTCGCTTTGTTCCGTCAAGAAATCGATCCCTTATCGCGGCATGCGCCCTTCCCATAACGCGATAACCGCGTCAGAAGCGGCTGACAATTCGAGTGATAAGACCAACAAGGGGCCAAACCCACGATGTCACGCAAGTTCTTCGGTACCGATGGGATCAGGGGTCGGACCAACGCCGGGGTCATGACTGCCGAAACCGCAATGCGGGTCGGTCAGGCGGCAGGCCGCCATTTCGTGCGCGGCGGGCATCGCCACCGGGTGGTGATTGGCAAGGACACGCGGCTTTCCGGCTACATGATGGAAAGCGCGCTGGTTGCAGGTTTCACCAGCGTCGGGATCGACGTCATCATGACCGGACCGCTCCCGACGCCGGCCATCGCCCTGCTCACGCGCGAGATGCGTGCCGATATGGGGGTGATGATTTCCGCCAGTCACAACCTGTTCGCCGACAACGGAATAAAGCTGTTCGGCCCCGACGGGTTCAAGCTTTCCGATGAGGCGGAACTGGAAATCGAGCGCCTGATGCAGACCGATATTCCGCTCGCACCGGCGGAGAAGATCGGTCGCGCACGGCGGATTGACGATGCGCGCGGGCGTTACATCCACGCGATCAAGGACTCGGTCGCATCCGAAGTCCGCTTCGACGATCTCAAGGTCGTGGTCGATTGCGCCAATGGCGCCGCGTATCAGGTCGCACCATCGGCGATCTGGGAACTCGGAGCGGAGGTCGTGACCCTCGGCGTGACCCCCAACGGCACCAATATCAACGACGGCGTCGGATCGACTGCGATCGAAGCACTGCAGGCCAAGGTAGTCGAGGAAAACGCCCATATCGGGATCGCGCTCGATGGCGATGCGGATCGACTGATCGTCGTGGACGAAAAGGGACGCGCGGTCGATGGCGACCAGATCATGGCTCTGATCGCCTCGCGTATGCACGAAAAGGGCGCGTTGCGTGGCGGCGGCGTGGTCGCCACGGTGATGTCCAACCTCGGGCTCGAACGCTATCTCGACTCGCTTGGCCTCACGCTCGAACGCACCAAGGTCGGCGACCGCTATGTGCTCGAGCGGATGAAGGCCGGCGGATTCAATGTTGGCGGCGAGCAGTCCGGGCACATGATTCTGCTCGATCACGCCACCACCGGAGATGGCTCGGTGGCTGCGCTGCGTGTGCTCACCAGTCTGGTCCGCTCGCAAAAACCCGCCAGTGAAATCCTGCACCTGTTCGATCCGGTGCCGCAATTGCTCAAAAATGTCCGCTACGAAGGTGGAACGCCCTTGGACAATGCGACTGTCAAATCGGTGATCGCCGATGCCGAAGGTGAGCTGGAAGGCAAGGGTCGCCTGGTTATCCGTCCATCTGGCACCGAGCCGGTGATCCGAGTGATGGCCGAAGGCGACGATTCGTCCCAGGTCGAACAGGTCGTGGACAGGGTCTGCGATGCCGTGCGGACAGCGGCCTGAGAGGACAGGCCATGCTTGAGATGCACCCTGATTGCGAACGCTGCGGAACCGATCTTCCGGCCGAAGCGCCGGGCGCATTCATCTGCAGCTTTGAATGCACGTTCTGCGCGGTGTGTGCGGAGGAACTCGACGATATCTGCCCCAATTGCGGCGGTGAGCTGATGGATCGGCCAACGCGGGCGAAAGCGCTTCACGACAAGTACCCGCCCAGCACCGAGCGAAAGTTCAAAGGGTGAGCGACAAAGTCCCGCCGCGCATCCTCGCCATTGCCGGTTCGGATTCCTCCGGCGGAGCGGGGATTCAGGCGGATATCAAGACGATCGCGATGCTGGGCGGCTATGCGATGACGGCGATCACCGCCGCTACCGCGCAGAACAGCGTCGGTGTGCAAGCCATCACCCCTCTGTCGGGCGAATTCGTCGGCACTCAGATCCGTTCCTGCATCGGCGATATCGGTGTGGATGCGATCAAGATCGGCATGGTGCACGATGCCGATATCATTGCGCATATGGCGACAGCCTTGGCCGGCATCGACGTCCCGGTGGTACTCGATCCTGTCATGATTGCCACGTCAGGTGATGCGTTGATCGACAAGGCGGCGATCGACGCGATGCGCGAGCAGCTGTTCCCGCTGGCGACCTTGCTGACTCCAAACCTGCCCGAGCTCGAGCTGCTGACCGCCACCCGGCCGCGCACGGCCGAGGCGATGGGAGAAGCCGCGTTGACGCTCGGCGAGCAATACGATTGCTTCGTTCTCGCCAAGGGCGGGCACACCGCGGATGCGCGGATCTTCGATGTGCTGGTCGGCCCCGAAAGCCGGGCGGTGTCGTTCGACCATGCCCGGATCGAATCCCGCCACACCCACGGGACCGGATGCACCCTGTCGACCGCGATCGCGACGTTTCTCGGCCACGGCCAACCGCTCGAGCACGCAGTGCGGCTCGGCCGCCGGTTTGTGGTTGCGGCAATCGAAGCTGCCCCCGGATTTGGCGCTGGAAACGGACCCTTGGGGCATCAGGCAGTGCGCAAGCTGTGATGGAGCCGGTCATCCGGGTCGACGGGCGCGGGGCCGATCCTTGCGCCGGGACAATTCGGATCGACTGGCCCAAAGCGCTCTGGAACGGGGCAATGCTGGGCGGAACGCTCGCCGCATTCGCGTTTGCGACTTGGCACGCTGTCGTCCTGTTCGTGTGCCTGACCTATACAACTCTGCTGATCGGCCATTCAGTGGGCATGCACCGCATGATGATCCACCGAACCTTTTCAGCACAACGCTGGGTGGCCCGCGCGTTGATCTATGTCGGCACACTTGTCGGCGTGGCCGGGCCGAGTGGCATCATCCGCATCCACGACACCCGCGACTGGGCGCAGCGCGAAGCCAAGTGCCACGATTTCTTTGCGCACCGGCGCTCCTTGCCGGTCGACCTTGGCTGGAACCTGTTCTGTCGGTTCGAGTTCGATCGCCCGCCGATCGTGGCGATCGAAAAGGCTCTGGCCGAAGACCCGTTCATCATGTGGCTCGATGCAACCTGGCGCTGGCAGCAATTGCCATTGGCAGCGATGCTGTTCTGGCTCGGAGGCTGGCCGTTCGTACTGTGGGGGGTGTGCGGCCGCGTGTTTGTGAGCACCGCCGGGCATTGGATCGTCACCTACTTCTGCCACAATCCGGGCCCGGGACGTTGGCGAGTGAAAGAGGCCGGAATCCAGGCCTCGAACCTGCCCGGCCTCGGGCTGCTGACCTATGGTGAGTGCTGGCACAACAACCATCACGCCTTCCCCGAAAGCGCGCGAATCGGACTTGAGCCGGGGCAGTTCGACCCCGGCTGGTGGGTCATCCAAGGGCTGGAGAAAGCCGGTCTGGTCTACAATGTCGGCCTACCCCGTGACGAGACGAGGCGGGACGATCTGATCGAATGTGGGAGCGGTCAGCCCTCAAGTTCGTAGAACTGCGCAATATGCGCCCAGGCCTCGTCGGCGGTCTCGCACCAATGGAACAGGTCCAGGTCTTTCTGCGAGATCGTGCCTTCTTCGGCGATCGCTTCGAAATCGACCACCCGGGTCCAGAAGTCGCGGCCGAACAGCAGGATCGGGATCGGCTTCATCTTGCCGGTCTGGATCAGCGTCAGCAGTTCGAAGAACTCGTCGAACGTCCCGAACCCACCCGGGAACACCGCCACCGCACGGGCGCGCAGCAGGAAGTGCATCTTGCGCAATGCGAAGTAGTGGAAGTTGAGCGACAGGTACGGGGTGACATAAGAGTTGGGCGCCTGCTCGTGCGGCAGGATGATGTTCAGCCCGATCGATTCGCTGCCTGCATCGCTGGCGCCGCGATTGGCGGCTTCCATGATCGAAGGCCCGCCGCCCGAGCAGACCACGAATTGTCGTTTGGCGTCTTCGATGATCGCTTTTTCCGAAACCAGCCGCGCGAGCTTGTAGGCCTCGTCGTAGTACTTGGCCTTGGCCGCCAGCCGATCGGCGACCTTCTGTTCGAACTCGGTGCCATCCTTGGCCGCATCGATCTTCGCCTGCGCCTGTTCGGGCGAGGGAATGCGCGCCGAGCCATACATCACCATGGTCGAGCCGACCCGCGCTTCGTCGAGCAGCATTTCCGGCTTGAGCAGTTCGAGCTGGAACCGCACCGGGCGCAATTCGTCGCGCAGCATGAAATCTTCATCCTGGAACGCCAGCTTGTAGGCGGGATGCTCGGTTTGCGGCGTGCGCTCCGGGCTCTCTTCGGCAAAGCGGCTTTCCTCGCCAGCGCGGTAGAATTTGCGGTCGGTCAAATCTTTGTCGGTCATCCCCGGCCCTTAGGCTGGCCGCGTGACGCGAGCAAGGCGGGAGGTGGTTTTGGATGCCCCGTGAGGATTCGAACCTCAATTGACGGAGTCAGAGTCCGTAGTCTTACCATTAGACGACGGGGCATCAGCAAAGGGCGACTCTGTGCGCCCTGCGAAGCGAGCCGCGCATCTAGGTTTGCCGCGCGATAAGGTCAAGAGTGCGCGCTCGCTTGCCCTTCGGCTCCGCTTGGGTTAGTTTTTCGGTCAGGTCCTCGCACTATATCCGTGCGAGAGGAAAGAAAGAGTTGAGGTATGGCGGACACGTTTCCGCCGGACGAGAACAGGAGCGCTGGCAAAAAGAGGGGCGGCAAGTCCGGCAAGGTAGCCGATTTTCGCTACAAGCGTTCCTCCCAGCCCGGAAAATCGACGCGCAACCGCAAGGATCGGGAGCGTCACAATGGTGCGGGCCGAAACCGTGGCAATCCGTCCGGCACTCGCCGCGATCAGGCGAAACCCTTCGATAGCAATGCGAAACCGCAGAACAGGCAGCACAATGAAGCGCGGTCGAGACCGAACCGTTCGGCGCGTCCGGGCGAAGCCTATGCCGCACTCGACCTCGGCACCAACAATTGCCGGCTGCTGATCGCGCGCCCCTCGGGCCGGGACTTCACCGTCATCGATGCGTTCAGCCGCGTCGTGAAGCTGGGGGAAGATCTCGCCAGGACCGGGCGCCTGTCCGACGCGGCGATGGACCGGGCGCTGGGCGCCCTGTCGATCTGTGCCGACAAGCTGCGCCGCCGCAATGTGCGCCTCGCGCGTTCGGTTGCGACCGAGGCCTGTCGCCGCGCGGCCAACGGGCAGGACTTCATCGACCGGGTCCAGCGCGAGACCGGGATCGTGCTCGACATCATCAGCGCCGAAGAAGAGGCCCGCCTGGCGGTGCTCGGCTGTCACATCCTGCTCGAGCAGGGCAACGGTCCGGCGGTCATATTCGACATTGGCGGCGGCTCGACCGAACTGGTCCTGGTCGAGCCGGGCGGCAAGGTGCCGCGCATTCTCGACTGGCAGAGCGTGCCCTGGGGCGTGGTCTCGCTGACCGATACGGTCGGTCGCGGGGAAGATAGCGAGGAAGCTCGCCTGAAACGCTATGGTGAAATGCGCCGGGTGGTGTCGGAAAGTTTCGCGCCCTTCGCCGATCGCATCGCCGAGTCCGCGACCCACGAGGATATCCGCCTGCTGGGAACCAGCGGCACGGTGACCACCCTCGCCAGCCTGCATCTCGAGCTTCCGCATTACGATCGCAAGGCGGTCGACGGACTGATCGTCCCGTCGCATTCGATGCGCCATATCAGCAGTAGGCTGTCGCGGCTGTCTCCGGCAGAGCGCAGCGAATTGCCGTGCATCGGGCATGATCGCGCCGATCTGGTGGTAGCTGGCTGTGCGATCCTTGAATCGATCCTCGACCTGTGGCCGGCGACACGACTTGGCGTGGCCGATCGCGGAATTCGCGAAGGCATCTTGCGCAGCCTGATGGCGGCCGAACGGCATAGCGAGCGCTCGCTGCGCGCGCTGCAGCAATTGCGCAGCGAAAAGCCGGGCCAATGAGCGGGTCGCCGTGAGC
>CAZJZO010000100.1:0-14511 GCA_964550495.1 uncultured Porphyrobacter sp. | reverse complement strand
GACCGCACACCTTCGCTCGGCGTGACGCTCGGCCGAAAGGCTATTCTCTTCCATTGCTTTGCGGGCTGCGATCAGCAGAGCGTGCTTTCCGCACTGGCGCGCGAAGGATTCGAGGTGACTAGGTTTTTCTCGGGTTCTTCAGCCGAGAATCAATTCAAGTCGACCAGAGTGGGCAAACCCTCGGCAGCAGCGTTGAGGATCTGGCGCGAAGCGGAACCATTGGGTGCCAGTCCGGCGAAGGCCTACCTTGAGAGCCGCGGCATCCTGGCCGCATCTTCAGCTCTTCGCTTTCATCCGCAAACGCCGCTCGGGCCGAAAGGACGAACCCGATTTCTTCCCGCTATGATTGCGGCGGTCAGCCTCGACGAGGGTCCGATCGCGATCCACCGCACATTTTTGTCCACCGAGGCTTCAACCAAGGCCACCTTCGACAAGCCAAAGCGCGCGCTTGGCTCGCTCGGTGAAGCTGCTGTCCGTCTCTTTGCTCCGGTTTCCGGCAAGCTCGGCCTTGCTGAAGGCATTGAAAGCGCAATGTCGGCCTATGCTCTCACCGGTGTCCCCGTCTGGGCGACCCTCGGGAATGAGCGCTTCGGTCTCGTGAGCGTGCCCGAGACCGTGACCGAACTCCACCTCTTCGTCGATCACGATGCTGGCGGCAAGTTGGCCGCTTCTCGTGCCCTGGCCGCCTATGCCCGCGATGGACGCACGATCCACGTTCGCAAGCCGTCATCACGCGGTACCGATTGGAACGATGAACTTACAGCATGGCTGCGCCGCAAGGCGGCACAGTAAGAGGAGAGAGGGCTTCTCGAATTCCTGATCCGGCAGAGGGCGTGTCCCGATGCCCCCATCAGGAGGACGAATTGCCATGTTTCAATCAGACTTGTTTCCAGCTGGCGAGCCACTGTCGTCAGTGCCATTGGCTTACGCTGTCGGCGCCACGATTACCGAGCTTCTCGCTTCGGGACGCCATCTTACCCGTGCCGACATTTCCGGGCTGTTCGCCGAAGAGATCGGCGCGCTGGACTGGGGAAGCGCCTGGACGATCGACGACTACAACAACGCGGTCGAGATCGGCGCACTGCTCTGGCTTCGCGAGTCTTCACGTATCGATCTGGCGACGAACGTGCATGAAGCGGAAGCGCGGTTCGATTGGCTCGAAGCAGCCTTACCGCCCCGGCATGTTCGCAGCGAGGCACAGGTCGAGCTCCAGCAGTTCTCGACCCCGCCAATGCTGACTTGGCTGATGGCAAGGGCCGCAGCTGTCTGCGCGCAAGACACACTGCTCGAACCGTCCGCAGGCAATGGTGCCCTTGCTCTCTGGGGTTGCCTCCAGAACGCTTCGCTGCTCCTCAACGAGATCGATCCGGCAAGACGAGACGGTCTGGCCCACGTCTTCCCCACGGCCACCATCACTGCACATGACGGGGAACTGATCGCCGACTTGCTTCGCGGCCCTGTTCCGTCTGCCGTGCTGATGAACCCGCCGTTCGCTCACAGCCTGGAACGCGGCAAGGACGGTGAGACCGCTATGCGTCACCTACGCGGTGCAATCCGGGCCGCTGCTAATCGGGCGAGGATCGTCGCCATTATGCCTGAAGGCTTCGACGCCTCCACCTTCGCCAAGGAACAGGACGAAGCATCGCTGCTCCTCGATGTTCGCCTGCAGCAGATGTTTTGCCGGACCGGAACGGGCATCGCTGTTCGTCTGGTCGTGATCGACAAGGTGCCGACTGCGTCCGCTCCAGTTATCACTGGAGATACATGCGACCTGATCGCGCTCGGTGAACTTGTTACAGAACTTCCGCCACGTGCGCAAATATCCGCCAGCCTCCATCGCCTCCCAGTCAGCAAGCCAGTGCGCCTCGTTGGCAAGACCTCAACGCATCGCGCGCCGGTGCGTCCTGTGGCGCCTTTTGCAGCGACAGGAGCAGCCAAGGCCAATGCGATCGACCTTGCCTATTCGGTCCTCGCTGACCCCGCACCGGTGCCGGAACAGGCAGGCATCTACCTGCCTTACCGGCCCAGTCGCATCGCGTTCGAGGACGCGCCGGTCCATCCTACCCCGCTCGTGGAATCGGTCGCCATGGGTTCGGTCGCGGCGCCGCAGCCGAATGTTAACCCGTGTCTCCCTGCAGGCTGGCAGGCCGATGGCCTTCTGTCCGAAGCGCAATGCGAGACATTGGTCTACGCGGCCCAAGCCTTTGCACGCGATCTCCCCGGTCACTTCAAGGTCAGCCAGGAGGGCACCGCGCTGGAACTGTCCGAAGATGGTCACTCATACCGGCAAGGCTTCTTCCTCGGCGACGGAACCGGAGCGGGCAAGGGACGGCAGATCGCAGCGGTCATCATGGATCGCTGGCTCGCTGGTGAGCGCCGCCATGTCTGGATCACCAAGAACGAGGCACTGCTCGAAGATGCACGCCGCGACTGGGAAGCGCTCGGCGGGCTGCCGCTCGATATCCAGCCGCTCTCGCGCTGGAAACTTGGGTCTGGCGTGACGATGCCCGAAGGCATTCTTTTCGTCACCTATCCGACGTTGCGCTCGGGACGCGCCGAAGACACTCGGCTCGACCAGATCCTTGCCTGGGCGGGTGAGGATTACGACGGCGTGATTGCTTTCGACGAAGCTCACGCCATGGCTAATGCGCTCGGGGGCTCTTCAATCCGCGGCAAGGTCAAGGGCTCCGAACAAGGGGTGGCGGGCCTCAGGCTGCAGAACCAGCTCCCGCGCGCCCGCGTGCTCTACGCGTCTGCCACTGGCGCTTCGGATATCGCCAACCTCGGTTACACCTCACGGCTTGGTCTCTGGGGACCCGAGACCGCCTTTCCGACCCACGAAGCGTTCATGACCGAGATCCGCGCTGGCGGCGTCGCGGCGATGGAGCTCGTCGCCCGTGATCTCAAGGCCCAGGGTCTCTATCTTGCCCGTGCGCTTTCCTTCGCCGGGGTCGAGTACGAAATCCTCGAACACAGCCTGACCGAAGCGCAGGTACGGATCTACGATGCCTATGCCGAGGCCTGGGCGATCATTCACCGCAACCTCGAAGCCGCGCTCGAGGCAACCCGCGTGGTCGACGAGGACAGCGGCGATACGCTCAACCGCAACGCCAAGGCTGCAGCGCTGTCGATCTTCGAAGGCACCAAGCAGCGCTTCTTTGCCCAGCTTCTCCTCTCGATGAAACTGCCGAGCCTGATCCCCGCGATGGAAGCAGCGCTTGGCGAAGACCATTCGGTAGTGGTGCAGCTGGTCTCGACCGCCGAGGCCATGCTCGACCGGCGCCTTGCCGACCTTACCGTGGAAGAACGCGAAGCGCTCGATATCGATCTGTCCCCGCGTGAATATGTCATCGACTATCTTGCCAAGAGCTTCCCTGTGCGCCTGATGCAGGTCTTCGCCGACGAGGACGGCAATCTTCGCTCCGAGACGATGAGCGACGATGAGGGCAATCCCGTTTTCTGCCCGCGTGCCATTGCCGCGCGTGATGCACTGATCGAACAGCTCTGCGCACTGCCGCCCATCGCTACTGCGCTCGACGCGATTATCGAGCACTTCGGAACCGAGGCCGTGGCGGAGATCACGGGCCGGACCCGCAGGCTGGTGATGGGCCGCGATGGTGAGCAGCGCCTCGAACGGCGTAGCCCCAGTGCCAATGTCGCCGAAGCGCAAAGCTTCATGGAAGGGACCAAGCGCATCCTGGTCTTCTCGGATGCAGGCGGGACGGGGCGTTCCTACCATGCCGACTTGGGCGCCAGGAACCAACAGCGCCGGGTTCATTTCCTGCTCGAGCCGGGATGGCGCGCCGACAACGCCATCCAGGGTCTTGGCCGTACCAACCGCACCAATCAGGCCTCGGCCCCCCTCTTCCGGCCGGTCACCACCGACGTGAAGGGCGAGCGCCGGTTCATCTCGACTATTGCGCGCAGGCTCGATGCATTGGGCGCGCTGACGCGCGGCCAGCGCCAGACCGGCGGACAGAACCTCTTTGACCCGGCCGACAATCTCGAAAGCGACTATGCGCGCGATGCGCTCAGCCGCTGGTTCCAGCTGCTATATGATGGCAAGCTCGAAGCCACGAGCTTCGGCCACTTCGTCGAGCGAACGGGCCTCAGTCTCGAAAACCCAGATGGGGGCCTGACCGACAATCTCCCCACGATCCAGCGCTGGCTCAACCGCATCCTCGCGCTGCCGATCGCGCTCCAGAACGCGATCTTCGACGAATATCTCGGCCTCGTCGAAGCGCGGATCGAAGCCGCGAGCGAGGCCGGAACGCTCGACCAGGGACTGGAAACGGTCAGGGTCGATCGCTTCAAGATCCTCGCCGATGAACTCCTGCGCATCGACCCCGTGACCGGAGCCGAGACACGGCTCGTCTCGCTCGAAGTGACGAGGCACCTTCGGCCGCTGCGATTGCAGCGCCTCGTCCGGATGCACGAGATCGGCAGTCGGCACGCGATCCCGATGCGCAATATGCGCTCGGGCAAGGTCGCGCTGTCGGTGCCAGCCCGTCGCCTCATCGCCGACGACGGGGCCGTGATCGAACGCCGGTGCCTGCTTCGACCGCTCAAGTCCGCGAACTGGACGCTTGAGGCACTCGGTGAAAGCCACTGGGAAGAAATTGGCGTCACCGCGTTCACAAGCGCGTGGCGGGCCGAGGAAGATTCGGCCGCCGCTTCACCGGTGACCGAGCGCGTCCATCTTGCCACCGGACTGCTACTGCCAGTCTGGAAGCGCCTTCCCGGCGATCATGTCCGCGTCACCCGGCTCGTTGCCGAGGACGGCCAGTCGATCATTGGCCGCGAAGTGCTCGATATCGATCTCGCCGCAATCGCCGAGACCTTTGGTCTTTCCGGAGTTACCGGACCGGCGCCTCAGCAGATCGGCAACCTCGTCATCGCCAGCGGCAAGCCACTGGTCCTCGCAAGCCACGATGCCTTGACCGTCAAGCGATCGCTGGTCGGCGGCGAACAGCGCCTTGAACTGACCGGATTCTCGCCGGATCGCCTCGACTGGTACAAGAACAAGGGCTGCTTCACCGAGATCATCCGTTACCGCACGCGGCTGTTTGTCCCGGTGTCGAAAGCCTCGTCGGTCCTCCCCGCGCTTGCCGCCTGATCCCTCGGGCAGACCCCAATCCCAAAATGAGAGCGGAGGGAGCCCTTTGGGCTTGTGGGCCTCGTGATCCTCACCTGCGCCTTCATTCCATCAGGAGAACACCCATGATCCAGTCGATTCCTTTGAAGAAGCTCGTCCCGAGCCCGCGCAACGTTCGCAAGTCGAGCGACGTGCTGGCCGACCTCCAGCTGCGGGCAGACATCGCCGCGCGCGGCCTGCTGCAAAACCTCGTCGTGCGCAAAGGAAAGCGCGGCAAGTTCGAGGTCGAGGCCGGCGGTCGCCGTCTCGCCGCGCTACAGGCGCTGGCTGAAGAGGGCACCTTGCCCGAGAACCACGAGGTCACCTGCCTCGTCATCGAAGGCGAAGAAAGCGAAGTGCGCGAAGCCAGCCTTGCCGAGAACTTCCAGCGTCTCGCGATGAATCCGGCCGACGAGGCGCAGGCTTTCGCGGCAATCATCGAGGCAGGCGCTACCACCGAAGACGTGGCGCGCCGCTTCGGCCTCACCGTCCGATTCGTCGAAGGGCGCCTGCGTTTGGCAAGTCTCGCACCCTGCGTCTTCGAAGCACTCGCCGAGGGCACGATCACGCTCGACATGGCGAAGGCCTACGGCGCCATTTCCGATGTCGAGCGCCAGGCGCATGTCTATGCCGAGTTGCAGGATGCCTGGTACCAGATCACGCCCGATACGATCCGTCGCATGGTGCTTGATGCTACGGTGCGCGGTTCCGATTCGCGAGCTGTGCTCGTCGGTCGCGATGCCTACCTCGCCGCGGGCGGCCGGATCGAACGCGAACTGTTCGACGATGATGCCAGCGAGAGCTGGATCGATGTCGCGCTGCTCGAGGACCTCGCACACAAGGCCATGGAAGAGGCGGCAGAAAAGACCGCGCTCGAATACGGCCTTGCCTGGGTTCGACCGACCCTTGGCAACTATGTCAGCCACGACCTTGTTGAAGGTCTCGGTCGCTTGCCCTGCGAGCCTGCGCCGATGACCGAGCAGGAAACGCAGGAGCTCGGCGAGCTCGAGGCTGACTACGACCGCGTCGCCGCTGTGCTCGAAGATGAAGACAGCGACGAGGACGAGGTCGCCAAGGCCGAGAAGGAGCTGGTGGTGATCGACCGCGCCATGCGCGCGCTCAATGATCGTCCCCCCGTGCTTGCCGACGAGCTGAAACCTGACGCTGGCGCTTTCCTAGTCCTCTCGCGCAATGGCGAGCCGACATTGGTCCCGCAGTTCTACACCGAGACCGAGGTCATCGCTGACGAAGGTGTGGTCGAGGCCATTGAAGAGAACAGTCCGGCGAAGCCCAAGGGAAGCTCGTTGTCGCAGCGCCTGCTCGACGAGCTCGCGATGCAACGCCGCGATATCCTGGCCATCCATCTCGCCAACGATCCGGCACTGGCGCTCGACTTCATGGTCTTCACGCTTGCCGATGCCGATAGGCATGATTGGCGCGCCAAGAAAGCGTCGACGCTTGTCGGATCGGTAGCGTCCGGCCCGGTCACCGGGTTTGAGGCCAAGGATGCGCCGGCGAGTGCTGCTCTGGCCGAATTCGCGGGGTCGCTCGATGAAAGCTGGCGTGCTGGCGAGAGCGATGTCGAGCGGTTTGCCAGGTTCCGGGCACTTTCCGACGAGGCGCGCTCGGCATGGCTTGGTCATGTCGTCTCGCGCACGCTTGTCGCCAGCCTGGCTTGCGAAGGCGAACGCTCGGTACCGCTGCACGAGGCGCTCGGCTCTTTCCTCGAAATCGAGACCGCGCATTGGTGGCGTCCCACGGCGAACAACTACTTCGACCGGGTGGCTAAGGCCCGCACGCTCGAAGCGCTCGATGCCGCCGGCGGTCCCGAATTGGTTAGTCGCTACGCTGCCTCGAAGAAGACCGAACTGGCGAGCGCTGCCGAGCGCATCTTCTCGGGCAACTTCATCGGCGAAGCTGAGCTCAAGGAGCGGGCGCAGGCCTGGGTGCCCTCCATCATGCGCTTCGCTGATACCGAAGCTCTCGGGCTGGCAGATGCCGAAGTCCGCGAACCTGTCCGCGAGGATATAACTGACGATCTTGCCGAGCAGGCTGCCTGACCCCTCCTGACAGGTCTAGGTCACTCGGCGGGCGGTCCGTCCCAATTGGGACGGACCGCCTTTTCGTATTCTCCCGGTGCTGCGTTTGACACGATACTTCTGTCAGCTGACATTCTTAGTCTGAGGGAATGTGTCAGGAGCTGCCAACAAATTGGACGTTCCGCCAACTAAATAGGATTCCCGCAAACATTCGTACAGTCGTTGGTAGAGGGGGCCCTGGACTGGCTGATTCTGGCTTAGTTACCCCATCTTGACGTTTCCTCCCGAACATCCAGTCGTCCGTCCAGGCCGACTTTCCCAGAGAGCAATTTCGACCGCTAAATTTCCGGGGACAGCTCGATCTGCTTTTGGGACAGCGTCTTGGATGCAAAAAGATATCGCGCCGTCGTGTGTCGGTGTGCGATAGTCGGCTATGGACATCGAAGAGCAATTGCTCGCGGCCTCGATCCGCGACACCATACACAATGCCGACCTGGCGCTCGCAAAGTATCAGCACGTATGCGAAGGCAACCGGCACGACAATGTCGAGAATGGAGACCATGCCGAGGCGCTAGAGGAGGCCGAGCGCCACCTCGTCTTTCTTATCGAGAAGGTCTTCCGCGACACTGCCGTCCTCGCCGAGCGCATGTCGTTACCAGGCTATCGGAAGGATGTGCTCCGCGCGCGCCAGTCCCACAAGGACCTGACCGCAACCGAAATTCCACCGTGGGACGTTGCTTTTCATAGTCCGCCGCTAGCTGCAGCGCGAACAATGTTCGACTCGATCGCAACGATGGTCGAAGGTCGAGAGGTCACGGGATTGCGCGTCTTCGAGACGATGCTCCACAATACGCCGAAGATCATCGAGCGCGGCGGACTGAAGCCGTCGAACGAAGCCGAAGTTCGAAGCGCTGTGCGCGCAGTCCTGCAACTCGCGTTTCGCGACGTTGTCCGCGAAGTCCCGATCCCCAAGAGCATCAAGACCTACCGACCCGACATCGGCGTGCCGTCGTTGATGGCTGCAGCCGAATACAAGTTCATCGATTCACAACAAGAAGCAAAGGCTGCGCTTGAGGGGATCTACGCCGACATGCGCGGCTATGCTGGACATCACTCGTGGCGCAGCTTTTATGCCGTTCTCTATATGACGAATAATTTCTATAATCAGGCCGACGTCGATCACGAGTTTCGATTGGTGAAGGCCGACCTCAACTGGACGCCGCTTGTCGTGATCGGCCCAGGCGCGAGGAAAACCAAAGGTGTCGCCTGATCGCAACCACATCGTAAGCAGCTCGTTCCGAGACGTCGGCGCGAAACGCCAACTGTCCTGGTATTCAGACCACCGCTTCAGATTCCTGATTGCTGCCAGTCGTTAGGCCGACCCGTGAGCGCGGAACTCACCGATTCATCCGCTTCTACGCGTACGTCTGAGCTAAGGTGCCGCTACATGCTGGCTGCCTATCAATACTGATGCCTTCATACTGGCACATCAACGTCGAGCCAGCGGGCGTACGCTCTTACATCGATCATAGGCACGGTAGCCTTTTCCTGTAGTCGCGCGATTAGCTCGAACAGAAACGCAGTGGCCGGCTTGCCAATGGGCGTGAGCGTGCCACACCCATCGTCGTCACAGGAAAAGATACCATGCGCAGCGACGCAGCCCAGGTCGAGACCGTCGTCGCTCCCAGCAGTCGCCAACGAATTGGTCAATGGCTCGCCCAGCCCTGGACTCCAATCACTTTCCAAGGTCAGCAGGCCACCGATAATACGCTGTAGCGGCTTCGCCGGATAGGTGCCGCCTGCATGGGGAATCGGCAGGCTGGTGCGGTGCAGGCGACGGACGCTGGCCACCTTCTTTCTTGCGTAGGCGACCTGCTCGGCGTTGATCGACTGCTTCGCCTCGAAGACGCCATAAACGCTCTCAGCGGGAATCACCTTTTGCCCCTGAAAATTAAAGATGAAGGGCGAATACTGTCGATCGAAGACGACTACGTCGATCTGTTCGCTGAACGTGCCATCACTGTCGACAACATGCGCCGAAGTCGCCTGATAGCGTTGGGGCAGATAGGTCTCGAACAGCTCTAGCCACACCGATTCGCTGGCATCTCCCTTGGTGCCTGGATGACTGAAAGCCTTTCGCGCCCGTGCGAGCCGATCCTGAATGTCGTCATGGAGTTCCGACAGCAGTGTTTGGATTGACCAGGTCATTTGAAGGCTCCTGAAATCTGCACTTCTTCACGAAACGGAGGTGTCGCGGTCATGCCCTTCGCGATCTCTAGTGCGCGAGCGGCCTCGATAGGCCGGTCCGGATAGGCATCCAGCGCTATGGCAGGAAGCAGGCGTTGGGTGATGTCGGAGAATGTAAACCCTGGCTTTCCCTGCGCAGCGCCGGTCGAGACGACCAACGCGTCAATCTGGGGCTGCGTAAATCCCAAGCCGCCCAATCGCATGGACAGGATATGGAAGCGCTGCTCGTCGTTCGGGCGCGTGAAGGCCATTACATCCGCCGCTCGCCTCCGGACCGCCGGGTCAAGTGCGTTCAGCCTGTTGGTGCACATGATGACAGCCGCCGGCAGGCGAAGGTTTGCTAGCCGGTCGATGCCGCGGATGAAGGCGTTCACTCCAGCGCGATCTTCGTGGTGCATTTGCGCCGCCTCACGGGACTGCGCCAGGGCGTCAGCTTCGTCGACCAGCAGGATGATGCCGCCCTTGGCCTTGCCCGATGCCTTCAGGCGCGTAGCAGCCTGAACCGTGTGCTCGAACGCAGCAGAGAGAAGCTGCGTCATCTCGCCCACGCGGCCCTGCCCGCGAGTCGCCAAACTGAGAGGGTAGAGGGTGATCTCAATCCCTTCCTGCCTCGCGACCTTGTCACCGATGGTTTCCGCGAGCTCCGTCTTGCCGGAACCGACATCGCCAGCAAGAACGACCAGCGGCGGACGACGCAGTACGGCGTCGAGCATGGGCTTGGCATCGCCTTTTACAAAATTCTCCGCCCAGTGCTCCAATCCCTGCGGATTCACCAGCAGGCCAAGGATCTTGGCCAGCCGGGACTTCTGATCATCCAAACCGACCAAGCGCGCGAGCCGTTCCTGGGGATCAAAATCGGGATATGACTGACGACGCTCGAACAGTTCGTCGAGACCCGGCATGTTTTGCATCAGTAGCTCCTCACACTGAAACGATCGAGAGCTCGGCCACCAGCGGAGTAGGTGCGATCGGAGGCAAGATAGCCATTAACCGTCGGCTCAGAACCGGTCGTGCGCTGGACAGGAAGGCCGTTTTCGAACTTCGTCTTTTCGCTGTCGGAAAGCAGGAAATAGGACGGGGAGTAGTTCATGAAGCTACCAAACGTCGCGCCGGATATGTCCTTGCCAGGCAATACCCGCCCGGGATCATCATCGCCCCCAGATGCCCCCGCCAAGTCCCGCGCCGTATACTTGAGGGTCGGCGCGATCCACTGCCCGTTGCGCTTGAAGCCGTAGGTAACGTCAGCCAAATACCCGGCCTTCATCATCGCGACCGCCTCCTCCTCGAATTGAGTGATCTGCCAGTCATAAGGTTGCCCATAGAGCCGCTGCATCCGCTTCAGGTCGGTTGCAATTTTGGCGGCCATGTGGCGCGCATGCGTGACTGTGAAGGTCGTGCTTTCCGTGTAGCTGTAGCTGGACATCGTGACCTCTCAGACTTGGAAGGTGGAGCCAAAGACCTTCTGCCAGTAGCCGACGGTCAACTGCTTGGTAGGAGCCGCCAATGCGGCATCGATGGCGTCGCCAGCGTCAAGGGCGGCCTCCACGATTTCGTTCATGTTCGCCGTGGTGTAGAGTCGAGACACGTTGTTTTCGGCGTTTACCGGGTCGATGATCTGCATGGGATCGTAGAACGTGCCGATGCTGGAGACAGGGTAGTAGTCAGAGAAGGCGATGCGATCCCTCAACCCGCTGGTCGCGATGTAAGTGAAGAAGTGCTGCAGGGCCTCGGGATAGTCCGAGAAGTCCAGCCCGTCATCGCACAGCTTGGCCATGATCATCTCGATCATGAACGACTTGAAGCGGAAGCCGTCACGCTCCTGCTTCTGGCGCTTCGCCCAGAACTTCGCCAGCCGAACGACTTGAGCGAAATGCTTCTCCTGCGCCTTCTTGCGCTTCGCGGCGAACTCGAGGTGGAGAGGGATGCTGGTCTTCAGGAAGGAGCCGTCTTCCTGGCTGACTAGGTTGCCATACCACTGTGCATCCCCGCCATAGAGGATTGGAACGACGTCCACATCCAGTCCGGATCCCCGGAAGGACACGGTAACTGAATAGGTCTGAGGCTGCACCTGATCGGGAGAGAAGTTCGGGAATGCCTTCCGGAGGCGCTCGGCCAAGTAGGTCAGGAGCGCGCTGACGGAATGCGGCGCGTCCGCACCACTGATGTAGCAGGCAACGTCGATGTCGTTAAGCGAGCGGAGGGCGGTGCCCTTGGCCAGACTGCCCGACAGGATCATCTTCCGAAGCGTGAAATCGGGATGCTCATCTACATATGCTTCGAGTTTCTCACGAAGCCGCCTCGCCTGCGCGCGATATTCCTGCGCCTTGTCCTGCGGGAGGTTCACTCGCTCTTCGGCAAAGCGGACAATATCGCGATGCCCAACATGGTCTCGGCTCATCAGGTCGTCTCCGGAAGCCCTACGTCCTTGACGCGGGCGGTCAGATGCGCGAGTCGGGGACCCGACCCGCTAGAAACAATATGGGTATGATAACTATACCCGTCAAGGAACTATACATATGGTCGAGGATGATAAGCGTCCCTGGACGCAGACCCGCCGTTTCGAGTTCATCGAGTGGAAACTGTTCTGGGAGGGAGCGCTGAACCGAAGCGACCTGGAAGAAACATTCCAAATCTCAACGCCGCAGGCATCAGTCGACCTCCGGCGATATCGTGAACTGGCCGGTCACAACATTGAGTATGATGGCACGAGCCGGTCGTTTAGACCCACGCCCGATATCAAGCCTTCCTTCCTGAAGGCGTCCGCAGACCGCCTGCTCATACAACTTCGTGCATTACTGACAGGGGCCTTGCCGAGGCGCGAAGTCTGGTTCCGCGACCTGCCATCAATAGATATGGCACCGGACATCGCCAGGCACGTCGACGCCGAGTGCCTGCGCCTGATCCTCAACGCCATCCGGACCAAACAGTGCGTAGACGTCCGGTACCAGTCGCTCACCAACTCACGCACAAGGCAGATAGCTCCCCATGCCCTCGCGTTCGACGGGTATCGTTGGCACGTTCGCGCATGGGCTTGTGATCGCGACGACTTTCGGGACTTCGTCCTGACGCGTATCGACCAGATCGATGCGGGCCCCAAGGCAGATTTCGACCCCGCTGACGACCTGGAGTGGAACACGAAGATCACCTTGGACCTTCGCCCTCACGCCGGACTCACGCAGGAGCAAAGCCTGGCCATCGAGCGCGATTACGCGATGGAGGATGGAAGGCGTGAAATCGAAGTGCGGTTATCCATGGCTTACTACTTCATCAGGCGGATGAACCTCGATCTGACCGATCTTCCTCCCGCCCGCGCCCAGATATGCCTTCAGAATTTAAGTGAGGTACTACAAGCTATTGAACAAGCAAGAACACAAGCTAGGCAACGGATTGTCGATCGAAAGATGAGGAATATTGACTGCGAATGATACCTCAATGCTGGTGCGATGTGGGCGCTTGGCTCGAGCGGCGGCAGCGTTGAGCGGCACTGGGAACCCTCACGCGGTCCAGCAAATGTTCGGAACGTCTGCCTTCGCCTGATCGCTACCCTTAGCGGACAGGCCAAATTGTCCGACATCGCGACAGATCGAGGCGGCTTATCCAATGTTCGCTTTCGTGCGATCGTCGGCACTCTTCGATGACTGGAGTGAGGCGCATAGCCGTGCGCATTAATCTAGAGGGGAGAGGGCTTTGGTCTTCCTGAACCGGGACATGTCCGTACCGGCGATCAGGAGAACTCCCATGACTAAGCCGAGCCGCACTGCATCGACTTCGCCAGCTCAGCGCATCACCGCCGCTATCATTGAAAAACTCGAGCAAGGCACAAAGCCCTGGGTCAAGCCATGGCGCGGTGTGCCCGTCTCGCGGCCCTTGCGCTATTGCGGGACGCCCTATCGCGGCATGAACACCTTCTGGCTGTGGATGGTGGCTGATGGCTGTGGCTACGCCTCACCTTACTGGATGACGTACCACCAATGCCAGAAGCTTGGTGGACAGGTCCGCAAGGGTGAGAAATCGACCATTGCGATCTTCTACAAGAGCTACACCAAGGAGGTCGAGACCGCCGAGGGCGAACCGGACACCGAAAACCGGCGCGTGCTTAAGGCCTACGCCGTGTTCAACGCTGACCAGTGCGATGGCCTCCCCGAGTTCTATCATCCCAAGCCATTCATTGCTGCACTTGATCCCGAAGGACGCGAAGACCGGCTCGATGCCTTCTTTGCCCATATTGGCGCAGACCTGCGCCACCATGGTGCCCAGGCTTACTACGAACCGCAGCGCGACCGGGTTACCATGCCGCCAGCCGAGCTCTTCGAAGCCTACGACCACTACTATGCTACACTCGCACACGAGCTATCGCACTGGACGGGGCATTCCTCGCGCCTCAATCGCGATCTCAAGAACCGGTTTGGCAGCGAGGCCTATGCTGCCGAAGAACTGATCGCCGAACTGTCCTCGGCCATTCTCGGGGCCGAACTGGGCCTTCCAGTCACCCACCTCGACCATCACGCCAGCTATATCGCGTCCTGGCTCAAGATCCTCAAATCGGACGAGCGTGCGATCCTGACGGCGGCAGCAAAGGCCGACGAAGCGGCAAGCCTGTTGCTCGAACTGGGTGGCCAGCAATCTAGCGAAGGCGAGATCGACATCGATCTCGCTGATGCAGCCTGAGGAGCAATGAGATGGGACGTTCCGTCAGCTATCCAACCGGCTCCGTGGTTGCCTTTCGCCTGCTTGATGACGGCGAAGACGAAGATGTCGACTGGGCCTACGAGTGCCTCGTCGACGAGGTCATCGATACCACAAAGGCGACCTTTCCTTCATTCGAGCGCTTCGAGGGATGGCGCGGCCGCGAGGACCGTATTCTCCTGCGCAACGCCTTCGCCGATTGCGGCATATCGACCTATTGCGGGCTCGCCGCGATCTGGCTCGCCGAGCGCGACGATGCCCGGTACTGGGAGGCCGATTTCTACAACCCACGAACGGCGAGAGCACGGCACTGGCTTGGCCAGGTCTCGGGTAGGTTCATCGACCTGTTTGGTGAGTTCCGCCTGGTCGGGCGGTTCTCGAATGGCGAAGCGATCTTCGAGCGCT
>CAZJZO010000099.1:0-14542 GCA_964550495.1 uncultured Porphyrobacter sp. | reverse complement strand
TCTAGATGCCGGAGAAACGCCCGACCGTGACGCGCGATGGGCTCATAGTGGTGGTCGATGACGACCGTTTCCGGTTCGAGGACGGCGAAGAAATGGTCGAGCGCTCGGTCCGGTTCCGCACATTGGGTTGCTATCCGCTGACCGGCGCTACCGAAAGCGAAGCGACCGACCTCAACCTCATCATCCAGGAAATGCTGCTGGCGACCGGTTCCGAACGGCAGGGCCGCGCGATCGACAAGGGGCAGTCGGCGAGCATGGAAGACAAGAAGCAGGAGGGGTACTTCTGATGAACCAGCAAGACTCCAGCTTCCAGGTCGAGGCGCTGGTCGCCGACGACATCGACGCCTATCTCGACCAGCACCAGAACAAGCAGCTGTTGCGTTTCATCACCTGCGGCAGCGTCGACGACGGCAAATCGACGCTGATCGGGCGGTTGCTTTACGATTCGAAGATGATCTTCGAAGACCAGCTGGCCGCGCTCGAAAGCGACAGCAAGAAAGTTGGCACCCAAGGCGACGAAATCGATTTCGCATTGCTGGTGGACGGCCTCGCCGCCGAGCGCGAACAGGGCATCACGATCGACGTCGCCTACCGCTTTTTCGCAACCGAGAAGCGCAAGTTCATCGTCGCCGACACGCCAGGGCATGTGCAGTACACGCGCAACATGGTCACCGGTGCTTCGACCGCCGATTGCGCCGTGATCCTTGTTGACGCGCGCAAGGGCGTGCTCGAACAGACGCAGCGGCACAGCTTCATCACCCACCTGCTCGGCATCCGGCATCTGGTGCTGGCGGTGAACAAGATGGACCTGGTCGATTACGACCAAGGTACGTTCGACGACATCGTCAGCAATTATCGCGATTTCGCCGAATCCATTGGCATCGAAGGCTTCACCGCGATCCCGATTTCGGGCTTCAAGGGCGACAATATCGTTCAGGCGCCTTCGGCCAATACGCCGTGGTACGACGGGCCGAGCCTGATCCACCACCTCGAAACGGTTGAGCTGGCGGAAACCGCCGCGCAGGAACGCTCTTTCAGGATGCCGGTCCAGTGGGTGAACCGCCCCAATCTCGACTTCCGCGGATTTGCCGGATTGATCAGCCAGGGGATAGTCAAACCGGGCGACAAGGTCAGGGTCGTGCCTGCCGGCAAGACGTCCACCGTGAAGTCTATCGAGACTTTCGATGGCCAGCTCGACGAAGCCGTCGCGGGACAATCCATCACGCTAACGCTCGAGGACGAGATCGATTGCAGCCGCGGCGATGTGATTGCCGCCGCCGACAATCCGCCTGAGGCGTCCGACCAGTTCGAAACCACCATCGTCTGGATGGACGAAACCGCGCTCAAGCCGGGACGCGGATATTGGCTCAAGCTCGGTTCGCGGATGGTGACCGCCACGATCGCCGAGCCAAAATACGAGATCTGCATGGGCTCGTTCGAGCATCTCGCGGCCAAAACGCTCGAACTTAACGGCATCGGCGTCGCCGAGATGCGCACGGACCGCCCGATCACATTCGAATCCTATGACACGTCTCGCCAACTCGGCGGGTTTATCCTGATCGACAAGTTCTCCAATGCGACGGTCGCCGCCGGGATGATCCATTTCAGCCTGCGCCGCGCACAGAACGTCCATTGGCAACCTACCACGATTACGCGAGCAGACCATGCCGGGATGAAGAACCAGCATCCGCGTGTGCTGTGGTTCACCGGGCTTTCAGGCTCGGGCAAATCGACCATCGCCAACGAGGTCGAGAAGCGGCTTTCGCTGATGAACCGCCACACCTTCCTGCTCGATGGTGACAATGTCCGCCACGGGTTGAACAAGGATCTCGGCTTCACCGAGGCCGACCGGATCGAGAATATCCGCCGCATCGGCGAGGTCGCCAAGCTGATGACCGACGCCGGACTGATCGTCTTGACGGCCTTCATTTCACCCTTCCGCGCTGAACGCCGGATGGTGCGCGAGATGCTGCCCGAAGGTGAATTCATCGAAGTGTTCGTCGACACCCCGCTCGAAGTCGCCGAAGCACGCGATGTGAAGGGTCTTTACAAGAAAGCGCGGAGCGGCGAACTCAAGAACTTCACCGGCATCGACAGTCCGTATGAAGCGCCGGAAAATGCCGAGATCCGCGTCAACACGGTCGAAATGACCCCCGCCGAAGCTGCGGACTACATCATCCAGCAGATCATGCCGCTCAAATGACCGGAGCCGCGATGACCGACGCGGAGCTGGCCGCACATCTCGCCGAGATAGCCGGGCGGATCCTGATCGACGTGCGCGACAGCGGCGCGTTCGAAGGCAAGGCTTTGGGCAAGGCCGGCGATGCCACCGCCAATGAATTCCTGTGCCACGCCATCCGCTCAGCGCGTCCCGGCGATGCATTACTCTCCGAAGAGGAGAAAGACGACACCGCCCGCTGCTCGGTCGAACGCACCTGGATCGTCGATCCGGTCGATGGCACCCGCGAATATGGCGAGGAACGCAGCGACTGGGCGGTGCATGTCGGGCTCTCGGTCAGCGGAGTGGCAACCACCGGCGCAGTCGCACTGCCCGGCCTTGCGGGCGGCGTGGTGCTGCGCACAGACCAGCCCGTCGCGCTACCCGAGACCGCAAATCGCCCACGCTTTGTCGTCAGCCGCACTCGCCCCGCGAAGGAGGCACAGGCGGTGTGCGAAGCCATGGGCGGCGAGCTGGTACCGATGGGAAGTGCTGGCGCCAAGGCGATGGCGGTGATCCGCGGCGAAGCGGAAATCTACCTGCACTCGGGCGGACAATACGAATGGGACAGCTGCGCGCCTGTTGCGGTAGCTTTGGCGCACGGCCTGCATTGCTCGCGGATCGACGGCAGCCCGTTGATCTACAACCGCATGGACCCGTATATGCCCGACCTGCTGATCTGCAGGCCCGAATATGCCAAGCAGGTGCTGGAACTAGTCGCCGGCCTCGGCTGACTGATCTTCGCCTGCGCCTTCAGCCGCTGGTTCGGCGCCTTGAGGGGTGGTCGGAACAATCAGAACCTCAACCCGCCGGTTGGCCGCCCGCCCTGCTTCATTGGGCGAACCGTCGGGCAATGCGTTGGGCTCGATCGGATTCTGCTCCCCAAACACAATCACTTCGATACGGCCGTCGGCGACCCCGTTGTCAATCAGCCACGCGGCTACGGCGAGACCTCTGGCCTCGGACGAATCCGCATTGGCTTCATCGGTTCCTGCGGAATCGCTATGTGCTCGCAGCGTGATCGGACCCCCCGCACCAAGCTGTTCCGAGGCGAGCACCTGTTCAAGTGCTGCGATCGCATCTGCGTCCAATCCTGCGCCGCCATCCGGGAAACCGACAGTCGCGTTCAAGGGTTCGAGCGGCGCGACTTCCTGTGCGGGCTGTTCGACATCCGGGCGGAGGATCGACACAGGCTCTTCAGGGCTGGGTATGGCCGCCGGACCATCGTCCTGACCGCCTTCGCCCGAAGGTTCTCCGCTGCATGCGGCAAGCAATCCGATCGCAGTGCCGATTGCAATGATTGAATGTGTTTTCATGGCGTCCTCGATCCCTGCCGGACTTTAGGTCGATTGCGGCTTGGCTGTCGCCTCCGACGCAGAACTTTTGCCCGCATCCTTCGCTGCACGCTTGGCGGCGATTTCTTCGGGCGTCTTCAATTGCGGTGGTGAGAAGGAGATTATCGTATCCCCGGCGCGCGGTTCAGGAACCGCGGCATGGGTGAAGAAGCGCAGCGTTCCGCTCTTGCGCAGCAACAGCAGCATGTTTGCGCTGTCGGGCAGCTTCTCCTGAGCGTCTTCGAAATCGAATTCATCGGAAAGCTTGGTCTTGCGGAATACCCAACCCTGCTGTTGCCGCTCGCCGACGTCGGTGACGCCAAAGCCGCTCTCGAACAGAGCGCGGCCGCGAATGCTCTCCGGCAAGGCATGCTTGTCGTCTTCGTCGGCGCTCTCGCCCAGCTGGTAAACGCTATCCCGGCCGATCTCGTACGCAAATTCGTTGCAGACCAGCGCGTTGTAGGCTTCGTTGTCGGTGGCGGCGACCAACACCTGGTAAGGCGTCAGATCGAGGTTATGCTCGGTTGCTTCGTTCAGGATTTCACCGTGATAGAAAGGCAGCCCTTCGCGGCGAGCCGACCCCAGACGTTGCCAGCTCGAATCCACGATCATTATCGGAGTGCCCAGCGCCTGCATTTCACGCGCAAGCGCAATGGTCCACGGCGTCGACCCGACAATCAGCAGGCCGGGCCGCGATGTCCCTTTCACCTTGAGCCACCGGGCCACGATGTCGACCGAGAACCCGTGCGCGATGATGGTCGTCACGACCACCGCGAAGCTGAGGCCAATGAGGATGTTTCCATCGCTGTAGCCGAGATCGGTAAGCCGCAGCGCGAACAGGCCGGAGATCGCGACCAGCACGATGCCGCGCGGTGCAATCCAGGCAATGAACAGCCGCTCGTTCCAAGGGATGCTGGTGAAGGCGAGGCTCGCGAGTACGGTGAGCGGGCGGACAACAAGCAACAGCGCCAGCAGGAACCCGAGGAAGCGCCAGTTGAGATATTGCAGATCGGATACTTGCAGGCTTGATGCCAGCAGAATGAATATCCCGGACACCAGCAGAACCGCGATATTCTCCTTGAACGGATGGATGGAGCGAATGCTGCTCATGCCCATATTCGCCAAAGTGACACCCATCACGGTGACAGCGACCAGCCCGGCTTCGTGCTCGATCTGATTGGTGAGTACGAACACGCCGATTACGGCTGTGAACAGAACCGGGACTTTCAGATATTCCGGAATGGCGCCGCGCGGGAACAGATAGCCGATCAATCGCGCCATCGCGTATCCGATCAACCCGGCGATGATCGCAGAAATGATCAACGGCGGGACGACTTCGACCAGCGAGGCGCCGGGGCTTTCGGCGACTTTCCGGAAGTATTCATAGGCAATCACGGCGCACAGGGCGCCGGTCGGATCGTTGACGATCCCTTCCCATTTCAGAATCGAGGCGGGTCGGGTCTGGATATTGGATTGCCGCAACAGCGGGATCACGACCGTCGGACCGGTTACGATCAGGATTCCGCCAAAGAGGATTGCGACCGGCCAAACCATTCCGGCGATGTAGAATCCGGCCGCCGCACCAAGTGCCCAGCCAATCAGAACGCCGATGGTCGCAAGGCGCCACACGGCGACACCCGAGTGGCGCAATTCGCGCAGATCGAGGCTCAATCCGCCCTCGAACAGGATCAGCGCCACGCCGATACCTATCGCCGGCTCCATCAGGTCGCCGAACGCCGCCTCGGGATCGAGCAAGCGATACCCGAATTCGCCGGCGACCGGACCGGCGAGGAAACCTGCCACCAGCATGAGGACAATCGCTGGCCAACCCGTGCGCCATGCGATCCATTGCGCCCCGATACCGAGGACGCCGATCATGGCAATTACGAGGGCTTGCGATTGCATGGGTTCGGTTCGTGTCCTCGTTCAGCTTGAATTGGTGTTTCGAGTCCCGGCTTGCACCGTTCTATGGCGTCACATCGCCTACTCGCCTTCGAATTCCAACACCGTACGCACCTCTACCCCGGCGCCGCGCAATTTCTCCGCCCCGCCGAGGTCGGGCAGATCGATCACGAACAACGCCTGGTCGACGACCGCGCCCGCCTTTCGCAACAGTTCGACCGTCGCGAGAGCAGTCCCGCCGGTGGCAATCAAATCGTCGACGATAACGACCTTCTCGCCCGCGATGACGCCATCGGGGTCCATTTCGAGCCGATCAGAACCATATTCCAGCGCATAGTCGATCCCGATGGTCGCGATCGGCAGCTTGCCGGGTTTGCGAACCGGGACGAAGCCGACGCCCATCTGAACCGCCACAGCGGCTCCGAAGATAAACCCGCGCGCCTCCATTCCGGCGATCTTCTCGGCGGCGTCGGCACGAGCCATTTCCGCCAGATGCTGCATGGTCGAGGCAAGACCCTGCGGGTGGCCGATCAGCGTCGTGATATCGCGGAACTGAATGCCCGGTTCGGGAAAGTCCGGGACGGTGCGCACCAATTGCTGCAATTCGCCCGGCGAGAGTCGCTCTGCAGTCATTGAATATGCCTCACAGCAAAACGCTCCATCATCCGGATCGGACGATGGAGCGCTGCAAAACTCAAAGCAAGGAGTTGCTTACTTTTTCTTCGGCTTCACTCCGGCCCAGATCTGCTTGTACGACAGGAATGCAAGGATAGTGGCGACCAGCAGGAAGCCGATCACGTACCATCCGGTCTGTTTGCGCTTCACCAGCGAAGGCTCGGCGGTCCAGGTGAGAAACGCTGACACATCTTCGGACATCTGCGCCACGGTCGCCTCTTTCCCGTCTGCGTAGGTCACGAGATCGGGATACAGCTGCGGCGGCATCGCAATGTTGATGTTGTAGAAGTACTCATTGAAATAGAGGCCGGTCGGGGTCTCGAACTCGGGCGACTTGGCGAGATCTTCCGGATCGACCTCGTTGTAGCCCAGCATCAACGAATAGACGTAGTTCGACCCGTCCTTGCGCGCCTTGGTGATCAGCGAGAGGTCGGGCGGGTACGCGTTGTTGTTGGCAGCGCGCGCCGCAACCTCGTTGGGATAGGGGTTGGGGAAGTAGTCGGTTGGTTCGCCCGGACGCGTTGTCGCTTCTCCGGTGACAGGATCGATCCCCGGGACATTCCAACCTGCGGCTTCGGCACGAACTTCGGCTTCGGTGTAGCCGAGCTGTTCGAGGTTGCGGAACGCGACGAATTTCAGGCTGTGGCAGGCCGAACAGACTTCCTTGTAGACCTGATAACCGCGCTGGAGCTGGGCGTAGTCCCACTTGCCGAGCGGACCGTCGAACGAGAACCCGCCTTCGGGGGCAATGTTCTTCTCCTGGAAGGCGTAGTAGTCCGGCCGTTCGGGCGGCGCATAATTGATAATGCCGGGCAGCAACGACCACAGAACCAGAATGCCTGTGATGATAAGACCGACGAGGATACCTCCGAGGCGGATAGTCATGACCGAATTCTTTCTCGTTATCGGATCAGAATGGGTGGCGTAGCCGGATGATCACTCAGCCGGCTGCGGTGCGCCGTCGGGCAGGTCGCCTGCGGGCTTCGATGCGGGAACAGCGCTGGGCTGGCCAGGTGCGCTTTCGTCCTTGCCGAGCACCGCCTCGGTGATCGAGAACGGCAGCGGCTTGGGCACTTCGATCTGGCTGATGATCGGCAGGATCACCAGGAAGTGCAGGAAGTAGTATGCCGTCGCAATCTGGCTGAGCACGACATAGGGTTCTTCGGCCGGCGCACCGCCAAGGTAGAACAAGGCCGCCATGCACGGGATCAGGCCGAACCAGAAGAACTTCTTGAACAGCGGGCGATAGTGACCCGAACGAACCGGGCTCTTGTCGAGCCACGGCAGGAAGAACCACAGCAGGATCGAACCGAACATCGCGATAACGCCCAGCAGCTTGGCCTGGACCAGAACAATGCCGGTGAACGGGATCGTGAGATCGCCGGTGAACGCCCGCAGGATCGCGTAGAACGGGTAGAAATACCATTCGGGCACGATCAGCGCCGGGGTCGAAAGCGGGTTGGCTTCGACATAGTTGTCCGGGTGACCGAGCATGTTCGGCAGGAAGAACACGAACAACGCGAACAGGATCAGGATCATGCCCAGCCCGAACCCGTCCTTCGCCGTGTAGTAGGGGTGGAACGGAACGGTATCGCTTTCCTTCTTCACTTCGACGCCGGTCGGGTTCGAGGAGCCCGGAATGTGCAGCGCCCAGATGTGCAGGATCACCACGCCTGCAATCACGAAGGGCAGCAGGAAGTGCAGCGAGAAGAAGCGGTTGAGAGCGGCGTTGTCCGGCGCAAAACCGCCGACCAGCCACACCTGCAGGGGTTCACCCACCAGCGGGATTGCGCCGAACAGTCCGGTAATCACCTTGGCACCCCAGAAGCTCATCTGGCCCCAGGGAAGGACGTAGCCCATGAACGCGGTTGCCATCATCAGCAGGAATATGACCACGCCGAGCAGCCAGATCATCTCGCGCGGCGCCTTGTACGACGAGTAATAAAAGCCGCGGAAAATATGCAGATAGATTACGATGAAGAAGAAGCTGGCTCCGTTGGCGTGCGCATAACGCATCAACCAGCCCGAATTCACATTGCGCATGATGTGCTCGACCGTGCCGAACGCGACCTCGGTGTTGGCAGCATAATGCATCGCCAGGACAACGCCGGTGACGATCTGCACAACCAGGAAGAACCCGGCCAGCACGCCGAAATTCCACATGTAATTCAGGTTGCGAGGAACGGGGTATCCGGCCCCGACCGCATTGTACACCAGGCGCGGAAGCGGCAGCTTCTCGTCAATCCACTTGGTGAAACCGGTTTGCGGTTCATACTGTTTTGCCCAGGCGAAACTCATATCGTTCTCTCGGTTTCTTCAGCGTAAAATCAAAAGGTTCTGCTCAGGTACGCACGATCATCCGACGCGGATGGTGCTTTCCGTCGTGAACTCGAATTCGGGTACTTCCAGGTTGGTCGGTGCAGGGCCTTTCCGGATGCGACCAGCAACATCGTAGTGCGACCCATGGCAGGGGCAGAAATAGCCGCCAAACTCGCCCTTGTTCTCACCTTCGCCCGCGCCCAGCGGCACGCAGCCGAGGTGGGTGCAGACGCCAAGCTGGACGAGAATGCTCTCGTCTGCCGGGTTGGTCCGATCGGCCAGAGTTTGGGGATCGCGCATATCGACGCCGTCTTCGGCTTTCGCTTCCGCAATTTCGTCTTCGGTGAGGCGGGTAACGAATAGCGGCTGCTTGCGGAACACCGCCTTGATGCTCTGGCCCGGCTGGATAGCAGAAACATCAACATCGGTCGTGCTTTCCGCCAAGACGTCCGCTGAGGGCGCCATCTGGCTTACGAGCGGGAACAAGGTGGCGGCGCCACCAACTCCGGCGGTGCTTATCGCTGCAATATGGATCCAGTCACGGCGACGGATACCTTCGCCTTCGACCATGTCTGCGGTGTCAGCCCCAGTTGAAGCCATCATTCTTTACCCTGCTCATCTTGCCGCGCTGGCCCGAGCGCCCGTGCGGCATTATGTTGAAATTATCCCTCGCCCGCCTGACGGGATTTACCCTTGTCGGGATCATCCGGCCAAAACAGGCCCTGCATCAAACTTCGGCGGGGCGCAAATACCCACAATACTCCAAGAGTCCAACCGTCTTTTGAGCATCGCCTGTTCGCTTTGCTGCAAGCCGATCCGATCGACCCGGTCAACCCAAGGCTATGAGGCTGATTTGGCGACCATAATTCGGCTTGCCGCTCGAGGCGGCTCGTCTGTAGGAGTAGTAACGCTCTGGGTGCGAAAATGTATCCCGAGCCGTGTCATAAATTCTGTCGATACCGGATTGCTCGAGCTTGTCGGCAATGTATCCGGAGAGGCTGAATAGCCAGCGGTCCGACCCATCGCGATGTGGCGCCGGCGCAAAGTGCCGATCGTCGCGAGCTGCAAAATGCGCGCGGAACGGGGCATCGACCTCATAGCTGGATTGCGCGATGGTCGGCCCGATCGCCGCGGCAATATTGGCTCTGGTGGCGCCGAGGTGCTCCATTGCGCAAACAGTGTTTTCGACGATGTCCGCATGCGCCCCGCGCCATCCTGCATGCGCGGCACCGATCACCCCGGCCACTCGATCAGAGAACAGCACCGGGCCGCAATCTGCGGTTACGATGCCGAGCACGATCCCCCGTGCCGACGTCACCAGCGCATCGCCCGCTGGCCTGCCTGTGGGCGTATCCGGCCACGCTTCGGTGACGGTCAGGACATCCGCAGAATGCACTTGGTGTGGCGCGGCGAGAAGCGCTCCGGCGATCAGCGCGTCGGCGGCCCCTGCGCGCGCCTTGGCCACGACAGTCTCGTCGCCCGGGCCGCCAAAGCCGAACTGGTAGGCACCGCCGGAATGACCGAGAAACCCGTGCGGAACACCATCGAGTGCGTCGACGCATTCGATGTCGAATGGGAGGCGGTCAGGCATCCAGACTGCGTGTGACCTGTTCAAACGTATCGCGGGAAAGGCCTTCGACCGCTGCAATCCTTTCCAGCTCCGCTTTCATCAGAGCCGCCCGCTTTGGCTCTATCCGCCGCCAATTGCCCAACGGCGACACAAATCGTGCAGCGGTTTGCGGATTGACCGGATCGACCGCGAGGATCACGTCGGCGATCATCCGGTAACCTTCCCCGCCGATATTATGGAATCCCTGCGGGTTGCCCGCCAGCGCCATGAACAGCGAGCGTATGCGGTTGGGGTTCATCATGTTGAAATCGGGATGATTGGTGAGCGCCTTGACCTGGGCGAGCACGTCCGGATGGAGCGACAGCGCCTGGATGGTGAACCATTTGTCGATCACCAGCGCATTACCGGCATAGCGATCATAGAACGACTTGAGCTTTTCCTCGCGTGCCGGAGTTTCAAGCCCGCACAGCACCATCAGCGCGCCCTGCCGGTCGGTCATGTTATCGGCCAGGTCGAATTGACGCGCCGCCATCTCGGCGGCCTTCGAAGGGTCGGAGGCAGCGAAACAGCCGAGCGCCATCGTCTTGACCTTGCGCGCGCCGCGACCGTTAGGATCGTCGAACGCAACTGCATCGCACCGGTCGTAGAGCGCTTGAAATTCGCTTGCCAGTTCTCGCCCAAGGGTTGCCTTGAGCGCCTCGCGCACCTCATGGATCGCGCCCGGATCGGCCTTGCGCTCTCCACTGGCCATCGCTTCAAACAGGTAGGTCTCGCTGGGAGGCAAGATCAGTTCGCCGCGCATGCTGTCGTCGAGCGCATCATCGGTAAGGATCGCTCGATACGCTTCGACCAGGTCTGCCTCGCGCCCTTTGACCGGCTCGCCGGACGCCGCCGCTACGAGGTGATTGAGTGCCAATTCCTGCAAGGCTTCATATCTGGCGAAGGGGTCATCATCGTGGACGGCCAGGAACGCGAGGTCGCCGGCTTCGACGTCCCGCTCAATGGTGATCGGTGCCGTAAAACCGCGATTGATCGACACGATCGGCCGATTGACAACATTGCGATAGACAAACGTCTCTTCGGAGCCGGCCAAGATCGCCGTCTCTTCGCCCGAGTGCTGCCCCGTCTCGGGATCGAACAACGCAAGGCGTAGCGGGATTACCATTGCCTGCTTGTTGTCCTGTCCGGGCGTGGCGGGGACGGTCTGCTGCAATGTAATTCGGGCTTCATCACCAGAATGTTCGACATTGACCTTCACCTTCGGTGTCCCGGCCTGCGAGTACCACAGCCGGAATTGCTTCAGATCGATCTCGGCTCCGTCTTCGATCGACGCAACAAAGTCCTCACAGGTCGCCGCTTCCCCGTCGTGCCGGTCGAAATAGAGGTCGGTACCCGCGCGGAAGCGCTCTGTCCCAACCATACTTCGCATCATGCGGATGACTTCGGCGCCCTTGTTGTATACCGTGGCGGTGTAGAAGTTGCTGATCTCGCGATAGCTGTCCGGGCGGATCGGATGCGCCAGCGGTCCGGCGTCCTCGGGAAATTGCGCTGCACGCAGGATACGGACATCCTCGATCCGCTTGACGGCATGCCCACGCATATCCTGAGAGAACAGTTGGTCGCGCAACACGGTGAAGCCTTCCTTGAGGCTCAGCTGGAACCAGTCGCGGCAAGTCACGCGGTTGCCCGACCAGTTATGGAAATATTCGTGCGCAATCACGCCTTCGACCGCGTCGAAATCGGAATCGGTGGCGGTGTCGGGGTCGGCCAGGACATACTTGGTGTTGAAGACGTTGAGCCCCTTGTTCTCCATCGCCCCCATGTTGAAGTCGCTCACGGCGACGATGTTGTAGAGATCGAGATCGTATTCGCGCCCGAACACGTCCTCGTCCCATTTCATCGAGCGATGGAGCGATTCGAGCGCATGGTCGGTCCGGGCGAGGTCTTCGGCGCGAACCCAGATGTTGCATTCGACTTCGCGACCAGAGCGGGTGGTGAAGGGCTTGCTGTTGGCGACCAGATCGCCGGCAACGAGGGCGAACAGATAGGACGGCTTGGGCCAGGGATCGTGCCATTCGGCCCAATGGCTGCCGTCCTCGCGTTCCCCCTCCGCGACCTTGTTGCCGTTGCACAGCAGGATCGGAAACTGCGCCTTCGCACCATCCATCCGCACCCGGTAGGTCGACAGGACGTCAGGGCGATCGGGGAAGAAGGTGATACGGCGAAACCCTTCGGCCTCGCATTGGGTGCAGAGCATCCCATTGGAGGCATACAAGCCCATCAGCGCGGTGTTGGCGCTCGGGTTGATCTCGGTGGCGATCTCGATTTCGTGCGCTTCCGAGGACAGCGGCAGGATCAGATCGTCGCCGTCCATCGACCAGTCATTCACCGGCTCGCCATCGACCTTGACCGACAACAGTTCGAGACCGTCGCCTTCGAGACGGATCGAGCCCGCCGGATCGGCCTTGGCATTGCGCGCCACCGTCAGCTTCGAAACGACCCGCGTCGCCTCGATGCCGAGGTCAAAGTGAAGCTCGATCTCGGGCACCAGCCATGGAAATGGCCGGTAGTCCTCGCGACGGATCACGGGCGGATCGTGCGGCGTCGGTGCAGCATCCGCGAGTTGGGTGTTGTCGTTGGGGTTCGTTGGGGGAGTCGCGATATCCATAAGCACCGATTTAGATTGATTTGTCACCGCGTCCAGCGCCACTAGGGCCGACATGGCGCGAATGTTCATTTTTGGTCTTGGATACACAGCCAAGCGGATTGCGACGAGCCTGCAGGCGCTCGGTTGGGAGGTGGATGCGACCGGCAGCGCTGGCAATGTCGACTTCGACGATGCCGAAGCCGTGCGCGGTGCGCTGGCGGGGTGCATCCATGTGTTGTCCTCGGTCCCGCCCGACCGGGCGAGCGGAGGCGATGCCGTGCTCGACAGGTATGGCGCCGACATCGAGGGAAAGCGTTTGGGCTACCTCTCTTCGACCGGGGTCTATGGCGACCAGCAGGGCGCCTGGGTCGACGAGCTCTCGCCCACCGGTATTGGACGCCGCGATGCGAGGACCGAGGCCGATGCTCGCTGGACGGCCATGGAAGCGCGCGTTTTTCGCCTGCCCGGCATATACGGGCCGGGCCGCAGCGCGCTCGACCGGGTGCGCGATGGACGGGCGCGGCGGATCGATCTGCCGGGCCAGGTGTTCAGCCGCGTGCATGTCGACGACATCGCCAGCGGGGTGGTCGCGGCGTTTCGGCAGGATGCACCGCCGGGCGCCTACAATCTCGGCGACAACCTGCCCGCCGGCGGCAACGCAGTAACCGAACATGCCTGCCGCCTGCTTGGCATCGAACCTCCGCCGTTGGAAACGCTCGAAGAAGCGAACCTGTCCGAAATGGCGCGCGGATTCTATTCCGAGAACCGTCGGGTCGCGAACGGCAAGGCCAAGCGGGTGCTGGGCTGGCGACCGCGGTACCCGACCTATGTCGAGGGTCTAGCGAGTCTGCTTGGCACGTAACGCCAGCACCATCCCGATGACGGCCAGCGCCATCCCGCTGATGGTCAGCCATGTCCAGCTGTAGCCTTCGAACAGCGTCGAGATCAGCATCGCAACCGAGATCGTAAGGATCGAATTGTAAGCGGTTCGCCCGGCCCCGATCTCGCGGACGAGGTTGTAGTGCAGCGGGAATGTGATCACCGACCCGATCAGCGCAAGATAGACGATCCCCGCCCAGAATTCGGGTTTGCTGGGCAGCGGCGGTGGGCCTGCAGTGAGCGCCGCAAATCCCAGATCGAAGATCGTGCCGTAGAGCATCGCCCACGCCAGCAGGCTGACCATCGGCACCGCGCGACCGGTCGGATTGGCCTGGATCACGTTGGCGACCGACGCGGCGAGAATGCCGAGCATCGCGAGCGCGATCCCGAGCGCCACATTGCCGCCGATCACGCCGGCATCGGGATTGGCACGCCATTCATGCACCAGCAGCAATGACACTCCGACGATCGCAACCGCGCTGCCGAGCAGGAACCCGCCTTGCACCCGTTCTCCCAGGAAGATCCGACCGAAGATCGCATTGGGCACCATCAGCAGTCCGAACATCATCGCGACGATGCCCGAAGTCACGTAGAGCTCGGCGTGGTAGACGAACAGGAAATTGCCGCTGAACTGAAAGATCCCGACAAAGGCCGCGAGCAGGTGCTCTGGCCGGGCTAAATTGAGCCGTCGCTTCATCAGCGCGGCGACGAGAAACAGGGCGGGTGTGGCAAGCGCAAAGCGGTAGAACACCGACCATGCCGCCGGGACGCCATCAATCTGACCGGTGATGACATACCAGGTTGAACCCCAGATCGATCCGGTCAGCAGGAACGGGACCACCACCCGCCAGTGCAGCATCGAGTTTTGGGACGCGCTCACAGGCTGGCGATGGCCTTGCCCAGCGCGACCGCGTCTTCGTCCCGTTCCGGTCAGCAGGAACGGGACCACCACCCGCCAGTGCAGCATCGACAGACTGTCCATGACGCAGCCAAACACC
>CAZJZO010000098.1:0-14554 GCA_964550495.1 uncultured Porphyrobacter sp. | reverse complement strand
GACGCCTGCCACTCTGCGCGATGGCTCATTGGAAGCACGCGCGGTTGCTCGCGGCGCCGTTCGCGGGGCGGATTTGGATGCGGCCAAGGTCAATCCGACCGGTCGACCGCTCGACATTGCCGTCGATGGCCAGGCGCTGATTGCCTATCAGGCCCCCGACGGTGGAGAGCTGTATTCGCGCAGAGGCGACCTTCGGATCACGGCCACTGGCCTGCTCGAGAATGGCGAAGGCTTGCCGGTGCTTGGCAATGCCGGGCCGATCACGGTTCCGGCGGGATTCGAAATCAGCGTCGGCAAGGATGGTATTGTGCTTGCGCGCGATCCCGCGGCGCCCGGCGAACCGGCACAGGAGCTTGATCGCATCAGGCTTGTGTCACCGGATGGCAGTTTTGTTGCCAAGGGGATCGACAGTTTCCTCAAGGTACCCGGCGGTGGGGTTTTACCCCCAGACCCCACCGCCACCCTCACCAGCGGCGCGTTGGAGATGTCCAATGTCGAAACCGGTGCGACGCTGGTCGAGATGATCGACGCCCAGCGCGCATTCGAGCAGCGCGTCCAGATTCTCAGCACGGCGAGCGAACTCGACGAAGCAGGCGCAAGCCTGATGTCGCTGCGCTGATCCGTCACAGATTGAAAGGAGCTATCCATGCCCACTTCCGCTCTCCACGTCGCCCGCACCGGGCTCGAAGCGCAAGATGCGCGGATGCGCGTGATCGCCAACAACCTGGCCAATATCGGCACCACCGGCTTCAAACGCGATCGCGCCGATTTCGCCACGCTTGCCTATCAGGAGCAACGCGTGGCGGGGCAGCAATCGACCAACCAGACGGCCTATGCGGTCGGTCTCAATCTCGGCACCGGGGTGCAGATCCAGGGCACCAGCCGGATCGACACGCAAGGTACGCTGAGCCGGACCGACAATTCGATGGACGTTGCGCTCGATGGGCCCGGTTTCTTCCAGGTCGAACTGCCGGGCGGAGGCCAGATTGGCTACACCCGGGCAGGAAACTTCACGCTTTCGCCCGAAGGCCAGCTGGTTACCGCCCAAGGCTATGCGGTGACGCCGCCGATCCAGATCCCGCAAGGCGCGACATCGATTGCGATCGCCCCGGACGGGACGGTGAGCGCCACCACCCAGCAAGATGCCGCCGCCGTTCAGGTCGGACAGTTGCAGGTCGCGAGCTTCGTCAATCCGGCGGGCCTGCGGGCAATCGGTGACAACTTCCTCGTTGAGACCGCCGCGAGCGGGCAGGCCGATGTCGGCGCCGCCGGTCAGAATGGGCGCGGACAGGTGCGCCAGGGCATGCTCGAAGCGTCCAACGTCAATGTCGTCGAAGAACTGGTCGAAATGATCGAGGCGCAGCGCGCCTACGAGATCAATTCGCGCATGGTTAGCGCGGTCGACGAGATGCTCCGCAACGCCAACCAGACGCTCTGAGGAGGTTATAGATCATGCCTATTCGCACATTCCTTGCCGCTCCGTTCGCGCTGGTCCTGTCGGCTTGCATGGGGATGGGCGGCGGGCCAAAGGCCGGCTTTGCCGCTCCACCGCCTCCGGGTGGTCTGGTGGCAGCTCCTCAAACGCAAACGCCGCTCGGCACGACGCCAAGCGAAAGCGCTGGCGCGATTTTCCAGGCCAGCAATGGCTATGCCGGTTTGCATGTCGGCACCCGGGCACGGTCGCTCGGCGATATGGTCACGATTGTGCTGGTCGAAAGCACCAGCACGTCCAAGAGCACGACCGGACAGACCGACCGCAATGGCAGCTTCGCTTTGACCCCGCCGACCAGCGGCCCGCTGAGTTTTCTCAACCCCAATGCCCTTAATGCTGCGGGCCAGGGGTCGTTCACAGGAGGAGGCAATGCCGCCCAGCAAAGCCAGCTTAGCGGAACCGTCGCGGTCACAATCGCGGCGATCTACCCCAACGGTACCGCCGAAGTGGTCGGAGAAAAGCAGATGTCGCTCAGCCAGGGAGATGAATGGGTCCAGTTTTCTGGCCGCATCCGTCTGATCGATATCGACGCGAACAACCGCCTGCCATCATCTCAGGTGGCCAATGCCCGGATCATCTATTCGGGCAAGGGCGCGGTGCAGCAGGCCAGCCGTCCGGGCTGGCTCTCGCGCTTCTTCAACTTCATCTCGCCATTCTGAGCCGCAGGAGGAGACGCATCATGATCGCCTTTTCCAAATGGCTCGCCGTCCTTGCCGTGTTGATCGTGGCGCTGATCCCGGCCATTGCTTCGGCCGAGCGCATCCGCGACCTCGGCCAGTTTGAAGGCCTGCGCGCCAACCAGTTGACCGGCTACGGTGTAGTGGTCGGGCTGCAGGGCACGGGCGATGACAATCTCGCCTATGTCACCGAAGCGATGCGAGGCGTGTCGGGCAGGCTCGGCCTGCAATTGCCGCCGGGCGTCAATCCGAACCTGCGCAATGCAGCGGCGGTGATCGTCACCGCCGAACTGCCAGCTTTTTCCAAGCCGGGGCAGCGGATCGACATTACGGTTTCGACCATCGGACAGGCGCGCAGCCTGCGCGGTGGAGCGCTGGTGCTGACGCCGCTCTATGGCGCCGACGGTCAGATCTACGCCATGGCGCAGGGCAACGTCGCGGTTGGAGGGCTGGGTGTTTCCGGGCGCGATGGCTCACAGGTCTCGGTCAATGTGACCACGGTTGGTCGCATCGCCGACGGCGCATCGGTCGAACGCTCGGTGGCCACCGGGTTCGATCGCGAAGGCACGTTGCGCTTCAATCTCCACGAAGCCGATTTTCTCACTGCGTCGCGCGTGCGCGATGCCATCAACGCGCAGTTTCCAGGCACCGCCCGCATTGCCGACGGGGTCTCGATCGAACTGACCTTGCCGTTTGGCAACGATGAACGCGCGGCCAAACTTGCGATGATCGAGATGCTCGACGTCACGCCTGCACAAACCGCCGCGCGCGTTATCGTCAACAGTCGAACGGGCACGGTCGTTATCAACCAGGCGGTTCGCCTGTCGCCCGCTGCTGTCAGTCACGGAAAGCTGGTGATCCGCATCGATGAGAGCCCGCGCGTGGTCCAGCCCCAACCGTTCGCCAACGGTGAGACCACCGTTGAGGAAGCGAGCGAGATCACGATCGAAGAACGCTCCGACAATGTCGCCTTGCTGCCCGGTGCCGCATCGCTGAGCGAGATCGTCGACGCGCTCAACTTGCTTGGCGTCGGCGCTGCGGACCTTGTGGTTATCCTCGAAAGCCTCAAACAGGCCGGTGCGCTTCAAGCCGAAATGGTGGTGATATGATCCTGACGCCGCCATCTCCTGCTTTTGCTTCAGCCTCGGTCGATGAAACGGGTCTGTCCAAGGAACGCCTAGAGCTACGCCAGGCGGCGGAGGGGTTCGAGGCGATCATGATCCGCCGCATGCTCGCCAATGCGCGAGCGGCGAGTTTCGCCGAAAAGACACCGCTGACCGGTGGCGGATTGCAGCAATTCGAGAAGATGCGCGACGAACACGTCGCCGAAATTGCGGCGCAAACGGGCGCCTTCGGGTTTGCACGGAGTATCGAAGCACAGCTCGCGCAATATGTTGATGCGAAAGAGAGCGGATAATGCCCAGCTCTCTCATCACGATCGGCCGCAGCGGAGCCGCAGCAGCGCGAGCAAGCCTCGAACTGACAGCGCAGAACATCGCAAATGCCGGCAACGAAGACTTCTCGCGTCGCTCGCTGAGCCAGTCGGAACTGGTCGGCAGCGCGACGGTGGGATTGTATTCGGGCGTCGCCTTCAATGGAGTCCGGCTGGGCACGATCCAGCGCGCCGACAATGCGCTGGCGCGCGAGCAGGTGCGCGCAACGGGCAGCGACCTGGCCCGTGCCGATGCCGAGCTGGAAGGACTGCGTGATGCGGAAACCGCACTCGAACAATCGCGCCTGTTCGAAGGGCTGGTGGATTTCGAATCGGCACTGACGCGGCTGGCGAGCGACCCGCTCGACCCGGCCCTGCGGATCACCGCGTACGAGAGCGCGCGGCAGCTGGCGGACCGGTTCCAGCTCGCCGACAATTCCTTGGGCGACGCCCGAGAGTTGACGCAATCGCAGGTCAATGCCGGGGTGAATGAAGTGAACCAGCAAGCGGCTACGCTTGCCCGGATCAACGAAGAGCTGACGCGAACCGAACCCGATACAGCCGGCCAGGCCGCTTTGCTCGATCAACGCGATGCGGCGCTTGCTGCGCTGTCGGAAGAGCTGGGCATTTCGGTCCGGTTCGAAGAGCGCGGGGTCGCCAATGTACGGATCGGGGATGCCAGCGGTCCCTTGCTGATCGATGGCACCAGCGCCACCGCATTGTCCTCGACCTTCGCAGCGGATGGCACTGCCCTGTTCGATCTCGGCGGGACCGCAGTCACTCCCGGCAGTGGAGCTTTGGCCGGTCGAACCGGAGCGCTGACCGTGCAGGCAGATTTGCAGACCCAGCTAGACAGTATCGCGCTTTCGACCATCACGGCGGCGAACACGGCGCAAGCAAACGGCAGCGCACAGGATGGCAGCGTCGGGCAGCCCTTGTTCTCGGGCACCACCGCCGCCGACATCGGTCTTGCCTTGGCATCGCCCAACGGCCTCGCGACCGCTCCTGCCGGTGCGCCTGCGGGGAGCCGCGACGCTTCCAATCTTGCGGCCCTGATCGCTGCAATCGGCGCCGACGATGGACCCGTCGCCGGGTCGGATGCGCTGTTGCTCGGGATTTCAAGCCGCATTTCCGGCCAGCAGACCACGCGTTCTGCGCTCGCAGCCATAGCCGAAAGCGCCGAGGGCGCCTTGCTGCGCGAAATCGGGGTGGATCTCGACACCGAGGCCGCCAACCTCGTTCGGCTCCAGCAAGCCTTCGAAGCCAATAGCCGCGTGATCCAGGTCGCCAGCGATTTGTTCGATACCGTGCTGGGATTGAGGTGAGGGGTTTGATCCGATGAGCATCATCAGCAATTCAAGCCAGAGCTTTTACCAGCGCTCGCTCGGCCAGATGAGCGCCTTGCGAGGTTCGATCGAGACGCTGCAGACGCAGATCGCGACAGGACAGCAGCTGCAACGCGCGTCGCAGGATCCGGCCGCAGCGGCGCGGTTGCGGGCGATCACTCGCAGCGAGAGTTTGCGGGAAATCGAAGAAGACAACGCGGCCAAGCTGGAACAGGATCTGACCTCGGCAGCGACCGAACTGGAAGGCGTGAGCGAGATAATCTCGCGGGCACGCGAATTGGCCTCGCAAGCCGGGAGTGACACGAACGGCGCGAGCGCTCGCGAAGCCATTGCCGCCGAATTGGAGCAGCTGAGCGAGGAATTGTTCAGTCGGGCAAATAGCCTGACATTGACCGGTGAACCGCTGTTCGCCGGGACGGCCGGTGGCCCGGCCTACACCCGCGCTGCCGATGGGACTGTCACTTACGATGGCAACACCGACAGTGCTGCCGTTCCCGTCGCTCCAGGCACCGAAATCGAGCGCGGCGTGTCCGGGCCGCAAGTGTTCGAATTCGACGTTGCTGGGACGCCGACGACGACCTTTGCGTTATTGACAGGACTCGCCAACGCCTTGCGCGGCGGAGCCGCTGATCCCGGCGCTGCAGCGCGCGATGCCATTGCCGGTTTCGACGCAGCGCTTGACGCCTCGACCCGCAACCAGACCGTGATCGGAACCCGCCTCGCCTGGGTCGAAGTGGTCCAGCAAGATCAGTTCGAGCGTTCGATTGCGACTGCCGAGGAACGCTCGCGGGTCGGCGATACCGATGTCGGTGATGCACTTGCGCGGCTGCAGCAGACCCTGACCGCGCTCGAAGCGACGCAGACCACCTTTACCCGCGTCAGCTCGCTGACCCTCTTCAACGCGCTGTAATCAGGAGAAGCGCCCGTGTTCGCCGGCATTGGTATCGTTGTTCTTATCGTCCTGGTGTTTGGCGGTTACACGCTGGCGGGCGGCTCGCTGGGGCCGATCATGGCCGCATTGCCGCTCGAGATGATGATGATCGGCGGGGCTGCGATCGGCGCGACGCTGATCGGCAATTCGATGCACGAGATAAAATTGCTGGGCGGTGGGCTTGGCAAGGTGTTCAAGGGTCCGAAATACTCCGACCAGGACCATCTCGACGCGATCGCGCTCACCAGCAAGCTGATGAAATTGCTCCGGGCGGAAGGAGCCGTGGCGCTCGAAAGCCATGTCACCGATCCTGAGAATTCATCGATCTTCAGCGAATATCCGAAACTCCAGAAGGACGAAGTCGTACGGAGCCTGATTTGCGATCCGCTGACCTTGATGGTGGTCTCCTCGGGAACGCTCGATACCCACGCGGTCGAAGACGTGATCGACAACGCGATAAAGAGCCAGCTGCACGAAATGCACGAGCCCGAGCATGCGATCCAGTCGTTGGCCGATGCGTTTCCGGCGCTCGGCATTGTTGCGGCGGTTCTGGGCGTGATCAAGACCATGGGGTCGATCAACGAGCCACCTGAAATTCTTGGTAAGATGATCGGCGGCGCTTTGGTCGGAACCTTCCTCGGCGTGCTGCTGGCTTACGGCTTTGCCGGGCCAATGGCGAGCCGATTGAAGCAGGTCAATGCGCACGACCAGCAGATATATCATTCGATCAAGCAAGTAATCGTCGCATCCCTGCATGGTTATCCGCAGCCGCTGGTGCTCGAAGCGGCTCGTTCGGGCCTGCCGCCGGCACATCGCCCGCAGCTGACCGAGCTGCTCGACATGATGCGGGGCAAGTAAGGTGGCAGAGGCCGATCCGACGCAATCGGGAGAGGGGCTGGCTGCCGCAGCTCAGCTCCCGCCAATCATCGTCAAGAAGATTACGATAGAGGAAGGCGGGCACCATGGCGGCGCGTGGAAGGTCGCCTATGCCGATTTTGTGACCGCCATGATGGCCTTTTTCCTGCTGTTATGGCTGCTCGGCGCGACAACGGAGAACCAGCGCAAGGGCCTCGCCGACTATTTCTCGCCGACCCTCGTGAAGATGCGCCAGGAAGGAGCGGGGTCGGACGGAATGCTGGGAGGCAGCTCGATCACCGATGTCGACAATTACCCCAACGCGCAGGGCCAGACCGGGACGCAAAGCATCACCATACCGCGCGCAGCCTCAGGCGGTCCTGTCGAAGGAGGTGGTCGCGGCGAACAGAAATCGGAGCGGATGCAGAAGATTCGCGAAGAGATCGAACAGAAACTCCGTGAGAAGGAACGCGTCCGGCATTTGGTCCGGCAGGTACGTGTCCGCGCCTCGCCGGAGGGAATTCGCATCGATCTGGTCGATGATGCCGATTTCTCGATGTTCACGTTGGGCACGACGATCCTGACCAGCGACGCGCGCACTTTGATCGAGGTTGTCGGTGAGACGATCGCGGACCAATCGGCGCAGCTGATCGTGCGCGGTCACACCGACTCGCTGCCCTGGCGCAGCGGGGTCGTGGCCAACAACTGGTCGCTCTCTACCGGACGCGCCGAAGCGACCCGGCAGGCGCTGTTGCTGCAGGGAATTCCATCCAACCGGTTCGCCCGGATCGAAGGAGTGGCCGATCGAGAGCCGCTGATCGCAGACAATCCGGCCGATCCGCGCAATCGCCGGATTTCGGTGCTGCTGCTCGATCAGAATGCGGGAAGCGCGTTGACGGGGCGACCGATGCGACGCGGCTCGAACCTAGGCGAAACTCCTGAGGCTGCGGAACCGAACCCGTAAACCATGTCTGTTTAGCCGTGCTCTCCGACGCCGCAACGGAGAGCGCGATGAACGAAACCATCCTGCCGCACGAACTGCCCCGGGCACTCGAACGCGCCCCGGATGGCGTAAAGGTGCTTTCGCTCGATTGCTTCGACACGCTCCTGTGGCGCGACTGCCACGCTCCGAGCGATGTGTTCGCTGCGCTCGATCGGGTCTTGCCGCGCCAGCGCATGGCGGGGGAGGTCAATGCCCGAAAGGCGGAGGCGACTTTGCGTGGGCGGACCGAAGTGTCCCTGTCTTCAATCTATGCGCACGCGATGGACGGGTCGGATCAGGCCGAACGGGAAGCGGCAATCGCAACTGAACTGGCGGCCGAAGCGCAAGCTTGTTTTGCGTTCGAGCCGACGGTCGAATTGATGCAATCCGCCAAAGCTCAGGGGCTGAAAATCATAATTGTCAGCGACACTTACCTCGATGCCGTTCAGCTAAAGGAGCTGATCGGTGAGGCGGCAGGAGCGCCGGTGGTCGATTTGATCGACAAGATCATCGTTTCTTCCGCGATCGGCATCTCCAAGTCTCAAGGACTGCTGGCCAAGGCGCTGAAAGCGATGAAATGCCGTGCCGACCAGGTGCTGCATATTGGCGATAACAGGAAGGCCGATCTCGACGGATCGCGGGCTCTGGGAATTCCGGCCCTGCATCTGAATCAGTTCGACGAGGCGGCGAGACAAAGGCTGCGTTTCGAACGCGCCTGTCAGCAGATTGCCGGTGAAGACAAGAACGCTATCCGCGGTCTGCAGCCGCATCGGGCTCTGCTGGCGCGTGACGAGCCAGGTATCGAGGATCCGGCGAGGAAGCTGGGTTTCTCCGTGCTGGGCCCGGTATTCCATGCCTTCGATCGATGGCTGCGCGCCGAAGCGGACGAAATCGCGGCTGAGCGTGGCGGCACAATCCACTGGTTGTTCATGCTGCGCGACGGGCATCTGCCGTTCGTTGTCCATTCCCATGGCGGAGCAGCACCAAGTAACGCATGCGTCGAGATCAGCCGATACACTGCCACCGCCGCGTCGCTGACCACGCGCGAAGTCTATGATCGCCACGTCGCCCTCGAGCATGGCCTGAACCCTGCGACCTTGGCGCGTCAGATGCTGTTTTCGGACGATGAGATCGTCAGCACGATCGGCAACCCGACCACCGACGCCGAGAAGACGGAGGCGGCCCATCGCCTGCTCGCCGAATTGCGCAAGGGTCAGCGCCAGAAACTCACTCGCCGCCGAGCCCGATCCTTCGCCGAACGCTTGATCGAGCATGTCCGATCTGCGGTGGACCCGCAGCCTGGAGACACGCTGATGCTGGTGGATCTGGGTTATAACGGATCGGCGCAGAACCGCATCGACCGCTTGCTTGTAGAGGCATTCGATGTGCATGTCGCCGGGCGCTACCTGTTGCTGCGAGAGATGACAGCGAGCGGGCTCGACAAGCGCGGCCTGATCGATACGCGCAACTTTGCCCCCGACCTGCTGGAGGCGCTTTGCACCAATGTCGCGGTCATCGAACAGCTCGCCACATGCGAGCTAGGCTCCGTAATCGACTACACCGACCAGGGTGAGCCGATCCGCACACAGAGTGCGGTCAAGGGCAGACAGAGCGCGGTCCGGACGCTGGTTCAGGCCGGCGTGAGCGACTTCGCCAAGGCTGCTGTCAATCCTCCGGTCGTCCGCGGCCGCGATGCGCATGCCGATTGCGCATGGCGCAATGCCGCGATGAGCGTCCTGACTCGCTTCATGTATTTGCCGCACCCGGAAGAACTGAGTGTGCTCAAGAACTTCGAACACGATATCAACATGGGCAGCGAACGTATGGTCCCGCTGTTCGACCCCGAGCACGCTTCCGACGGGATGAAACGGCGCGGTCTGTTCTACATGAAGGGATCGTCGCGCATGTTCCTGCCGGCGGAACTGGCAAGCGAGGATATCGGCACCAGGCTATCCTTGCTGGTGCAATCCCGGTTTGGACTTGGTCTTACCTACAGCGACCATGCGTTTCGCGCGCTCGAGCTGCCGGTCATCTATGTTGGGGGCAAGGACAGCGCGCGAGCAACGGTCTCGGCCACGCCCACGCATGAAGGGTTCTATGCCGCAAGAATGGCGATTGGTCCTTCAGGCGAAGCGGTCGCCCTGCAATTGGGCGCCGCATGCGAGTGGCTCGAGATCGCCGGTGTGTCTTGCAGTCCGCTCGCTTCGCTCAAAGGCGAGGCGACTGACGATGCGGTGCCCGAACCTATCGTATCCCATTTCGACGGACTAACGGAGCATGCTCCGGGCCTGTTCGAATGCACGGACGAGACGGCCGTGCTGCTTATGACGCCTGGTCCGGCTCCGGATACGGACGAGCCGCGTCTGGTCGAGGTGGTATTCAGGCCTTTGCGGCTCCGCGGTGCTAACTTGGCCCATCAGCCTGCCGGAAGTCCGATCGCCGAGCAAGCGCTCGCGCGGCTAACGGCCTAGTTCCAGCCACGCCAAAGATCATTCTTGCAACGCCAAAAGCCCGGAGCCTTTCGGCCCCGGGCTTGCCTGTCAGCCTTCCGGTCAAGGCTATTGGCGAGGTCCGTCTACCGCAGCAGTGACAGGACGTTCTGCTGCGATTGGTTGGCCTGGGCGAGCATGGCGGTGGACGCCTGCCCCAGGATCTGGGCCTTGGCGAGCTCGGTCGATTCCGACGCAAAGTCGGCGTCTTCGATCCGCGAACGCGCGTCGGTCAGGTTGGCTGCCGTCGTGGTCAGGTTGTTGATCGCCGAGTCGAGGCGGTTCTGACCGGCACCCAGCGAAGAACGCGCGGTGTTGACGTCGCTCAGAGCGGCATCGACGTTGGTGATTGCTGTCGCTGCGTTGGTGTCGGTCGAAACATCCAGAGCAGCAGCCGAGAGGTTGGCCCCATCGATTGCCGTGCTTGTGAGCGTCACCGAACGTCCTGCATCGATGGCGATGTTGACGCTGACGTCGGTGCCGCTGGTCGTGCTGAACAGGCTGACGCCGTTGAAGTCGGTGTTGGAGAGGATGTCACTGATCTGTGCGGTCAGCTCGGTCACTTCGGTGTCGAGGAAGCCGCGGTCTTCAGCGTCCAGCGTGCCGTTCGACGACTGGACTGCCAGTTCGCGAACACGCTGCAGCATGTTGGTGACTTCTTCCAGCGCACCTTCAGCAGTCTGTGCCAGGGCGATGCCGTCATTGGCGTTGCGAATTCCCTGGTTGATGCCGCGAATGTCGGAGGTGAAACCGGTTGCGATCGAAAGACCTGCTGCGTCGTCGCTCGCGCTGTTGATGCGGCGGCCGGTCGAAAGACGCTCCATCGCGTCGCCGAGCATCTTGTTGGCCTGAGTGCCCGCATTCTGTGCGCGCAAGGCCGAAACGTTGGTGTTGATAACTGACATTGGTAAAACTCCCGCTTGGTCGATGCAGTGCGAGGGACCGCATCTGCTGAAGCTAAGAGCGACCATTGCCGAGGATGTTTAAGGGCCTGAAAAGCAGGGCTTGATCATGCGACGGCGGGATTAGGAGATCCCGCATGCGCGCGCGAGCCTACGCACTCCTACGTGGGCTTAAATTTGCGCTATCTTGGCCGGACCGGCGGCAATTCGTTTCCACACAAGGGGAATTCAGTGTGGATAGAACGACGATTCTGGACCAGCCGTTTATGCTTAACGGGGCCAATGAAGACGACGCGGTTCGCAAGGCTCACGGCGCACTGCTCGATTCGACGCTACCATTGCTGTCGACCAGTTGGCAGCATGACCGGCTGCTGTTTGGTGAGCAGGGGCGGTTCGGCAGCGCGGCGGGTGGACGCCGACAGGATGCAATCGAGCTCGACCTGAGGCAGGCAGAGGCACCGTCTCTTTCGCACCTGAGCGATCGTCGGGTTGCGCTCACTTACAACTCGGCGTCGCTGGAGGCGGCTCGGGCTGCCCTGATTGCGAGCGCCGCCCAAGACGGCTGGCCGATCGCGGGTGACGAAAAGACGCTGGCTTTGCTGACGCTCGCAGAGCGCATCTCCAGAAGCGAGATCCCGGTCCTGCTCGAGGGTCCGACCGGTACCGGCAAGGAAGTGTTCGCACGCTTCGTGCACCGTATGTCGAAACGGGCCAAAGGACCGTTTGTCGCCGTAAACTGCGCAGCCATGCCCGAAGCGATGCTGGAAGGACTGCTGTTCGGTCATCGCAAGGGCGCTTTCACCGGCGCAAGCGATTCCCGCGAAGGGCTGTTCCGGGCCGCCGACGGCGGAACCTTGCTGCTCGACGAGATCGGGGAACTGCCATTGCAGCTGCAGGCTAAGCTGCTGAGAGCTTTGCAGGAAGGCGAAGTCCTGCCGCTCGGCGCGACCACACCGATCAAGGTCGACGTGCGGATTGTGGCCTGCACCAATCGCACTCTCGCTTCCGAAGTGGAGGCCGGACGATTCCGCGAGGATCTGCTGTATCGCATCAATGTCTTTCCGCTGGAACTTGCAGCCTTGCGGGACCGGCGCGGCGACATTGCTCCGCTTGCCTTTGGAATGTTGCTGCGACACGCCTGCAAGCCCGGCTTGCCGAAATGGCTGACCGGGCAGGCGCTTGCGCTGCTCGCAACCCACAATTGGCCGGGCAATGTTCGGGAACTGGAAAATGTTGTGCGCCGAGCGATCCTTCTTGCCGGGGAGGAGGCGCGGATCGGGTCCGAGCATATTGTCTTCGATCAGCCGGTTCGCAGCGTTGTCGACGAGGCCGGCTTGAACGCGACGAGCCAATCCAATGGCTCGCTTTCCGATGTTGCCTTTCAGTCCGAAGCGAAAGCGATCCTCGCTGCATTGGACGAAAATGGCGGCCACCGTGCCAGGACAGCGCAGAGCCTCGGAATTTCCGAGCGGACCTTGCGCTATCGCCTCGCGTCGATGCGCGAGTCCGGCTTGCTGGCTGCGGGAGCTGAACGATGAATCCGGTCAGACCTTCGTCAGGGCTGCAGGACGTGCTCGCCCTGCGTCAGGAAGTCCTCGCGCGCAGCCAGGCACTCAAGGATGTCCGAGCCGCCGCGAATGCCGATCCCGGTAAGCCCATCGCTTCCGCTGCGGTCGACGCGCCCGCTGCCAACTTCGGAGACACGCTTGGCGACGCGCTGCAAAGGGTGAGCGCGGTGCAGCAGCGCTCCGGTGACATGCAGGCGGCCTATGAGCGCGGCGAAGTGACCGACATCGCGCAGGTCATGCTGGCACGGCAGGAGGCCGGCGTTGCTTTCGAAGCGACCCTGCAAGTCCGCAACAAACTGCTCACCGCCTATCAAGACATCATGCGGATGGGGAGCTGATAGGTGGCTGAAGCAGATGTACCAATCGCACCGGATGGTGCGGGGCTACCGGTGACCAGTCCCGGCCTTGTCGGCGTATCCGCTCCTGGCAACTGGCGAACGCGGTTGAGCGAATTGACCGCCCAGCCGGCTTTCCGCCGCGCGCTTCCTGCGCTGGTCGGGGTGGGTACTCTAGCAGCAATTGCGGCGCTGTACCTTGCGATTGCGCAAGGACCGCAGCGGATCCTGTTTTCCGACCTGACCGACGCAGAACGCGCCAGAGTGGTGGATACGCTTGAGCGAAGCGGAATCGGCTATTCGGTTGATTCCGGCACAGGGGTCATGACCGTAGCGGAAGATGATCTCTATCGTGCACGGTCATTGGTCGCGACCGACGGGCGCCTACCCACGCCACAAGGGGCGAGCGAGATGCTCGATTCCATTCCCCTCGGATCGAGCCGAACGCTCGAAGGCGAACGCCTGAAAATGGCGCGCGAACGCGAGCTGATGCTGACGATCCGCGAGATCGACGGGATCGAGAGCGTGCGCGTGCATCTGGCCACGCCTGAGCGATCGGTGTTTGTGCGCAATGGCAGCCCGCCTAGCGCGTCGGTGATGGTCCGACTGGCCAGTGGGCGATCACTATCGCAAAGCCAGGTCGACGCTATCGTCAATCTTGTTTCGGGTTCGGTGCCGGGCCTCAGTCCGGACGCCGTCCGGGTGGTCGATCAGAACGGCCGACTGCTTTCGTCCGAGCGGGAAACCGCGCTGGACGGCTTGACGCTGCAGCGCGAATTCGAGGCCAAGCTGCGCGAGCAGGTGGCGTCGTTGCTCACTCCGCTGCTTGGCGAAGGAAATTTTTCGAGCGAGGTCCAGGTCGAGCTCGATCAGAATGAAATTACCTCGGCACGCGAAAGCTATGAGCCCGATGGCGTTGTTCGCAGCGAAAGCGAACGCAGTGCCTCACGCGTCGCCGGCAATGGTCCCGGAGGGATACCGGGAGTAACCGCCAACACCCCGCCGCCTGACGCCGAGCTGGTCGATGGCGCTCCGGATCCGAATGCTGTCGACGGTGAGCAAGGTGCCGCCGCCGCCTCCCCAACCGACACCGAAAGCTCGTTCCAGCGGAACTACGAAATCGATCGTGAAGTCGCGGTAACGGCTACCCGGCCGGGCGGGCTGGTCAAGTTGTCGGTTGCGGTCGCTGTCAGCGAAGCCGCGCTCGAAGCTGCTGCGCCGCTGACGGCGGAACAGGTGCAAGATCTCGTCAGCGCCGCAGTTGGCGCGAGCGATGATCGCGGCGATCAGGTGCAAGTCGTCGTCAGCGCTTTCGAATCGACCGAGTTGGAGCCGCTCGCCTTCTACGAGCAACCCTGGTTCGCAATGGCGGTGCGATACGGCACGGCATTGCTTGCGGTCCTGCTCGTCCTCCTGCTCGCGGTCCGCCCGATCCTGAAAAGCCTGCGCGGTGAGAAGAGAGACGAAGGCGGAGAGAAAGGCGAAGAGACGCAAGCGATCCTTGATGAAAGCAGTGAGCGAACGGTCATTGCAGCCGGAAATCCA
>CAZJZO010000097.1:0-15013 GCA_964550495.1 uncultured Porphyrobacter sp. | reverse complement strand
GACTGCGCGCCGCGCCCCATTCCGATCTCGAGCATCTCTACGAGATGGCCAAACTTCCCGGCGGCGGCTTCACCAACCTGCCACCCGATCGCAAGGCGCTCGGCAGCAAGCTCGAACGCGCGGTCGAAGCGTTCGCCAACACCGAAGACGAGTTGGTGGACGAGCAGTTCGTGCTGGTGCTCGAGAACCTTGCGACCAGGAAGATCGCCGGTACCTGTCAGCTGATGACCAAGGTCGGGCAGCAATGGCCATTCTACTCCTACCGACTCAACACGCTTACCCAATACTCGCAGGAACTCGACCGAACCGTGCGCGCGGAGCTGCTGAGCCTCGTAACCGACCTCGAAGGGTCGAGCGAAGTCGGTGGGCTGTTCCTCCACCCCAATGAACGTGCTGGCGGACTTGGCCTCCTTCTGGCGCGCAGCCGCTACCTCTTCATTGCGATGCACCGGTCGCGGTTTGCCGAGAAGATCCTCGCGGAATTGCGCGGGATTATCGACGAGCGTGGCGGATCGCCGTTCTGGGACGGTGTCGCCGGCCGCTTCTTCGGCATGAACTTCCAAGACGCGGACTATTTCAACGCGATCAACGGCAACCAGTTCATCGCCGACCTGATGCCGAAGCACCCGGTCTACGTGGCGATGCTGGGCGATGATGCGCGCAGCGTGATCGGCGTGCCCCATCCGACCGGGCGCGCGGCGATGCGCATGCTCGAGAATGAAGGTTTCCGGTACGAAGGCTATGTCGACATTTTCGACGGCGGCCCGACCATGATCGCGCGCACCGACGATGTGACCAGCGTCAAGAACAGCGAGTCTGCGACGGTGACCGATGTCGATTTGCAAGAGGGCGAACGCGCGATCCTGGCAACCGGCGAACTGCAGACGTTCCGTGCCTGCTACGGCGCACGTAAGTTTGACGGTGAAGGCGGGATCGCGATCGACGCGGTGGCGGCAGACGCGCTCGATGTGAGTGTCGGCGATACCGTCTGGAGCGTGGGGCGTTAGGTTTTCCATTTCCGTTCGTGTCGAGCGAAGTCGAGACACGCGCGGGCAAACGGTTATCGACTTCGCTCGAACCGAACGGGGTTTGAATGACACTGACAGAAATCAACTTCGATGGGATCGTCGGCCCGTCGCACAACTACGCTGGCCTCAGCCTCGGCAACATTGCCAGCGCAAGCCATAAGGGTGATGCCTCCTACCCGCGTGCTGCGGCGCTGCAGGGACTGGAGAAGATGCGCGGCAATCTTGCGCGACTGGGTCATCAGGGTTTCCTGCTACCCCTCCCTCGCCCCAACCGAGCGCTCGAAGGCAGGCTTGCTCTCGACGGCAGCGAAGATCCGGCCCTGCGCGCCGCCCCGTGGTCGGCCTCGAGCATGTGGACGGCCAACGCCGCCACAGTCTCGCCTGCGCCGGATACGAAGGACGGCAGGTGCCACCTTACTCCGGCCAACCTCGTCACCATGCTCCATCGCGGGCAGGAATGGATCGATACGGCTCGCATGTTGGCAGTCGCATTCGGCGACAAGGATCACTTCGTGCACCACATGATTGTTCCGGAGACATTCGGCGACGAAGGCGCGGCCAATCATATGCGCCTGTGCGAAGGGCATGGCAGCCCGGGCGTCGAAGTGTTCGTTTACGGCAGACCGGGAGGCAAGTTCCCGGCGCGCCAGCACGAACAGGCCAGCCGTCTGATCGCCCGCTCGCACGGCCTCGATCCTGCGCGCACCGTCTTCATCGAGCAAAACCCGGCCGCCATCGAAGCCGGCGCGTTTCACAACGATGTCGTTTCGGTCGCGAACGAGCGAGTGCTGTTCACCCATGAGGAGGCTTTCGCCGACCCGCAGGGCGCCTACGCGGCGATCCGCTCGGTCTTCCCTGCGCTTGAAGTGGTCGAAGTGCCTTCGAGCGAGGTCAGTCTTGAAGAGGCTATCAAGACCTACCTGTTCAATGCGCAGCTGGTGACCCAGCCCGATGGCAGCATGGCTCTTATCGTGCCTGAGGAATGCCGCGAAAGCACCGCCGTCTGGGGCTATTGCGAGCGGATGATGGCTTCGAACGGACCGATCCGCGAAGTGATCCCCGTTGATGTAAGGCAGAGCATGGCCAATGGCGGCGGCCCGGCCTGCCTGCGACTGCGCGTGGTATGCGATCCGGCCACGGTCGACCCTCGCTTTCTCCTGACCGAGGCCAAGGCAGATACGATTGGCGGTATTCTGGCGCATTACTGGCCCGAACAGATCGACCCCGCCGACATTGGCTCCGAAACTCTTGCCAAAACGGTGATCGCCGCGCGTGCAGCACTGCTCGCCGCGCTTGACCTCGCCGAATTGGGTTAACGCGTTTGGCGATTGGCGTCGGGTGCGCTTACACTGGCGCCCGCGTTAACCAAGCAGACCCGCACCAGCGCGCCGTTGGCACAGGCTTTGCTACCTGAGAGGTTAACGCAAAGGAGACTGGATGCTGCGCAAGATCGGAAGGCTGTTCGTGATCAAGAACCGGTTCGAAGCCTACGTGATTATCTTTGCGCTGGCTCTGGGCGCGATGACGCGCGGCGCCGCCTACTTGGTCGAATATCCCGGCATCGGCGGCAAATTGCTGTTTCTGGCCACCAGCGGCGCGGTGTTCCTCGCCGGAGCCAAGATCCTCGACTGCCTGCGGCTCGAGCGCGAGCTCAAGGAGATCAAGGCGAAAGACGCGGCGATCGCCGAGTTCGAGTGATATGCCAAAGGTCGAGCAAGGGCGCTTGTTCGGGCTCTACGGTATGGGCAGCTACACGTTCGAAGAACTGGATCAGCTCGCCGATCAGTATCTCGCGCGACTGGACGATCCGGAAAACTCCGACGATCCCAAATGGCTCAAGCGGCGCGCGACCAGGCTAAGAAAGCTGGCAAGGCAGAAGGAAAAGGCGCTCGAGCACAAGCTTTCTCAGTCTCGTTAGCGCTTCATTGTTCGCCGGTCGGCGCCGGCTTGACCCGCACCGTCTCTTTCGGACCGACCACAAAGGTCATGCACCATTCGACCGCGCGCCACACGGCCGCGTCTCCCGCTTGCGCCTTGTGGACGCGGCAGACATAGGGCTTGGCGTCTTCAGCCGGTTTGGCACGGCGCAGCACAGCGGTCTTCTCGTCACCGCCCGGCTCGGACAGGCCGGTCATGGTCACCTCCACCTCGCGCTCATCCAGAGTGATTTCGGTCTCGACCGGTTTGCCATCGCGTTCGATCAAAGCGGCGACCAGAGCGTCCATGTCCTGCCCTTCGCAGGGAAGATAGACCTCGGCCGCGATATTTTCGTCGGGCCGGGCAGTCATGGTGAAGCGGGGGTCGGGCACCGTGCAGCCCGAGGCCGAGGCCTGAAGCGCCAGTAGCGGTGCAAGGATGGAAGACGTCAGCATGTGTGGCGGCACCTCGATTATGCGATCTCTCGCGCTGCGTACACGCTAGCGTGTGGCATTGCCATCGGTGTCGGGCCGGAGAACATGTCCCCGGCCCAATCCCCTTATTTCAGCGCCTTGCGGAAGATGACCTTGTCATCGCCCGCAGCGTAGTAGTCGCGGATCCGGGCTTCGCGCTCGTAGCCGAGCATTTCGTAGAATCCGCGCGTGCGCGCGAAGTCCGGCACACCCGAAGTTTCCACCAGCAAGATCCGTACATCTTCGCCGGCAAGTTCGTTCTCGACGAACCGCATCAGCCTGGACCCGATCCCTTGGCCGTGCGCCTCGGGATCGACAGCAATCAGCAAGAGATTCCAGGTGCCTTCGGTCATTTGCTCGGGAACGAAGTAGGCCACGCCGTCGACGCGATGCTGATCGAACACGATCCAGCGATGGACGTCGCTCTCACCGTCGAAATATGCCGCCGTCATGTCGCCCAACATATCGGACGGGAACATGGCGTTGCTGTCTACCAAGTGGCCGACACGGCCGAGATCGTCCCGCTCAAGCGGGCGAATGGATTTCAATGTCATTGGATTTCTTTCCTGAACTTGGAATGCGTGAATGGGCCGAAAGAAGCGGGTGCTTCCATCGTGCCGGGTTCAGAGGCCAACCGTCATGCGGTCAGCGTTTGGCAGCAATCGTGTTCAAAAAATCTCCGAGCGGAATTGAGCGCATCGCATCGGCGCTCATGCGCTTCTTACTCGACACCGGCAAAACGTCAAAGCGTGCGGTGCCTAGCGCTCGCCTTCCTTGGTCTCGGCAGCGAGCCACGGCAAATGCTCATCGGCTTTCGGATTGCCATCATTGTCGTAGCGCGGAAGCATCACCAGATCGTCGGCATTGTCGACCTCCAGGATAACCTGCTTGCGACGGAAGTCGCGTCGGGCACCCACCACGGCAACTTCGAGGCGCGGGCTACCACGGACCACTACCCTGCGGTTCAGGAGTTTCGCCTTCAACGCCGCCAAGGTGGCCCGCGTAAACTTGCGATCGAGATTGTCTTCAACGACAATATCCTCGCCCTCCGTTGAAGTCGCCTGTGTCGAGGGGGCGGAACTGGGCGGATTGAGGAGATCGAACAAGGTCTCCTCATCCATCGCGACGACAATCAGGTTCGGATGCGAGCCACTACGGCGACCGCGCGGCAATCCGCCGACGCCATCGCGCTGCGAGATATTGATACCGGCTGATTCGAGATTGATCAGATCGTCGAAATTGGTCGATTCCAGATTGAGATTGTGCAGTTCGAGCTTGTCGCCCGCGCGGCGGATATGCGCGACATCCATGATGATCGCCATGTCGCGCTGATCGTCCTTTGCCCGTTTGCGCGCTTTGCGCTGGAATTCGCGCGGCTGCATGCAATCGACTGCACATACTTCGGTGAGACGCGCGAGATACTCTTCTCGGGTTTCAGCCGAAGCGCCGGAAGCGAAGGGTAGCGGCAGCAATGCCAATGAGCACAAGAACGCACGTGAAAGACGCATTTTCACTCCTGACCAGGCATTGCAGCAAAGGCAAAATGGAGGGATTCTGTTGCTACGTTCCCTCCGGACGCCCGGTATCCGCTTCTGTTGCCCGGTGGGTCCAACCGCGCTTTAGCTTTGTAACTTCAGGGCGTTAGCCCGTCACATTACGCAGCGAGAGCGAGTGCTTCGTTATCGTTTGCACTTATAAAGATGAACAGTTTTACGGGTTACTCAGCCCGGGCAAAAACTACGCTTTTCAGCCCACGTCGATCCTAGTTCGGCCCCGTCAGAAACCCCTGCAGAACAGAGAGTTATGGTGGAGCCGCCGGGTACTGCCCCCGGGTCCGTTGCGCCTATTGCACGCAGCAATTTATCGCCATAGTCGGTTGCCCGACCTGCCCTATATAGCGACCCGGCCATTAATGGGAAGTGGATGGCGCATTTCGCCAATTCGGTCACACTTCGCAGTAGTAGGCTCGCCCCTCCGGCTAGCGGGGAGGATGACATGACCGATCCGAAGGAATTTCTGATCGAAGATTACAAGCTCAAGACCGACTATCTGAACAAGCATTTCAGCCGAATGCTGACCCGATTCAATTTTTTCCTGACGATACACTCGGCCATGTTCGTGCTGTCGTTCGGAGATGCCGCACAACATCCCGTCATCGTCTCTCAGTTGGGTGCTGCCCTCGCGGTGCTGTGGCTATGTTTCGCGGCTGCGGACAACCGTGCCGCGGATCTGTACAGAGCACACGTTGCTAGCGCCTTCGAAATCATCAGACAGAGTTTCGATGCGAAGGACACGAAGGCGTGGATGTCACATGTCGGCGATACCGATCAGACCCTATTCTATCCGACAGGGCGCAACACACCCGCCGAGGTCAAAAGCGAGCTCTTGAGCTGGAAGATTCCCGGACTGGGAGTGACGACAATCCCGGTTGCCGTTGCCCTGTTCTTTGCCGGCGCATGGGCGTACCGCTGGTGGTATGCGATAGGGTCGCAAGCACCAGCGGCATAGACCACATAAGCCTCAGAAATTTACTTCTTCAGCGAATCCCGGATTTCGGTCAGCAGCTCGATCTCGGTTGGACCTTCCGGTTCTGCCGGTGCTTCTTCTTCCGGCTTTTCCAGTCTCTCTTTCACCTTGTTGGCATAGCGCACCAGCAGGAAGATGATGAATGCGAGGATCAGGAAATTGATCACGGAGGTCACGAACGAACCCCAGGCAAGCACATTCGCTCCCGCTTCGCGCGCCGCTTCGAGGCTCATGCCCGGCTCGATCAGCTCGCCTCCTGAGAGCACGGTGTACCGGTTGCTGAAGTCAACATCGCCGAAGATCATCCCCACAATCGGCATGATCAGATCGTCGGTCATCGACGCGACAATCACCGCAAAGGCGCCTGCGATGATGACTGCGACGGCCAATTCCATCACGTTGCCCTTGGCAATAAATTCCTTGAATTCTGCAAACATAGTCGATCCCCTTGATCCCGATTGCACGCCTATTTGCATCCTGAACGCGCGCTGCCAAGGTCAGTTTACAAAAGTGTACGGTTCTTGAAACCCGCCTGTGGTGTGCTATATCCACAACACAGGATATTTCGCGCGCCGCACTCTGCGAAGCCCGCGCACCTTCAGGAGGGATAAGAATGAATTTCAAGATGATAAGCCGCGCGTGTCTGGCCGTGGCGGCATCGCTAAGTCTGGCCGCATGCGGGATCAACTCGGTCCCCGCCGCCGAAGAGGAAGCGAAAGCGAAATGGGCCGATGTCGAGGCACAGTTTCAACGCCGCGCAAACCTGATCCCCAACCTTGCCGAGATCGTCCAGGGCGCCGCCGAGAACGAACAGACGATCCTGCGCGAAGTCACTGACGCACGCGCCCGCGCCACCGCCGTCAATGTGACCGCCAGCGATTTGGGCGACGCCGAGAAGATGGGCGAATTCGCCGCAGCGCAGTCGCAGATGAGCGCCGGAATCGGTCGCCTGCTGGCGAGCTTCGAAGCCTATCCGCAGATTCAGTCGAACCAAAACTACCTCGCATTCCAGAGCCAGTTCGAAGGGACCGAGAACCGCATTGCGGTCGCGATCCGCGACTACAACGAAGCGGTGCGCAAGTATAATACCACGATCCGCACCTTTCCCGACACGATCGGTGCGAACGTCATTCACGGTGCCGAACCGCTGGTTCCCTACACCGCCGTTACCGAGGGCGCCGAAGCTGCACCGCAGCTCGACATGACCTCGAACTGAGCGGCGTGCCGCGCGCCTTCCTGCTGGCTCTCGCAGCGCTCTCGATCGCGGGCTGCGCTGCGGAAGCCGAAGCTCCCGAAGCAGAACCCGATCTCGAGCTGACCGGCCGGGTCGTCGATGCAGCGGAGATACTGGCTGCGCCGTATGAAACCGAACTGACAAACAGACTGGCCGAACTGGAGGAAACAACCGGCGTGCAATTGGTCGTTGCCACAACTTCTGACCTTGGAGGTCGAGAGATCTCGGCCTACGCCCATGAGTTGGCGAATGATTGGAAGATTGGCAGCGCGGAACGGCTCGACGGGTTGCTGATGCTGGTTGCGCCCAATGAGCGCAAGGTTCGCATCGAAGTCGGCTATGGGCTCGAAGCGTCCGTCAAGGACGAGGAAGCCGCCTTCATCATTCATGACGATATCGTGCCGCATTTCGAGCAAGGCGATTTCGAAGCGGGCATCGCCGCCGGAGTTGATCGGCTGACCGAGGAAGTTTCCCCTTTCGAGCTGGAAGAGGCTGCATGAGGCAGATCGCAACTCTCCTGACCGCGATACTTGCACTGATCGCGGCTCCGCTGGCCGCGCAGCCGGAATTTCCGGCGCTGACGGGGCGAGTGGTCGACAATGCCGAAATCATATCGCCGGAGATCGAAGCGCAGCTGACTGCGCAGTTGGAAACGCTCGAGTCGGATACGCAACATCAGCTTGTGGTCGTCACTCTGCCGAGCCTTCAGGGCTACGACATTTCGGACTTCGGCTATCAGCTCGGCCGGGAATGGGGACTCGGTGATGCCGAGCGAAACGACGGCGCAATGCTCATTGTCGCTCCGAACGAACGCGAATTGCGGATCGAAGTCGGTTATGGGCTGGAAGGCCAGCTGACCGACGCCTTCGCCTCGACCATCATTCGCGACGAGATCGTTCCCTACTTTCGCAATGGCGACATGGAGGGTGGGATCGTCGCCGGAACAACGGCAATTGCGAACCACCTTGCGCTGCCAGAAGCAGAAGCCATTCAACTCGTTACTCAAACCTCCAGAGAAACCAACGTCGGTTCAGGAGACGGTTGGCTGGTTTGGTTGATGATCTTGGCTCCATTTGCATTCGTGATCCTTATTATCGTCCTTGCTTCAAAAGGCGGTTCGGGTGGAACGAGATACAGCGGCAGCACCTCGAGCGGAACGAGCGTTTCGACCTATTCGTCTGGCTCATCCTGGAGTTCGTCCGGCAGCAGTTTTTCATCAAGCAGCTTTTCCGGCGGTGGTGGCTCGTTCGGTGGTGGCGGCGCGAGCGGGAGTTGGTGATGCACAGACTTTTCCAGATCCTGGCGCTCGTCACGCTGGCTTTTGCCGCTCCAGCAGCGGCCCAACCCGAATTTCCCGCGCTGACCGGGCGGGTGGTCGACAATGCCGAGATCATTCCGGCCGACGTCGAAGCGCAATTGACGGCGCAGTTGGAAGCGCTCGAGACCCAGTCTCAGCGCCAGGTTGTGATCGCAACCGTGCCGAGCCTCGATGGGTACGATATCGCCGATTATGGCTATCAGCTCGGTCGCGAATGGGGCATTGGCGATGCCGAGCGCAACGATGGCGCGCTCCTGCTCGTTGCGCCCAACGATCGCAAGGTCCGGATCGAAGTGGGCTACGGCTTGGAAGGCTATCTGACCGATGCCGTCTCCGCGCTGATCATCCAGAACCAGATCCTGCCGCGATTCCGCGACGGCGACATGCCCGGCGGGATTGTGGCCGGTACCGACGCGATTGTTGCGCAGCTGCAATTGCCGCCGGACGAAGCCGCTCGCGTGGCCCAGCAGGCCGCGTCGCAGCGCCAGAGCCAGAGCGAGGAAGGCGGTATCCCGATCGGCACCATCATCTGGTTCGGCTTCGTATTCTTCTTCTTTATCCTGCCGGTGCTTCGCGCTCGCAAACGCAGCCGACGCTATCGCGCCAAGGGCAAGGGCCCGTGGGGCAAGCGCCGCAAGGGCAAGCGCGGCGACGATGATGATGACGATGATGACGATGGCTGGGGCCGCACCGCTCGCGACATAATCCTCTGGGAAGTCGGCAGCGCGATCGTCCGCGGCGCGCTTTCTGATGGCGACGACTGGGGCGGCGGAGGCGGCTTCGGCGGAGGGTTCGGAGGCGGTTTCTCCGGCGGCGGCGGTTCATTTGGAGGCGGCGGCGCCTCAGGGGGATGGTAAGACATGGCCTATCTGACAGAAGACCAGCACAAGATCGTTTCCGACGCGGTGGGCGAAGCCGAGCTCAACACCTCGGGCGAGATCCTGACAGTGCTCGCCGACCGCTCCGACGGCTACAGCGACATTATCCAGCTCTATTGCGCGGCGATCGGCTTCACCGCGATGAGTGCGTTCGCGGCTTTCCCGCAACCCTTCATGAACCTGTGGGACCGGTTCGTCGGCGGGTGGGGTCACGAATGGTCGATTGGCGAACTGGCCAGCATGACAATCGCGCTTGGCCTGATCGCCTATCTTGCCAGCACCCTGATATTTCTCTCGGATGCGGTGCGCTTCGCATTGATCCCCGCGCCCACCAAGACAACCCGTGTCCACGACCAGGCTGTCAAGCACTTCAAGGTCGGTGCCGAACGCCGCACTCGCGGGAAGACGGGTGTGCTGATCTACCTTTCGATGCGCGAACACCGGGCAGAGATCGTCGCCGACGATTCGATCGCCGAAAAGGTCTCGGCCGAGGTATGGGGCGAAGCGATGGCGGACATGCTGGTCGAAATCAAAGCGGGCAAGATCGCCGAAGGCATGGCCGTGGGCGTGCGCGACGTGGGCTTTGTGCTCGCCGAACACTTCCCGCGCGACGAGGACGATGAAAACGAGCTTCCCGACCGGCTGATCGAAGTCTAGGGCCTGCGCCCATGGACGAGATACCGCTGATCCGCGATTCGGATGCCGACAAGCCCGAAGAGGTGATGTGGGAAGGTCGGTTCATAACCGCCAAACGTCGCGGGCGGTGGGAATATGTCGGGCGCTCGCGCGGCATCCGTGCTACCGCCATTATCGCCATCGACAGCGATCCGGACGGCACGAGGTACGCCATCCTTGTCAGCCAATATCGCGTGCCACTGGGCCAGTTCTGTCTCGAACTCCCGGCCGGACTGGTCGGCGATCACGCTGAGAATGCGGGAGAGCTGGCGGTGGAAGCAGCAGCGCGCGAACTGGAAGAGGAAACCGGCTATCGCGCGGGCTCGCTTGAGGTGGTGGGGGAGTACTACTCCTCGCCCGGAATGGTCTCCGAACAGTTCACCTTGCTGCGAGCGACGGACCTGACCAAGGTCGGCAATGGCGGCGGCGTGTCGGATGAGAATATCAATGTGCATAAGGTCGCGCTACGCGATCTGGAGCAATTCGTGGCCGATTGGCGCGATGCTGGCCACGGCGTGGACGTGCGCATCGCAATGTTCCTGATGGCCGGGTTTTTGGGAGAGAATTGAACATGGCAAAACGCTGCGAAGGAAAACTCGCGCTGGTGACCGGTGCTGCACAGGGACTGGGGGCGGCGCATGCGACGCTGCTCGCCCGCGAAGGCGCGCGGGTATTGTGCACCGACATCAACGGCCAGGGCGCAGAAGACACCGCCGCGCGGATCAATTCCGAATGCGGTTCCGGCCATGCCGTCGGCATCGCACACGATGTGACCGATCCGGACGCATGGGAGCGCGCCGTCGACGCTGCGCGCGAAGAGATCGGCGGGCTCAACGTGCTGGTCAACAATGCCGGGATCGGCGTGGCCGGGAACATCGAAACCTGCACCTTCGAAGACTGGCAGCGCTGCTTCGACATCAACGTCAATTCGATCTTTCACGGCTGCCAGAAGGCTCTGCCGCTGATGCGCGAGCACGCGCCGGGATCGATCATCAACATCTCGAGCATAGCGGGCCTGATCGCGAGCGACACTATGCCCGCCTACAACGCGTCGAAAGCGAGCGTGTGGATGTTGTCGAAATCGATCGCGCTGCACTGCGCAAAGATGAATATGCAGATCCGCTGCAATTCGATCCACCCGACCTTCGTCGATACGCCGATCCTCGACGGAACCGCCGAGCATCACAACATTCCGAAAGATGTGCTGATGGACAAGCTTGCGCGGCAGATCCCGCTGAAGTTCGTCGGTGAGCCCAACGATATCGCCAATGCGGTGGTCTATCTCGCCAGCGACGAGAGCCGTTTCATGACCGGAGCGGAGCTGAAGCTGGATGGCGGCATTTCCGCGATGTGAGTGAGAGCTCGCTTGAGCCCGGAATCGAAAGAGGGGCCGCTTGGGCCCCTCCCGGTTTCTTGTCAGATCGTTGCTTGGCGGTCCGAAAAACCGGGATCCGCTTTTTCTTGCGCCAAGCTCAGTCTGCGATCAGAGCGATCGCGAGGTAGACCAGTGCAGCTGTGCCGAGGCTGACAAATGCGCCGATCACGAAGCCGATGCGGACAAGCATTGGATCAATGTTGGCGTAGTTGGCGATCCCGCCGCAAACACCAGCCAATTTGGCATTGCCCTTGTCCAGGCGAAAACTGTTTGATGGCGGTGTGCCGCCGGATTTGCGTGTAACCTTGTTCATGCCATGCCTCCGATCAGGAACGAAGCGGTTGGGGTCGCCGGGATGATGGCCGTGGCCATGGCGATTGCTGTCACGACCAATGCCGATGCTGCGGCCAGCATGCGGGAACCAAGGTCAATCGAAGCATTCATTTTCATAAGTCCTTTCTTGTGCAGTTTGAAGTGTGTTTGTGTGGTTGCCCTGGGCGATCAAGCGGCCAGGCTGGGGGTTGCCGGAACGATGGCGTAGGCAAAGAAGGCTGCCGAAACGATCACCGAGAAAGCGGCGGAGAAGAGGCGGGTTCCAGTATCAGTACCAGGCATTTTGAAGTTTCCTTTTGATTGAATGTTGGGTTTTGATCAGGCCATCAGGTTCGGGGTTGCCGGAACGATTGCGTAAGCGAAGGCAGCTGCCGAAAGGATCACCGAGAAAGCTGCGGCGAAGAGGCGGTCTGAAACGTTGGTAGCGGTCATTGTTAGTCTCCTAAGTGGTGTTGTCTGTTTCCTTGGGGCTGTTCCCTTTGGACACCCATCACTCTGCAGGAGCCGTGCCAAACTCGAAAAATGGCGGAATTCTGCGGTTTTGTAACAAATTGTAAAATCGGGTTTCGTTCATCAATCCGAAAGGTTGGGAATTTTCACCATCTGTTGGGATTGGCCTTTTTTGTGGCGCTGGCAGGACGACATGCTAACCGAACGGCAACCATGTCGCTGGCCAAGATAACCCTCCAGAATTTCCGCAATCACGCTGCAAGCGAGCTGGTGGAAACCGCGCATTTCAACCTGCTGGTGGGCGAGAACGGAGCCGGAAAGACCAATGTGCTGGAGGCGCTGTCGCTGCTCAGCCCCGGACGCGGGCTGCGCAGGGCCAACCTGGCCGACTTGCCGCGCAGCACTCCAGATAGCGACGAAACCGGCGCTTTCGCCATCGGGGCCAGCCTGATCGAGCAGGGGCAAGTCTCAGCGCGGCTAGGCACCTATACGGAGATTGAGCGCCCAACCCGCCGCCTTGTCCGCGTCAATGGAGCCGAAGCAAGTGCGACCTCGCTAAGCGAGTGGCTCGCGATCTCGTGGCTGACACCGGCAATGGATGGCCTGTTTACTGACAGCGCCGGCGCGCGACGCAGGTTCGTGGATCGCATGACGCTCGCGATCGAGCCGGGCCATGCCAAGAATGTATCAAGCCTCGAAAACGCGCTGCGAGAGCGCAACAAGCTGCTCGAAGACGGCGGGGATGCGCATTGGCTCGACGCGATCGAAGCGCAGGCGGCGCAGCACGGCGCGGTGGTGGCACACAACCGTTCGCGGCTGGTCGCAATGCTGGCCGATGAGTTGTCCGCCCTTCCCCCCGAACCGTTCGCACGCCCGATCCTTACCTATCGCCCCGGTGGCCCCACCGATGTCGCCGCTCTGCTCGCGAGTTTTGCCCGCGAGCGCCCGCGCGATCGCGCCGCCGGGCGCGCACTGACAGGGCCGCACCGCGACGAGTTAGAAGTGGTTATGGCATCCTCAGGTCAGCCGGCGGCGAGCTGTTCCACCGGCGAACAAAAGGCCATGCTGATCGCGATAACGCTGGCTCACGGCGTGCTGGCGTCGTCAGGACGTCCGAGCGTGCTGCTGCTCGACGAGGTCGCCGCGCATCTCGATCCGGTCCGCCGGGCCGAACTGTTCAAGCGTCTGCGCGCTGGCAAGGCTCAGGTGTGGATGACGGGGACCGAACTCGCACCGTTTGCAGAGATCGTCGATGAGGCGGCGGTTTGGCGGGTTAGCGGGGGAGAATTGGAGAAGCTCCAGCGCTAGCCGTTCGCCTCGAGCCAAGTCGAAAGGCGCCAATGCCAACGTGTCTCGACTTCGCTCGACACAAACGGGGTAGAGGCCGCTATTCCTCCTCAGGCAAGGCACCCTTCACCTCATCCACCGTCGACGCCACCAGCGCTTCAATTCCCTCGGCGGTCGGGTGGATCCGGTCAGATTGGAACAGATTCTGATTCTCGTAGATGTCGTTGAGCCAGAACGGAATCAGCGCCGTGCCATATTCCTGCGCCAATTCGCCGTACAGCGCGTCGAAATCGGCCTGGTATTCGCCGCCATAATTCGCAGGCGCGCGCATGCCCATGATCAGGACCGGGATTTCGCGGGCCTTCAATTCGTCGAGCATCGCGGTGAAGTTCGCGCGAGTCTCGGCGGGGGAAAGCCCACGCAACAGATCGTTGCCGCCCAGTTCGAGGATGAACAGGTCGGGCTTCTCCTCCTGGGCATTAAGAGTGAACGCGAGCCGCTGGCGCCCCGCAGCGCTGGTGTCGCCCGACACGCCGGCATTGGTCATGACGGCATTGATCCCCTGTGCGCGCAACGCCGCTTCGAGCCGGGCGGGATAGCTTTGCTCCGGCGACAGGCCATATCCGGCGAACAGGCTGTCACCGAAGGCGAGGATGCGTTGTTCGGGCCCCATGACCGGGATTTCGGGAAGATCGCTGTCGCTGGAGGCGACGGCAGCTTCTGGTGCGGGAACCGTCACCGTGTCCTCGGCATTATCGCTACAAGCCGCCAACGCCAGCGCGGCAACGCCGCCGACCATCAGGGTCCGCCAATTCGACCAAACGCGATCCTGCATCTATCAGCCTTTCAATGGGTATCTTGATTGCAACTCATCTTTACCCCATCTGGTGCCAGTGACAAATCCTTCTCCAGCCATATCCGCCCGTAATCTCACCCTGACGCTCGGCGGTGCCGATGCGCCGGTCGACATCCTGCGTGGGATCGATCTCGACATCGAAGAGGGCGAAGTCGTTGCGCTGCTCGGTCCTTCGGGTTCGGGCAAGAGCTCGCTGATGGCGGTGCTATCCGGCCTCGAGCGTGCGACCGGCGGCAGCCTGACGGTGGCGGGGCAGAACTTTACCGACCTCGACGAAGACGGGCTGGCAGCGGCGCGGCGCGGACGGATCGGAATTGTGTTGCAGGCTTTCCACCTGTTGCCGACCATGACCGCGGCCGAGAATGTCGCTACCCCGATGGAGCTGGCGGGTATGGACGACGCGGGGCATCGCGTGATGTCCATGCGCAACAAGAGCAACCGACTGGAGCAGCTGTTCGTGTCCTTGACCAACTCCGAGAGCAGCGCGGAGGCCCTCGTCCATGCAGACGACTGACGCAGCCGTCGCAGCACCGACCGTCGCTCGCAGCGGCCTCGCCGCGGACTGGATCGCCTTCCGGACGCTGCTCGGCAAGGAAGTCCGGCGCTTCCTGCGAATCTGGCCGCAGACGCTGGTCCCGCCGGCGATCAGCATGGCCCTCTACT
>CAZJZO010000096.1:0-15267 GCA_964550495.1 uncultured Porphyrobacter sp. | reverse complement strand
CTGTCGACCTTCACTGCCGGCGCGTTCCTCCTGTTCCTGCTGACCGTGCTCGGCTCCTATGTCGGGCAAGTGCCGATGCCGGCGCTGGTGGCCGTAATGATCATGGTCAGCATCGGGACGTTCAGCTGGAATTCGATTCCCAACCTGCGCCGCCACCCGCCGACTAGTTCGCTGGTGATGGTCGCGACCGTCGTCGTGGTCGTGTGGACCCACGATCTCGCGCTCGGTGTGCTGGTCGGGGTGCTGCTGTCGGGCATATTCTTCGCACACAAGGTCCGCAGCCTGTTCACCGTCGAGCGAGTGCGCCGTCCGCACAGTGCGGTCTATGTGGTGACCGGCGAGATATTCTTCGCCAGCGTCGACAAGTTCCAGCAGGCGCTCGGCCCGGAAAGCCAGTACGAGGACGCCGCGCACAATGTCGTGATCGACGTCTCCAGAGCGCATTTCTGGGATATTTCGGCCATCGGTGCGCTCGAAAAGGTGATCGATCGGATGCGCAGGAACGGTCGTCACACGCGGGTCGTCGGCTTGAACGCGGCGAGCGCCGACCTGTTCGACAAGTTCGCGCTCGAAGATCGCACCGGGATTGAGCTCGGTCTCGCGCCGCATTGATTTTTTGCGAAGGCGCATCCGCGCCTTCGTCCTCGCTAGACGCGCAGCAGAGCTGCGCCTGCTGCGGGCGGCCTTGCAGGTGTGCTTCGCACGTCTGCGTCTTCGACTTCGACTCCGCCCTTGCGGCGCTTCGCGCCGAAGCTATTAGTCTATAAACCAGACTTGAATTCGGTGCGCCGGCGTGCGACTTCCGTTTGCAACGAACGGGAGAACGAAAACCATGGCCAATCGCGTCGAACTGATCTTCGATTTTGTCAGCCCCAACGCCTATATGGTCTGGTGGCCGCTGCGCGATTTGATCAAGCGGACCGGTGCGGAGCTCGATGTGATTCCCGTTTTCCTCGGCGGAATGCACAAACTGACCGGCAACGCCCCGCCGATGATCCGTGACGCGGATGTGAAGGGCAAGGTCGAATATTCGATGCTTGAAATGCGCCGCTTCATCGCGAAGCACGGGCTGACCAAGTACAGGCTCCACCCGCAATTCCCGTTCAACTCGATCACTTTGCAGCGGATGCTCTTCGCCGCCGATCAGGATGGGCGCGGGGTGCAGTTCGTCGAAGCGATGCTACCGGCAATCTGGGAAGAAGGCGTGGACATCACCAACCCCGAATCCCTCGGTGCAGCGGTGGCGGCAGCCGGTTTTGACGCTCAGGATCTGTTCGCGCGGACACAAACCGACGAAGTGAAGCAGGGCCTCGTCGCCAATACCAGCGCTGCCGTCGAACGCGGGGCGTTCGGAATCCCGACCCTGTATGTCGGGACCAAGGGCGAAGATCCCGGCACATTCGAAATGTTCTTCGGCAAGGAAAGGCTGGGTCAGATCGAGGAGATGCTGACCTAACTCCTAGGAAGCCACTCTCTTGAGCGAGTTCCCATCCGATCCCGATGCCGTAAGTCCGGTTTGGCTGGAGCAACACTTGCTTGATTGCGGGGTGATCGAAAGCGAGGTCGGCATCGCTGGCCTCGAATGGGAGTCGATCGGCACCGGGCAGGTCGGCGACAGCGTCCGGTTTCATCTCACCTATTCGCAACCCGGCGCTGCTCCAGCGACGATCGCGGCCAAATTCCCGGCGGCGGATGAACGCAGTCGCGCGACCGCTGCGATGATGGGGCTCTATTCCAAGGAGGTGCAGTTCTACCGCGATGCAGCCCCGCAGCTGGCGGTGCGCGTGCCGCAGGTGTTCGCGGCGCAGGTCAATGCCGAAGGCGACCGGTTCGTACTGCTGTTCGAGGATCTCGGCCCGGCGCGCGGAGGAGACCAGATCGCGGGTTGTTCGCTGGAAGATGCGTGCGCGGCGATCAAGCAGGCGGCCGCAATACACGCGCCCAGCTGGCACAATTCCAACCTGCTCGATCCCGAATGGATCAGGCCTCGTCCCGAGGTGACGGAGCAGATCGCCGCGATGTACCCGCATGCGCAATCGGTGTTCCGCGAGCGCTATGCCGATACGCTGGAGCCGGAGTTCATGGAATTGTGCGATCGATTGGCGGCGACGGAAGAGCTGTTCTCGCGCCGGCAGGAGAAACCGCAATGCATCGTTCACGGCGACTTCCGGCTCGACAACCTGCTGTTCGATATCCGCGGCGGCAAAGAAGCGATTGCGGTGCTCGATTGGCAGACCGTGACCACCGGCAAGGCGATGACCGATATCGGCTATTTCCTGGGTTGCGGGATTGGCGATGACCTGCGCCGTGCGCATGAGGTTGAACTGTTCGATCTTTATCTCGCTGAAATGGCGAAGCGCGGCATTCGCATGGACCGCGATACAGCATGGCACGAATATCGGGTCGGAGCATTGCACGGTGTTTCAACGGCGGTGTTCAGCGCCGCCTTTGTAGAGCGTACGCCGCGCGGCGATGCCAATTTCCTGTCGATGGCGCGCGGGGCCTGTGCACTGGCACTCGAACATGACAGTCTCGCCGCACTGAAGGAGACCGACTGAGATGGTCCTGACCCGAGCGGACGATTTTCCCGTCCACCAGACGCCCGAGCCGATCGCCTATGCGGGCACCGACCGCAATTTCTACGATCGCTATTTCTTCAACGGCTATGCGCCCGATGGCAGCGGCTTCTTCGCGCTCGCGTTTGGCGTCTACCCGCATCTCGACATCGCCGACGCGCATTTCAGTTTCATCCGCGATGGCCGGCAACACTCGCTCCACGCCAGCTGCGAGCTTGGGATGGAGCGGATGGCGCTGAAAGTCGGGCCGATCGCGATCGAGATCCTCGAGCCGTTGCAAGAGATCAGAGTCACGATCGAACAGAGCGAAGGTATCGCGGGTGAATTCACCTTTGAAGGCCGGGCGTTCCCGATCGAAGAGCCGCGCTTCATCCACCGGATCGGGCCGCGAGCTTTCATGGATTACACGCGGATGACCCAGAACGGACGCTATTCCGGTTGGATCGAACTCGACGGCGAGCGCGCGGACATGGCCCCGGGAACTGTCGGGACGCGCGACCGCAGCTGGGGCGTCCGGCCGATCGGCGCGCGCGATCCGCAGCCGATTCCGGGACATCCGGTGCCAGGCTTCTTCTGGCAATGGACGCCGATCAACCTCGAACAGGGATCGCTGTTCTTTCACATCAACGCCGATCCCAAGGGCAATGCGTGGAACACCCGTGCGGCGTGGGCGAAGGACGGGGCCGGGATCGACGAGATAGTCGAAGGCAGAGGTGTGCTCGACGCGGGCCTGCTGGATGGAACCCGTTGGCCGGACGGAGGTACGCTCGAACTCGGGCTTGCCGAAGGGCCTGCACGGCTGGTGCTGACGCCGCTCGTCCGGTTCCAGATGAAAGGGCTGGGCTACACTCACCCGCAATGGGGCCACGGCGCGCATCATGGGCCGCTCCTGGTGGAACGCGAGCAATTCGATCTGGCTGCGCTCGATCCCGCGCAGATGGAGAATCGGCATGTCCAGGTTCTCTGCCGGATAGAAGGAGATGCGCGCGGTTTGGGAGTGTTCGAACAGCTCATCCTCGGCCCATACGAACCGCTCGGGCTGTCAGATATCTAGGCCGAATGTTCCACCCGGTGCGCTCTGCGCCAGCGACTCTGGAACAGTTGCTGCTGCGCGGGCTTGCCTTAAGCGCCAGTTTTCATACTCTTGCCTTCGTGATTCGACGCAGACGAACACTTTGGGGGTCAAGATGAAACGGTTGATGACAGCCTTTGCGATTGCGCTGGCGGGGTCGATTCCGCTGGCGCCGATCCACGCGCAGTCCGAGCCGGTGGAAACGGCGGCGATCGGCGAACAGGCCCCGCCGCTGATCCCGACCGGAAATTTCGCTGGTCGCAGCGCTTTTCGCGATTTCGAAATGTCTCCCGATGGAACGCGATTGGCAATCGAGCGATCGATTGGCGGCACGCCCGAAATCCTCGTGCTCGATACCGCCAAAAGCGAAGTGGTCCGGCAGCTGGTGTTCCAGAAGGACCAGCGGATCGACTGGCTCCGCTGGGCTGGCAACACCAAGATCCTGCTTTCGATCTCGATGGCGGGAAGCTTTTACGGTTACCCGGTACGGGTCAACCGCCTGTATGTGCGCGACCTGACCAATGGCCAGCTGTTCCCGCTCGAAGTCAATGATCGGGTGCTTTGGGGCGGCGATCTAGTGCACATGGCGGAAGACGGATCGTACGCGCTGATTTCGGTGCAGTCGTCCTTTCGCAGCACCCCGTCGGTCTATCGTTATGAACTCGTCCCAGACGGCGAAGTCGAACGCATCGTCAAACCCAAGACTGGGGTGTGGAACTGGTACGCCGATGACGACGGGGTGGTGCGGCTCGGCATGGGCTGGAAGCGCAAGCGGCTGCGGGTTTATTACCGCCCGGACGAGGGGAGCAAGTTCGACCTCGTCGGCAAGCTCAAGGCCGATGACGAGAAAAGCCGCTACTGGAGCGTGGTGCGGATCGTCGGCGGGACCGACCGCGGCTATGTGCTGGAAGAGGGCGAAAACGGCCGCACCGGCGTGCGATTGTTCGACTATTCGACCGGGCAATCGGTCGAGACCTTCTACGAGAACGACAAATGGGACGTCGAAGAGCTGTGGCTCAAGCGCGACGGCACGCCCCTGGCGGCGCTCTACACCGACGATCGCGAACAGATCGTGTGGTTCGACGATGCGGTCGAGGAGCGGCACGAGCAGCTCAAGAAAGCGCTGAAAACCCAGGATATCCGGATCGTCACGAGGTCGAGGAATGACGAACGGATGCTGATCTGGGCGGGCAGCGAATCCGACCCCGGGGCGCTCTATATCTACACCCCGGAAGAAAAGCAGCTTGCGGTGCTCGCCAATTATCGTCCGGAGCTCGATTACCGGCTGCTCGTGAAGCCCAAGCCGGTGACCTACACCGCGCGGGACGGGCTCGAAATCCGCGCCTACCTCACCTTGCCGCGCGGGCGGTCGGGCAAGAACATGCCGTTCATCATCCTGCCGCATGGCGGACCTTATGGCGTGCGCGACACGCTGCAATACAACGACGAAGTGCAGGTGCTCGCCAATCGCGGTTATGCCGTGCTGCAACCCAATTTCCGCGGATCGGGCGGGTATGGCGATGCATTCTACGAAGCCGGCAATGGCGAGATCGGCCGCAAGATGCAGGACGACCTCGATGATGCGATGGACTGGGCGGTGGCCGAAGGCATCGCCGATCCGGACCGGGTCTGCGTCGTCGGAGGTTCCTATGGCGGCTATGCCGCGCTGTGGGCAGTGCTGCGCAATCCCGACCGCTATCGCTGCGCTGCAAGCTGGGCGGGTGTGACCGATCTCGATTCGATCCTCAAATACGACCGCAAGTTCCTTTCGCGCAAAGCCAGCAAAAGATGGCGTGCCCAGGTCGAAGGCGAGGATGAGGAATTCGAGCTCGAAACCGTCTCTCCCGTAACCTACGCGGCGAGTCTCGCGCGTCCGGTGCTGCTTGCACACGGGACGAGGGACGGGACCGTGCCGTTCTCGCAATACAAGAAATTCGAGAAAGCGAGCCGCGAAGCGCCGGTCAAACCGACCACTCTGGTGATCGAAGACGAAGGACACGGCTTTTCCAAGACCGAGAACGAGAAGGCGTGGTACGATGCGCTTACCGAGTTCCTGCTCGAACACAATCCGCCGGACCCGATTGAAAAATAGAGGCTTATCGGCCGATTTGTAGAAATCGTGGCAAATTTCCCGTTCACCCTGCCGGTGAATGCCTTCGCAAGTAATTCTGTGTCCTTCGGGATACAGGGTGGATTAAGTCCGTTGGTGCTCTTGTGACCAATCCGAGAATCGCTACGTTGAGATTCGTATGAAAGAGCTGTTCCAACACGCTGCCATAACCGACGGGGTCACCGTTCGGGTCGCTGTCAATTTCCTGCCGGAGCAATCGCATCCGGAAGCGGGCAAGTGGTTCTGGGTCTATCACATCCGGATCGAGAACGGCTCTCACGAAGCGCTGCAGCTGCGCACCCGCCATTGGCGGATCACAGATGCGCGCGGCATGGTGAACCACGTCGACGGCGAAGGCGTGGTCGGCGAACAGCCGCATCTGGCGCCGGGCGAGAGCCACGATTACGTTTCGGGCTGTCCGCTCACTACGCCGCACGGCTCGATGGAAGGCTTCTACACCTTCGTGCGTGCCGACGGTTCGCCGCTTGAAGTCCGGATTCCGTTCTTCCCGCTCGCAGCACCGGAAACTGCGGACGGCCGTTCGGCCTGATTTGCAACACTTCGTCGGCTTGCAGCGCGCTTAGAGCGCGACTAAGCGAGCGCGTGTGAAACGCACTCATCTCCCTCTCAACGCGCTGCGCGTGTATGACGCGGCAGCGCGGCATCTTTCTTTCACCCGCGCGGCGGACGAACTCGCGGTCACCCCGGCCGCAGTCGGACAGCAGATCCGCGCGCTGGAAGACCACCTTGGTGTCGTCCTGTTTCGGCGCACATCGAAGGGGCTGGAACTGACGCCCGAGGGCGAAGCCGGTCTGGACGCGCTTCGCGAAGGTTTCCTCAAGTTCGAAGAGAGCGTGCAGGCGATGCAGGCGGGACAGAGTTCCGATCGCTACACTGTTGCGGCCCCGCGCGAATTCTACGCCGAATGGCTCGCACCGCGCCTCGCTGAATTCCAGGCCGGGACGCCGGGGGTGCTGTATTCGATCGTCGCCGACGAGAATGCCGACTTCACCGAAGCCAATCTCGACCTTGCGATCCGGCTGGTCGATGGGCCCGGCGAGCTGGAAGGCGTGCAACTTGCGCCCGCCGAACGGGTGACCGTGGCCGCGCCCGATGCGCGCGACGCGTGGATCGACTGGCCGGGCGCCTCACTGCCCGACGGGGTGAAGCCGTGTATCAAGGCCGGCAGTGCCGGACAGGCGCTGTCCTCCGCCCTGGCCGGCATGGGTCGGACGGTTCTGCCCTTGCCGCTGGTGGCCGGCGCCATCGACAGCGGCGAACTGACCCAGCAAGGCGATGCTGAAGCGAGCCGCCGAGCCTATTGGCTGGTCGCTCCCTTGCCGCAATGGCGGCAGAAGAAAGTCAAGGCGCTGGTCGCGCATCTCACCGGTGCGTGAGGTTGAGCCCCTTCAGACCGACAGGTTTACGCTGCGCCCGCTGCAGCGATCCGACGCCGCGGCATTGTTCCCGACACTGTCCGATCCCGAACAGTGCCTTTACCTGACGCGGCCCGCATTCGAGAGCGAGGATGAGCTGTGGGGCTGGCTGTCCGATCCCGATTGGCACGGACGAACCTGGATCGCCGAAGACTCCTCCGGCACGGTTGCCGCCCGGGTCACGGCGCACACTGCGCATCAGGACGGTGTCGACGAAATCGGCTATATCGTCTGCGCCGACTGGCAAGGTCAGGGAGTGGCACTCGAGTGTACGCGCGCGCTTGTCGCGCACCTGTTTGCGAACGGCGCGCGAAAGCTGATCGCGGAAGTCGATACTCGCAACACCGCATCGTTCCGACTGCTTGAAAAGCTGGGCTTTGCCCGCGAAGGCCTGTTTCGCGAACACGAAGCCACGCATGCCGGGATGTGCGATGTCTATTGGTACGGATTGTTGAAGGGCGATGCCGAGCAGGACGGCTAGTCGTTTTCGCCGCCGGTCGAGACCTTTCGAACGATCCGATTGCCGCTCACCACTCCGAGCCCGCGTACGACCTCATCGAACCGGCTATCGGCGGCATTGTCGCGATTGTCGCCCAACATGAAGTACTGATCATTGCCGAGCGTGACCTCGGCATATTCATCGCCTGGGCTGTCTTTCTCATCGAGGATGAAGTGGAAGTCTGCCTCGCCGGGAAATTGCTCCTTCAGGCGCTGGAATTCCTGCCTGCCGATCTGCTCGTCCTCGATGACGTGCCTTCCTGCCGGGGTCTGCGTAACCGGCTGCCCATTGAGTATGACGATCCCGTTCTGGAGCGCGATCGTGTCACCGGGCAATCCTGCCACCCGCTTGACGTAGTCTTCACCCCGGCTGGTCTGGACGATCACCACATCGCCGCGTTTCAGATCGCTTGCATTGACTGAAACGGCAGTGAACCGCGCGCCAACCGGAAACGTCGGCTCCATCGACGTCGACGTGGTGTGATACCAATTCATCGGCAACACATCGCGCCATGCGGTGGGATCTTCGCACCCGCACAGCGGCACCGCCAGGACTGCAAGCGTTAGCGAAGCTTTCCGAATGCCGATCATCGCGCCTCAGTACTGCGCTGCTTGCCCGACTCCAAGACCTGAAATACACTCAGCGCGCCAATGATTTATTGCCGGGTCGCGACGCCGGGGCGACTGGATTGCTTGTGCTGGAACTCAAACCGGTTAGACTGCAAGAGAGTGGGGCATCATCACTTGCGGAATGGTAATGCCAGATTATCCGGGAAGGCTTGCTGAGTGATCACGGTTTCAGACAATCTGTTTGAGCGGTATCAAGAAAGCGATTTCTACAACTTCCTGTTCGCGTTCCTCAATGAACGGACCACCAATCCAGGCTTTCGGGCGGCCCTGGCTGACAAGGACCGCCTTGGTACCTTTTGGCAGCCTTTCTTCGATCCTTCGGGCGAGAGGATGGATATGGCACTGCGCCATGCTTACGCGCTTGGTCGCGAGTTGCTGGGGGAACCGCTGAACGGTACCATCCCCGAAGACATCACGCCGGTGCAGATGAAGGCGCTTCTCGACAGCAATGGTTTCTTGCCGTTCTCGACATTCGACCGGAGGAGCGACTGATGGTCGGGATGGATCCGACTCAGCCGTGCCAGGATCCGTGCGCGGAAGCCGCAGGCAAAGACAAGGCGCTTGCCAATGGAGCGCGCGACCTTTCGTCGGCCTATGGGCAAGATCAGGTCAGCCGACCTGGCACCGACTGCGCGACGAGAGCACCGGGCATGACTGACGTAGCCAACCGGTTCGATCGATACGGCGCGGCGCTACCGAGTGCGCGAGCAGCCAATGACCTGAATCAGTTGCAGGACAAGGATGCCTTTTCCGGCTCTGCCCCGGATTGCCTCGAAAGGCTGCCCCTCAATGCGGATGCGCTCAATCGCGAACTGGGAATTCCGGCAGACAGTCCGAATGCGATAACCGACCAGGATCTGCGCAACGACAAGATCGGCCATCGCTCGGCGATCTTCCGTTCGAAAGCCGACGGCCGTCTGATTATGGTCTCCCGGGACACGCAGCCGGATACGCTGGTCGACTGGAAGACCAATATCGACAATGGCCGGGGTATGGCGACGGATCAGTATGCCGCGACCCGACGCCTGGCGACCAAGATGAATGCCTCGGGCCAAACATTCGATATTGGCGGATATTCGAAAGGTGGCGGGTTGGCGCAGGAGGCAGGATTGCTGTCTCCGAACTCCAATGTCTACGTCTTCAACAGTGCCGGATTGCACGAAAACTCGCTTGGCCGGACGGGGCAGGCTGGTTTCGACGATCTGGCGCGGCGCACGTCCTCGTTCAGTGCCGAGGAAGACTTCCTCACATTCATGAACACCACCACCGACCCTGCTCGCGAAGTTCGCAATGCGGAGTATTTGAGGGGCCAGCTCGCGGGCGACAATTGGCCCGCTCCAATGGAAATTCTATATGAAAATCCGGAGCACAAGGAACTGGCAGGCAAGCGGTCGTGGTTTGACGGAGACCTGCGCAAACAGAAGAAGCTCGCGCAGGAAGCTTTCGAAGCGAAGCGCCAGGAATTCTTCGAGTCGGTCGACGAGATGATCAATTCCGCCAGAGCAACCGAGGGGTATGACCGGCTCTTCCCGCCGGTGCGTTCGGGTACGCACGATACGATACCGAATTCGATGACGTGGACCAGCCGCCGACTTGGGGCGGAGGGACCGGAAGCGAGCCTGGGCAAATTGAACCAGCACAAGATGGACAAGGTACTTCCCGCGATGGAGACACAGCACGACGCCGACCGGGCGACACTTCAGAAGTTTCTCGACGATTGCGGCTCTTAATCGGAGTCCTGATCGTCGCCGCAATCCTGATTGCGGTCGTCATGCTGCGTGCGCACTGGAGTGAAGGCAGGAACACAGCGATGCAATTTACTGGACAGGATGCGGTGCTCGAAGAGGCGATCATTGCCGACGATGGTGCGGCAGTGAACACTGCACTCTCTGGCGGTGCCAATGTCAATGCCCGTGGCACCTTTGGCGTAACGCCACTCGCCTTTGCGGTCGGGACTGGAAAAGAGCGCGCCGCGCGGGCCCTCGTCGCCGCTGGCGCCAACCCCAATCTTGAAGACGAAGAAGGCGACACGGCAGTCACTCTGGCCGTGGGCCGCTACAAATCGCAGCCAGACCTGCTGCGCATGGTTCTCGACGCTGGCGGCAATCCCAACCAGGCGAGGCCCGATGGCGATCCGGTGATCGTGCGTTTCATCAACGGGGCGGATCTCGAGGCGATCACGCTGATGCGCGACAAGGGCGCGGATATGAACGCGATCGCCAACCGCCAGCCGCTGGTAGTGTTCGCCGCCTATGGCACCGACTGGGATGTGGTGTGGCACCTGATCACGCTCGGCGCCGATCTCACCGACCCCAAGACGCGCGAAGGGCTGGTCGAGGCGTTCAAGGTTCCCGGCGCAACGCTGCCCGACAGCCCGCTCTACCCGGCCAAGGTCAAGGTCTTCGAGCACCTGCGCGAGCTTGGCGAAGACCCGGTGCCGCCAGCGGAATACGAGCCGAGCTAAGTCGGGTTTCCGCCATTATGGTCAGAATCGCTCACCTCATCGAGTTGACTGACGACCAAAGCCGGTTGATACAGCCGCCACAACAGTAATCGCGAGCGCGGTCGCACTATACAGCAACTATTCGATAGTGAGGCCAGTCATATGCCGCCAGCCCCTGCACGCCTTGTCGCTCTTCGCAACAACACGGCCGCCGAATGCGCGGCCAATGGCTTCGTTTGTCGCGGAGCGGGAGTGCTCAACGCGGCCGTGGGCGGGGGATGCACGCTGACCTGCCAGACCTTCAGCACAGTGTTCCAGATCGATGTGGCAGTTGGCGGTCCCGACTGGTTCATCCCCTATGGCGGAGGAGAGGCACGGTTTTGCGATATCCCGCGCGGTCAGCCGAACGGGACGCTGGTCGTGACCTATCCGATGAATGGTTGCGCGCTCGAAGTGCGTCGTCATGGGGCCAACACCAACCGCTTCTACCACGATGCCGACGGCAACAGCATGCCAGCCGCTGGCGCCGCCGGGCACCCGGCCGCAGCGCATCAGCAATTCCGCGCCGACGCAGCCGCCATCGCCGGACCGGGCGCGCGCGCCGAAGCGATCTTTGCGGCGCATCCGACCGGTATGGATGCGGAAGATGGCGAGGCCTATGGCCAGAACTTCGAACATACGGTGATCTGCGTGAAGAACGGCGCGAACTGGGATGTGTACCAGACCGCAGTGATCATCACCGCGATAATGGGAACCGGCAACCAGCTCGCGTTCATGGTCCCCGACGGCCCGCCAGTGCATCTGGGTCAGTTTGCCGATTGAGGGTGTGAGGGAGCCCGACTAGAGGCTGCGCAGCCACCGCGCGGTACGTTCCAACACCGAGGCCAGCGCCGCTCCGATCCCGCCGGGGATGCCGCTGGTCGGGTTCTCGCCTTCGCCCGGAGTGGGGGTCGGTGCCGGCTCGTTGCTGCCATGGGAGGGCGCCTCACTCTCTTCCTCCTCGTCGCCACCCAGAGGCGGGAGTGGATAGATCGGCAGCGGCAGCGTCAGTCGCGGCCTCCGCCTGGCCCGGCGATTGTTGCGCTCGCGCATCTGCAGGAAGGCCGCCGGCGTCATCTCGAAATGGTTGAACGACATGTTCACCCGCAACCCGCCCTGCCGCCGGTGCCAGTCGACCCCGATCACGTCGCAATGCGGCCCGTGCGCCACGATCGCCTCTTTCGACCCGCCGCGCCGCAGCTCGGCCATGGTCAGCGTGAACACCTGCTCCGGCCCCGGCCCGTCTTCGTTGTGGCTCGGCCAGAAGTGCATATGCGTCGCCCCCATCACCCCGACCATTTCGAGCCGCCCGTTCGGCTGCGTGGTGCAGCGGATCGCGAAGGTCAGCTGCGCCAGCCGCTGCACCCCGATCGAGCGCTCGGCAAAGGTCTGCGGCGTCGGCTGCGCGTTCGGCAGCGCAATATCGACCTCGGCCCCGGCGCCCTCCTCGGTGGCATAGCGCAGGTTGATTGGGCCGATGGGGTAGGGGTGCGCGGCGTCATCGACGCTCCACGGCGCAAATCCGTCATGATCGGGCATGGTGGTGGCCTCCTCCAGCGCCCCCGCGGGGGCTGACACGCCCGCATGTTCCGGGCGGCGACCACGGCGGCGAGCATATCACGGATCGGGGGGAGTGTCTTGCGAGCGCGCGAGTTCCTGCTTCTTCTCCCATTCGACCTGCCGCCTGATCCCTTCAACCTTGCGATCGATGCTGTCGCGGATCGCCTGTATCCGCGCCGGATCGTTGGCGAGGCGGCGCTGCTCGGCTGCGTATTCCGCCTTCACCCGCTCATAGACCGGATGGCCGGGACCGATGTCCTTGGTGGGGTTGTAGCGATCGGCGAGGCGTATTTGTTGTCCTACCGCTTCGCTACTTGAGGACGGGCGCATCGAGACATGGACCGCATGTTACACGGTCCAGAGCAAGGAATTCTGGTAGCTTTCGGACTATTGTCGGCGACCAGCCGACCGCAAGGGCGACCGCCCGTCGCGCCCACTGGCGCGGAAGCCAAGCGAGCCGGATGGCTCGCGCCCGGCGTCTGAGGGCGAAATCAAAAAGGCAGAGCGCCTCCATGCTCTTGCCGATATGCCGCGCGGCGGCGGTGACGATCCCGGTCGCGGCGAGATGCGCGATGAACTTGCGCTGGAGATCGGGCGTGATCGAATTGCGACGCGGCCGCGCATGCGGAACCGGCGCAAAGTCGAGCAACGGATCGCCCGGCGCGGGCGGTTCGGCGGTGTAGGCAACGGCGGAGGTGGCTTGGCGGGAAATCTGGCGGTGGCAATCTAATGGTCGCCCTACCGTAGGCGGGTGGGAAGTTTCGTCGCGCTGTTCGGAAGGGTAGTCCATGACCGCCCCAAAATGCACAATCCCGCCGAGTAGGAAAATGGTTTCCGACCCGCTCAACCGCCCCACTCGTCATCGCGAGTTGGCCCGAAGGGCCAACGCGGCGATCCATCGACAGACGTCGACCAAGCACAAACGGCAGAAGCTGGATTGCCGCGTCGCCTACGGCGCCTCGCAATGACGAAGGAAAAAGAAACACCACCGCGCAGCAAAACCTCTCGCGGCTGGAGGAAGCGGGGCTGGTAAAACGCGAACCCTCCCGCCACGATCCGCGGGTGACGCTCTACAGCTTGACCAAACGTGGGGTGACCGGCGTGGGGCGGGTTCTGGAGCGGATGGTGGGGTACGTCATGGCCGGAGCACTTCTAAGCTCCGCGAAACATCGAAACGAATGGCTACATCAACTAACCCTGTGGAAAGTTGAAATCTAAGCCGTCCTTTAACATCGTTGTCATCCAACCCTGCACAGACTCGAAGCTGATAAGAACTTCATGACTGCCAGCAGCGTACGGTCCAATTTGATAGGGAGGGAAGAAGATACGAAACCCTTCCTTTTCAATAACATAAGCAGAAATGTCGTCCCAACTCTCTATTCCCTCCCGGATGTCTTTTTCTGTGAGACCCTTGAATGTCGGAGCATCTTTGCGACTGAGAGTGTAGACGCAATGATCAACCACGTAGTTGAGCACGGCCTGGTGGTAGTTAAAGAGCGACCCAAAGCTCGAAATTGTGAGGAGTGGATCCATACAAAAGTTAAAGGTTTCGAAAAACTGATTTGGATGGGCCGCACCGGCTCCATACCACATCACGTCGAACTTAATCGATAGGAATCGGCCATTTATGTAAGGCTGGTCGCAGTATGCTTCCCACAGATTGGTTCTTACTGTCCGGTCTTGGCCGTACGAGAATTCGGCTTGCGCACTAGGATCGTTGGCCGGACCGAAGGCGTCTTCCCGTTCCCTAAGGAGTTGTGAGACAACCCAACCACGAATTAAGTCGCCAACGGATTTAAGGTTTGGATACTGGTCGGATCGAATTACTGGAACTTGTGCAACGAATGAAAAGCCCGGCAATCCGTCATGACTATCACTTATTTCTTCTCGCGAAAATGATACACCAGTCCGTTCCTCTCTTCGTGCCATCGCTATGTTCAATCTCTCGAATTGAGCACCTACCGAAGCTGATACCTTTGCAAAGAATTCGGGGTCATCGTGAGAAATGAACTGCAAGTGCGAGAGTGATTCCGGAACATCACAATCGTCTAGTTTTACTGGTATGATGAAAACATCGTCATCCAATTTCTCTTTCATTTTGTCGATCGCGTATTTTACCTCTCGCTGAAGGTAGCCTCGACGACTGACGGCGTTTTTGGAGAGGAAGAGAATAATCAGGTCAGCGTTTGACAACGCTTTGTTTATCTCAAAATCCCAATTTTGGCCTGGAAGCAGTCTCTTGTGATCGATCCAGACGTTCAAACCAACGCGTTCAAGTTCTGCGTGAATGGGTAGAACCAACTCACGGTCCGTACTGGCGTAACTAAGGAATATGAGTCCAGTCTCATCCTCGTTATCAGGCACCCAGACTCTCCTGCAATCAGCTTCTACCGTGATCGCAAAACTGTCTCATAACAGCAACCCTTGACCATTCCCCCCATTCCCCCTAAGTGGCGCGCCATTCGAGGGCGGGGTGCGTCTCTGGCTCGCCGCTCCCTCGCACAATAGAGCTGAACATTGCCGGTCCTGTCCCGCAGGTCTTGCTCCCGAGAGTGAGGCCTTTTCTATTGGGGCGATCCTTCAAAAGAAGGGGCGCTTAGCGAGGCAGCCGTCAAAGTAACCCGGTGGCCGAAGGGCCGGTTTGGGTGGAGCGATTCAGCTTGGGTCATCGTCCCCGTGCTCTTGCGAACAGCAGGGCCGACGCGGGCGGTGTGCACCAAGCCTCACTCCATACAGATCGTCTCTTAAGTTGCCGCCATTCACACGGTGAAGAGTAACTATGCCGACGATCAACCAGCTGGTCCGCAAGGGCCGCACTCCGCAGAAGGCTAAGTCCAAAGTCCCTGCGATGGAGCAGAACCCGCAGAAGCGCGGCGTCTGCACCCGCGTCTACACCACGACGC
>CAZJZO010000095.1:0-15302 GCA_964550495.1 uncultured Porphyrobacter sp. | reverse complement strand
ACCGCGGGGCCGGCTGGAAGCACCGTCTCATTGGGCGCAACCGGTGCATCGCCGCCGGTTTCCTGTCCATCGAACGAGTCAGATTGATCTTCGAAATTCATCGCGCTTCCGTCCTCAACTGCCACCATGGCAGCTTCCTCAATCGAGGACGCAAGCACCGCTCACCCCCGACCGCCAGAACTGGCGATCAGCGTGTCCATGCATGCGGCCCCTGATGCTTTTATTCTTCGCGCAGACGCGCGGCTCCCCACCAAGCGGACGGATGAGAACAGCATTTGAACATGGTTTCAAGCGCCTTAACCAAACTTAACCTACCCGAATGTCAGTAAGGAATTCGGCATATATATCTGATTAATATCGCATTTTATGCTCGCTGACCGAATTTCGCGTTGTTTCTTCCGATTGAATTTCGGAGGCCAGAAGCTGCCGATCCACGGCAAACTATCGCAATTGTGGGCCGATTCGCCGCAGACGGTGAAGCGATTGTCTACCGATTCGTTGAACCGGACTCGACAAGGTCGAATAGGTTTGAGCAAGCGCCTGAAATCGTTTGTCTGGCACGCGCAACTCAGCAATGCTAAGCGGGGCAAAGGGAACGTCTGGGGGGGCCAGTGTCAGCTCTCGATAAAGAGCAAAAACTTCTGGGTGGAATCGGAACGGAAGGGCTTCTGACGGCCTATCTTTCGACCATCGTGTTGGCCCTGTCTATCGCCTGCATCTATCCGTACATGGTCGGCACGAAGCCTCAGGCATTGTCTGACCATTCGCTTTCGCAAGCGACAACTGCACCGCACACGGACGACAGCGGTACACCGTCGAGCCTGCGGGGTTCTGTCCCATCGCAAGTTGAGAATCGAAGCGAGGCAAACGCCCAAGGTCTGACCGATACCGCAACCGAAAATGCGCTCGAGCCCGAAGCCTTGAACGCTGCACGGGCTGGCGTCGCCGACGGAGCACAAGAAGGCGATAACGAAGCCGCCAACGCATTCGGCTTGCTCGAATCCGATTTCAGTCTTCCAGGCGCCGAACCTCGAACTTCAGCCGTCGGCGGGGAACGCTCCGACCCAATCAGAGTTCGCAAGACAGTGGCTATGGGGAATGGCACGATAGGGTCGATTCCAATCACGATCGACAGCTCTTCGAAACTGTCTCTTGAGGCTGGCGACTTGCGGCGGCTGCTTAGCGGCCAGGCCGGGTTTTCGTCGCGACTGGAACGGATGCCCGAAGAGGGCATCGTTTCGTTTGAGCGCCTGCGAGCTCTGGGGATCGATCTTCGATACAATCCCACGCTGGATCAGGTGACATTGCAAGCGATCTAGCCGACACCGCGTGGTCAGGATGAACGCTTGCCTTTGGATCGAAGCTATTGGACCGACTTCTTGCGCTTTCGCAACCGAGGCAACAGGAACAGGTAAATGCCGGTCCCCCACATGATTATCAGAAGTATGCCCGTTGGAAGGAATACATAGAGCTTCACTCCGTCCGAAAAGAACGAGCCGTCATGGATAGTCTCGATGAGATCTGATCTGCGATAAGCGACATGGAGCACTTCGGCGGTTGCGGTGTCGACCTGCACTTCCCAACCCGAATGAGCGCGGAGCTTTGCGATCCCCTTATCGACGCGCACGTCGATGCGGTCGATATCTGACCACTCGGCAATGCCAGCCTGCGGGTGGAGTTTCGCTGAAGCCAGCATCTGCTCGAATGTCGCTGCCGGGATTTGCTCCTCCACAGCGCCGCGCTCGGTAGGCGGCTGGATCCAGTCGATCTCCTTTTTGAGCATCAGGAAGATGCCAGCAGCGAAGATAATCCCGGCAGGCAGAAAAACAGCGAGCGAAAGCCAGTAGTGAACCTGGCGCAGCAGGCGTTTGAGATTCATTCGCTCGGCAATCTGCTTCCTGGCACCCACGGCGCCCCAGCTGCTTCAAGTTCCGCCTCGAAGGCCGGAATCGTGCTCTCGGTCAACGCGCGGAGGCGATCGCGGATGGTGCCGAACTCCGCCTGAGCGTAGCCAAACTGTTCGCGATGAGTCTGAGTCGGGCCATAAGTCGAGCCGAACAGGCCTGTCATGATTGTACCAAGGCGGCTGCGCACTGTTGGCTGAGTCCGCTCAAACAACGCATTGCGTGCCTGATTGCCGTTGAGCATGCCATCGAGTGCATAGACTTCGTTGCGGAGCGCTTGCCAACGATTGTCGAGTGTCGTCGGATCGCCGCCGGTCACGCGTGCGACCGCGATTTCCATCAGACCAACCTTCCTTTCGACCTCGCTTAGCGTAAGAGCGGTGGCGGTTACCGAACGATCAAAGGCGGAGATTGTCGCCCAAAACTCGGCTGCGTCGGCCTGAACAGGCAGCGCTCCGTCGCGCAGGCGCTCGACCGAGAATGCCTGCGGTCCGACCAACTCCGTCGTCTGCCCGCGCACGCGTTTCGACAGCGAGACGGTGTACCGACCCGGGCTGACCAGGAAGCCAGCCGGCTCTTCTCCATCTGGCCCGAGCGGACGCGCGGCACTCGTATCGGGATAACGCAGATCCCAATTGACGCGATGAAATCCCTTCTTCGCCGGACCCTTGATCCGACGCACCAGATTGCCATCGGAATCGCGCACCGTCAGCCACACCGCCGGTTCAGTTTCCTGCAATTCGGCAGAAATCGCATCAAAGCCCGGGAACGGCGTGTCCGCTCCTTCTTTAACGAGCGGCTTTTCACGGTCCTGCCTGATGTCTTTCAATGACTTCACATCTTCGGAAAGATAATACGTGAAGTTGGCGCCGAAGGGCGGATTTGGTGCCCGGAAATACCCGTGACCCTGCGATCCCCCTTCGGAAAAGGCCAGCGGATGCTGCTCGATATACCACCACGCCTTGCGCCCTGGGAACAGCATTGCCTCTTGCTCAAGGCTCGCTTCGCTTAGCGTGCGAAGCGGCGAGATGTCATCGACGATGAAGAAGCCGCGGCCAAAGCTCGCCGCCACCAGATCATCCTCGCGGCGCTGGATCGTTACATCGCGGAAGGCGATGGTGGGAGCATCGCCCGACATCTTCACCCATTTGCGGCCGCCATCGAGCGTGAAGTAAAGGGCGAATTCGGTCGCAGCGAACAGCAGGTTCGGATTCTCGTGATCCTGCACCACGCGCCACACCAGATGGCGATCGGGGATATCGCCCGTGATGCTGGTCCATGAACGCCCGCGATTGGTGCTCTTCAACAGGTAGGGTTTGAAGTCGCCATACTTGTGATTGTCGAGCGCAACATAGACCGTGTTTTCGTCAAACAGATCTGCGCGGATATCGTTGACATAGGCGGTTGAAGGAACACCGGGCAGCGAGCCTGCTTCGATCCGGCGCCAGTTGGCTCCGCCATCTTCGGTAACCTGGATCAAGCCGTCATCGGTCCCGACATACAGCAGGTTTTCGTTCAGGGGGGACTCGCCGATATTTGCAATCGTGTTGTATTGCGACATTGCGAGCAGATCCCAGCCCGCGTCCCAGCTCCATTTGCGGCCTTGTACAGGCAATTGCAGTCGGTCCTGATTGCGGGTCAGGTCGGGCGAGATCGCGCGCCAGCTGTCACCGCGATCATCCGAACGCCAGAGCTTTTGTGAAGCGTGATAAATCCGGGTCGGCACGTGCTGACTCACTAGAATGGGAGCGTCCCAGTTCCAGCGGGGAATGTCGTCTCCAGGAGCCGGCTGCGGCTGAATATGGACGATTTCGCCGGTTATTCTGTCAACCCGCGCGAGATTGCCCTGCTGCCATTGGGCATACATCACGTTGGGATTGCTAGGTTCGGTCGCTGATTGGTGTCCGTCGGCAAACAAAGTGATAAACCAGTCATCGTTGCGGATGCCATGCCTGTTATCGGTCCGCGACGGCCCACCTTGCGAGTTGTTATCCTGCGTGCCGCCATAAACGAAGTAGAACGGCTCCGCGTCGTCGACCGCGACCTTGTAGAATTGTGTGATCGGCAGATTGTTGATGAAACGCCACGTCCTGGTGTGATCGTAACTCTCGTAAAGTCCGCCGTCGGAGCCGAACAGGATGTAGTCGGGATCGTCAGGGCGGAACGCGATCGCGTGATCGTCTACGTGCTTGTATTCATTGTTGAGATCGGTGAACGTCTTGCCGCCATCGTTCGAAATCTGGCTGGTGTTGGAAACCAGATAAATCCGGTCGAACACGTGCGGGCTGGCGTAGAGTTCCTGATAATAGTGCGGGCCGGTCCCTTGCGCGACCTCATCGGACATCTTGGTCCAACTCGCTCCGCGATTGGTCGACCGCCACACTCCGCCTTCGCGCCGGTCTAGCTCAATCGCCGCGTAGATGACGTCAGGACGCTGGGGCGAGATTGCCATACCGATCTTGCCCATATTGCCCTTTGGCAGACCTGTCTTGAGTTCGGTCCAGGTCTCGCCGCCGTCCTCCGACTTCCAGAGGCCGGTTTCAGGACCGCCGCCCACATAGGCTGCAACCGTACGATGGCGCTGCCACAAGGCGGCGTAGAGCCGATCCGGATTGCGGGGATCGATCAGAAGGTCGGTCGCCCCCGTATACTCGCCAGAAGAAAGAACGTTCTCCCAGGTCTCGCCCCCATCGGTGGTCTTGTAGACACCGCGTTCGCCGCCGGGCGACCACAGCGGCCCCTGAGCCGCGACCCAGATGGTGTTGGGGTCTTCGGGGTGGACGATAATCTTGGAGATACGCTCGGAGTCCTCAAGCCCCTTCTTCTCCCAGGTCTTTCCACCGTCATTCGAGCGGTAGATACCGTCGCCGTAGCCGACATGACGCCCGCCATGATTTTCGCCGGTGCCGACCCAGATGCGATTGGGATCGGAAGGATCGAGACCAAGCGATCCGATCGAATAGGAGCCCTGACCTTCGAACAAGGACGTCCAGGTTGTGCCGGCATTTTCGGTTTTCCAGACTCCGCCGGAACCAACTGCGACATACCAAGTCGCCGGGTCATCCTGCACGATCGCAATATCGGCGATCCGGCCCGACATAAACGCCGGGCCGATATTGCGAAGGTTGAACGCCTCGAAGGTCTTGCTTGAAAGTGGCGGCTGGTCTTCCGCCTCGTCATCGTCTTGCGCAATTGCTGCGCTGCCGAGCCCAAGCGCGACAGCGCAACCGATCAAAACCTTCATGATTTTCATAAACGCCAGTCCCCGTTTCGCGTTCAATCTCCGTCACCTATCACAGCCTCCGGGCTGCGCGGCTATTCCACTACATCCATTTCGTCGATCAGAGCCTGCGCTCCGTCGACTTTATCCATCACCCACAGCATATAGCGCGTGTCGACATGGATCGTGCGTGTCGTGCGAGGATCAAAATCCCAGTCCGAATTGACACTTTCGAATGTGCCGTCGAACAGCAAACCGACAAGTTCGGCGCGCGAGTTGAGCGTCGCCGATCCGCTGTTGCCCCCGGTGCTGTCGAGGTCCGAAAGAAAGTTCACAGGTACCGAACCGATGTCGTCGAGCGCGTAGGGTCCGTAGTCCTTGGCCTCGATCCGTTCGAGCAACTTGCCGGGTGAGTTGAACGGTTCTTCACCTGTATCCTTGTCGGTGATCCCTTCGAGCGTGGTGAACGGCAGATACATCATTCCGTCGCGCGGGCTGCCGCCGAGCACGCTACCGAACGTCACACGCAGCGTGCTGTTGGCATCCGGATAGGTCAGCACGCCTTCCTCGCGCTGCCATTGCGTAATCGCATCCATGTAAGCCGGGCGCAGCGCCAGTGATCGACCTGCGCGGGTCTTGCTCGCAGTCTCAAGTTCGAAGCCGTAGTCGTACATTGCGACTGCCAGCTGCATGAACGGATCCTCGCTGGCTTCCAGTTCGACGGTCGTGGCGTCCATCAGGGCCAGACGCGTCTCGGCGTCACCAAGAGCGGTCTCGGCGTAGAAACGGTCCACCAACGCTGGCAGGTCGTCGGCGGAAGTCTCGGCGGTCAGCCCCAGTGCCTGATCGAACACTGCAACCCGTTCTTCCATTGGTTGAGCAATATAGCCCGTCAGGAATAGCACCCATTCCGCCTTGTCCACCGTCGGATCAAAGCGACGATCGAGAGCTTGCATGCTTTGGCGGAAGAACGTCATGTCACGGTCCTGATAACCGGACTCGCGTTCGGCATTGGGCTTCTGCCGTTCTCTCGACAGACGATAGAGCCGCCGTGCGACCGAGAAGAGCGACGGACGCGTCGCATTGCCGTACCAGAAGTTTGTGCGCGAGGCAGATGCGCTCTCTTCGGACAGGGCGGCGAGTTCCGCGATGGCTTCACCGAAGGACGCGCGTGCAGGGTCCGCGGCGATCCATTCGGCCAGTTCCGCTTCCCGCTCACGGCGACGGTCGACCAGACCGACCCTCCGTGCGCCTTCTATCTGGCCGCGTAAATTCTTCGAAAAGTTGTTGAGTCCGGCCAGACGCGATTCGTACTTTACGCGGGCGTCCGAACCCTCCGGTGCCGCCTCCTCGATCGTTGCGATCCAGTCATTGAGCAAAGTCTCGAATGTCGGGTAGGTCCAGTCGAAGGTGTTTTCGACTTCGGCCAGCAAGGTGTAGCGGCTGGTCGAGCCGGGATAGCCTGCGGCCATCACAAAATCGCCGTCCTTCAATCCCGAGGCACTCACCTTGAGGTGGTGTTCCGGCTGGTAAGGAACATTGGCTTCGTCGAAATCGGCGGCCGAACCGTCGGGTGCGACATAGGCGCGATAGAATGCGAAATCACCGGTATGGCGCGGCCACTGCCAGTTATCGATGTCTCCGCCGTACTTGCCGATCGAATCAGCCGGGGCATAGACGATCCTTACGTCGCGAACCTCTAGCCGTTTCACAAGCTTGTATTGCTTACCGCCATAGAAGCTCGCGACCTGGCACCGATAGCCGGCTGTTTCCTCGCATCCTGCGATAATGTCCTTCCTGCGTTGCTGCACCAGCTCATAGCGCTCAAGCGGCTCAAGTCCTTCGGTGCCTTCGCGGATTTGCGGAGTCACATCAGTGACCTGCGTCGTCACATAGATCCGTGAGCCCGGGGCTGCAGGCAGTTCATCGCCTTTCGTGGCCGCGAGAAAGCCGTTCTCAAGATAGTTGTTTTCAGCGGTCGAATTGTACTGAACCGATCCACGCGCGCAGTGATGATTGGTCACAACCAGACCTTCAGGTGAAACGAAGCTCGCAGAACATCCACCCAGCGAGACCACTGCACCCATCGGAAAATCGGTAAGATCCGCGAGCGACTCGGGGGCGATCTCGAGACCTGCCTCGCTCAGCTCTTCGCTGATATCCTGAAGCTGATCCGGTGTGAACATTCCCTCCTTGGCAGCGATAGGTCCGGCGAGAGTCGACCCGGCCAGCAGAAGACCGAGGGTGAAGAGCTTGGTGTCAGTCATGAAAAAGCCTTGTGAGTTGCGGCCGAAGGCTGTCCAGCGCCTTCGCCAATGAGATATTGTATCTTAATGTGCCTTGCGTCCAGACCTTTCGGGGCGAGACAATTTGTCAGTCCGTGTCCTGCACGCTCGCAATCCCCCGCCTGGTGGTCAGGTAAGTGGCGAAACTGGCGAGCCAGTGGCTGCCGGAGTAATGCTCGTCTGAAACGGCTGCGACACCCACTTCGCGGTGGACTTCCGCCGCGGCAGACAAACTGGGCCGTCGCAGGTCGTTTTCAGGAAGCGCAGAGGCTATTCCGTCAAGAGCCCAGGCTCGCGATAGATTCACTCCGTCAAGATGCACGAGCTTGCCGTCCGAAGGATCAAGGACGACACCCGGCTCCAGCCAGTCTTTCGACCCGTCCTCAGGGATCTGCGGCAGAAATCGATCAAGCCAATCAGCAAACTCATCCTGCGACAAGACGCGCCGCATCAGATCGGCCTCCATCAGGCAGGGTGAGAGGAAGTCCTCCCCCGAAGGTTCATAAGCCAGCGGGCAATTCACATCTTCGCGATGGAACGCCAAGGACTTGGCCTCCAACTCTGCCGCGAGTTCATCTTGGCCGACGCCGCGTGCATAATCGAGCATCAATCCGAAAGCGAAGGCGGTCTGGTTGTGTGTTCCAAGACGGATGGGATAGGACAGTTTCGGCAACCAGTCCCGCACTTGCGCGACAATTGCGTTTTCCAACGGACGCAGCGTCTCCCGCCATTCCCTGAGCTGGGGATCTTCGCTCTCGTCGAGCTCCAGAACCAATTGCAGATACCAGGCGATGCCATAGGGTCGTTCGAAGGAAGCTCTGCCCTCGCCTTTGTAATATGCCAGTTCGGCCGCAAGATTGTCCTTTGTAAAACTCGCGGCCAATTTCGATCGGATTTCATCGGCAAGTGCACTGTCTGGTTGCGTCGTTAACACGCGCGTGAGCAGCCAGTGCCCATGCACCGAGGAATGCCAATCGAAACAGCCATAGAAGGCCGGCGTCAGTTTGCTTGGAGCATCGACGTCGTCGACAGATTGCATGACATGGCTGATCTTGTTTGGATACTCGCGGTGAACGCAGTCGAGCGCCAGGATCGCAAAGCGGTCAACAACGGTTTCGGGCGATGGCCGCTCGGCACTTATCGATCCTTCGCCCACACCGCTTTCGTCGGAACAAGCCACCAGCAGCGCAATTGCTGGCCAAACCGCCATATAGCGCATCGAATGCGTCCTCTCTCAATTCGTGGGACGCCTAGAAGCTTACCGAGTAACCGCGCAAGCGATACTTACCGAAACCACGGCCCTGAGATCGCAAGCGTGCGAGTTGGTGCGTAAGCGTTCACGAAGAACCACTTGCCATCCGGAGAAAAACATCCGCCCGCGAGTTCGGTCTGCATACGAAGACGGGCAAAGTCATAGGGCCGACCGTCTGGGGTAATCCCGCGGAGGTGATTGTCGACGACATCGGTGTATTGATCTTCACAAACCAGCAGATGCCCATTGGGCGCGACACACAAGTTGTCGCCATAGTCAAACTGTGCCTTGCTTTCGCTCTCGAAAAACAGCTCGATCCGGTCCTGCCCCTTGCCTCGACCTGGCACCAGACGGAAGATCTGTCCCAGCTTCTTGGCGCCTCCACTGGTGGAGCAAATGTACAGATCGTCGGTGCCCATGTGCATGCCTTCGCCGCGCGCAATCAGAGCGGCTCCCTGATCTGCCGCACGGATCCGCAAGTCGTCCTTTGGCGCTTCTACTTCGTCCATATCGATCCAGCGTACTGGCAGCGACTGCCCCACGGCCATTCTCGCAACGTCCCAGTTACGGGTATCGCGGATGCCTTCGATGATCATCGCCTGCAGACTACCTCCTTCCGCCAGTCTGCCTGGTGTGTTGGGAAGGAACCTGTAGATGACTCCCTCATTGCGATCTTCGGTCTGATAGACATACCCCGTTTCGGGATCGACGCATGCCGCTTCGTGATTGAAACGTCCCATGGCGCGAAGCGGAACCGGATCGACCAAGCCGGTCGCATCGCCAGGAACTTCGAAACACCAACCGTGATTGACTGCCAGACCGTCACCGTAGCGCTGCCCCGGTCCGGTCGGCGCTTCCTCGCAAGTCAACCAGCTACCCCAAGGTGTCACACCGCCAGAACAATTGCGGATCGTCCCTCCCAGGGTACGGAACTGGCGCTTCACTTCGAGTGTATCTGCGTCGAGGACAACGTTGGTCGTTCCGCCCGGTACAATCTGACCGTTCCGAGTTCCGAAGCCTTTGGCGATGGGACCGCCCGCATCGTCGCTTGGCACCAGCTCATGATTGCGGACCAGTACGATTTCGCCATTGCCAAGATCGAGACAACCCATTCCGTCGGCTTTGTCGGGGACCGTCCCGCCATCGCTCATCGCGTCGCCCAAACTCGACAGAATCCGATAGGAAAAGCCTCGTGGCAGATCCAGCATACCAGCTGGATCGGGGATCAGCGGTCCATAGTCCGTGAAGGTGCGCGCAATGGACGACGCATCAGCACCACGAGTCATGCACCCGCTGGCCAGCAAGGCGGCAAAAGCGCTCCCCGTCGCTGAAAGGAACTGGCGACGGCTCGATTCGGCATTTCGCATTTCCGGATGCTCCGCTTGCATAAAACCACATTCTCAGCATCTTACTCGGCCAATTTGCAAAAACATGTCAGCTGACAACTTTCATGGCCTTGTTCTGATCCCTGATCGGGCTCGATCTCCACTAAAGCGACACCGGCAAGATTCCAAAGCTGAATGTTCGCCCACGACGCTTTTTTCGACCGCACCGCATACGGGAGTCTATGATCAGTCTTGGCGAACGATCATCAGGGGCGTGAAGCACCTACATGTCGTGCAATCGCCCGATTGACGGTTTCGGTTGCCTCAAACTGCGGCGCGTGGCCCACGCCTTTGATGCGCAACGTCGTTAGAGCGGGACTGGTTTGCTCAACCAACTCGATGAATTGAGGGTCAAACACAGTGTCGTCCTCTCCCCAGATCAGCAGTGTGGGCACGTTCAAGGTCGCATCTCGCGAAGGCCAGAAATCGTCTTCGGAAACAGCGTCGGGCGCTGGAAGGTTGGCGCGATACCAATTGATGTGACGGTTGATCCGACGGAGGTCCGATGTGCCGTTTTGCAGGACCGCCGCCTCCTCTGCAGACATCCTCCCTGCAGCAAGATGGTTCTTCGGCCCGCTGGCGATCCGATCACCTGCTCCGCTCAGCAAGGCCAGCACTGGCGAGGCCGACTTAAGCCGCTCGACATATTGCGAGATTTGGCGCTGCCGCTCCGACGTTTCGAGCATCCTGACAGCAATGTTCTGTGGCGGAGCGCTCATGATTGTCACGGTGTGAACGCGCTCGGGTCGGCTTTGTGCATAGGCGCCGACGAAGGCCGCACCCCAATCATGTCCGACCAAATGAACTTTCTCCAATCCCAGGTCGGCGATCAGTGCGTCGAGATGGTCCGCCATCGCAGCCAATTTGTAGGGTTCGAGACCCGACGGCGCGTCGGATAGCCCTGCGCCAAGGCCATCGATAGCAACCACGCGATAGTTCTGCCGCATCTCCTCCATCGGGCGGATCATCGAGTACCAGATAGTCGGAAAACCATGTACGAAGAGAACGACGTCTCCATCGCCCGCCTCGACAACGTGTAGCTTGTTCCCGGCGTATTCGTGGCACCAGTCACGGTACGGCTCATCATTGCCTGCACGTTCATTGGCGAGCGCAACAGCGGGATCCTGCCCCGAGACGCAGCCCTCAGGGTCGCTCCAGCCCCACATAAGGAGTGACAAGGCCGCCAGAGAGAGGCCTAAAACGAGGACAACGGCAATCTGGCCAAGGCGCTTCACTCCGCTGCCTCCGATTCCGGCAAGGCATAGGCGATGACATAGCCGCCCCGCCCGTCACGAGGCGTGGCAGAATCCAGGTACTTCCCGGTCTCGGGATCGCGCGGATATGTCCAGCTAGGATTGGGCACCGTGACGATCAAATGCTGCCGTCCGTTTGCGTCTGTGAAGGTCATCGGGGTCGACTGGCCATTTCCGGGCAGATCGGCCGCCCATTTCTCTTCACCGGTTCGGACATCAAAGGCGCGCACGCTGCTGTCCATCGTGGAACTCAGGAAGGTCAGTCCACCGCGCGTCGTCATCGTGCCCGCCCGGATGGCGGTGCCGACATCGATTTCCAAACCGCTGCGGAGCCCGAATGGGCCAGAATTGCGCATGTCCCCTGCAGGCCGGCTCCAAAGCAACTCCTTGGTGTTGAGATCGATAACCGCGATCCGCGACCATGGCGGTTCGAAGCAGGGGATAGACGTGCCCAACCGCGACATGAACGGCATTGGCAGGCCGTAATATGCGATCTGCTCGTAATTGAACGGGTCGTCGGGCTCGGTCTGGGGAGCGGCGGCATCGGGAGTCATGCGCACGGCCGGATGCTCCTCGCCAAGCAGCAAAGCGGCTTGCGGCCCGGCCTCGGCAACTTGCTGGGGCGTCACCAACAGCAACCGGTGCGCGAGCAGCATCGGCGCTGCCACCAACAGGCCATTGTCGGCATCGACCGAGACGCTGCCCCAGTTGAAACCCCCGAAATTGCCCGGCGCGATCAGCGTCCCGCTGCGCGTGGGCGGTGTATACATGCCCTCATATCGCATCATGCGGTATTCGATCCGGCAGACCATCTGGTCGATCGGGGTCAGCCCCCACATATCGGCTTCGTGGCGATAGGGATGGAAGTTCGGCAAGGGCGAAAACGGTTGAGTGTCGGCGAGGTATTCGCCGAGTTCGGGATCCTGCGGGACGGGACGATCCTCGATCGGAAACACCGGCGTGCCGTCGCGACGATCGAGCAGGAACAACTCCCCCATCTTGGTCGGGATGACGATCGAAGGTACGCTTTCGCCATCCCGGTCGACATCGACCAGGACCGGTTGTGCGGGCACATCGTAGTCCCAGATATCGTGGCGCACGGTCTGGAACGTCCAGCGCTCTTCACCGCTCGCAGCGTCGATGGCGACGACGGCCGAGGAATAACGATCATCGAAGTCGCGCCTGACACCTCCGAAATAGTCGGGATTGGCATTCCCGGTCGGAGCGAAAACAAGATCCAGTTCGGGGTCGTAGCTCATGATCGACCAGACATTGGGCGTGCCGGGAGTGTAGCGCTCACCCCCCTGCGGCTCGCCGCGATTTCCGGGATTGCCGAGATCCCACGCCCACACGAGCTCTCCGGTGATCGCGTCGAACGCCCGCACCACGCCTGACGGCAGGCCCAGATCCTGCCGGTCATTGACCAGCCCACCGACAACCAGATTGTTGCCAGCCACCGTTGGGGGCGAGGTGTGATAGTAATCGCCCGGCAAGTGATCACCCATGCCGTCGCGCAGATCGACGACACCGTCGTCTCCAAACCCGGCACAGCGTTCACCTGTCTCGGCATCGAGCGCAATCAGCGTTGCGTTGATGGTGGCTGTGACGACGCGCGTCGGGCATGGCCCTTCGTAAGAATCTGTCGCGGTGTGGTAAGCGACACCCCGACAGGTTATCGCGTATTGATGCTCGGCAAGCGGCTCCAATCCCGGATCGTGACGCCAAATCTCTTCGCCCGTTTCCCCGTCGAGTGCGATCACCACGTTGGCTGCGGCACAAAGGTAAAGACGCCCGTCCACCGCAAGCGGCGTTGCCTTGAAGTCCTCCTCAACACCGGTTCGATAGCGCCATACTTCCTCGAGTTGTCCGACTGTTTCCGTGTTGATTTGATCCAGCCCGGTGAAGCGCGATCCTCCGGGTGTGTTGCCGTAATGCAGCCAATCGCCAGATGCCGCCGGGTTTGACACTCCACGTTCGGTGCCCGTGACGTTGCGATCGTATCCCGGGACCACGGCGAGCACCACTGCGGCAATCGCAGCAAGCGCAGGGACAGCAAAAAACCAGCGATTGGGCGGATCCCCATCCGGACTACGCGCCAGAACCGATTGGCGATACCATGGGGTCAGGAAATAGCCTCCGACCACCACCCAGGCGGCAAGGCGCGGCAACAATGCGAACACGTCCAGGCCAGCTTCGAATATCGACCAGATCACCGTTACGGCAAGCAGCGCGCCAAAGACCAGCAAGGCTTTGGGCGATCTTCGGAGGACGAACCAGGCGGTGACCAATGTCGCGAGGCCCGCGACAAGGTAGTAAGGGCTTCCTCCAAGATAGACCAAAAATGCGCCAGGTACGGTCAACAGCAGCCCGATCAGTGCGAGCAGTGTGATGTAGGCCCAATGGATGACGCTTCGCATGATCCTCTCTCCGAAAGATCAGACTACATCGGATGAATGGTATGGCCACCGTCCAGGATCAAGCACCGCCCGGTCATGAAGTCGCTCTCCTTCGAAGCAAGGAAAACCGCCGGACCTTCCATATCCTCGAGCGTTCCAATCCGCCCGATCGCGGAACGTCGCCGAGCGGCATCCTGAAACGCTTGTGTAGTGTCGAGCGACATCTCGGTTTCAATGAACCCGGGCAAGATCGCGTTCGCGCGAATGCCGGCAGTGCCGAGTTCCACTGCCAATGCTTGCACCAGCCCCACAACTGCTGCCTTGGTGGTGGAATAGCCTGCGGCCCCTCCGGTCCCGACCAGAGACGCCACCGACGACGTTACGATCAGTCTCCCACCCTGCTTGCGGGCGAGCATATGCGTTGTAGCGGCAGAGAAAGTGTGCACCACGCTCATCAGGTTGAGATCGATGGTCCCTAACCAGTCCTCGCGGCTCGTCTTGTGCGACGCACCGCGAAAGCCGCCACCGCCGGCATTGGCAAATACGCTGTCGATGTGCTCGAAGCGTTCGAGCGTTTCGGCGAAACGGGAATTGACGTCGTCTTCATCGGTGACGTCACACACCCAAGCTTCGGCTTCCCCGCCGAGCCCGCGCAATTCGGCGACCGCGGCATTGTTCTTTTCTTCGTTGCGTCCCCAGATCGCGACCTTTGCTCCCGCCTTCACCAGTCCGCGACCATAGGCGAGACCCAGCCCGCCATTGCCACCGGTTACCAGCGCAACCGTGCCAGAAAGATCAAACATGCGAATTCCCCTAAATGCCTTGGTCGGCGAAGTTCTTGGCCGAATAGATCGAGCTTTTCGGAAGCGACTGGAGGCCGATCAGATTGCCATCGGGATCGCGGCCAAAGGCGATCGATGCCCCATCGAGCGAGCCGGTTCCTTCGAGCATCGTCCCACCTGCATCGATCAGCCGCTGGCGCGCTTTGTCGAGATCCGTCACGTCGAAGACGACGATGTTATAGCCCGGCGCATCGAGCGGACGCGGTGCGACAGGCAACTCGGTCGCGTGGCTGTGATACTGAGCAATCTCGATTTCCAGATTGCGCAGTTGGAACCATGCCATCTCAATCTCGCTCCCCGGAATGCCGGACACCGCATCGATATTGTCGCCCGAGATGCTGAACCAATTTCCAATCCGACGCGGTTCCTGTCCGCCGAGGAACGCTGACCAGAAGGATGCCATTCTTTCGAGGTCCGGTGTGGCGAAGGCGACATGGCGCATGCGGATGTTGTTTTTAGGTGGCTCGGGCAATTCGAGCTGCGACACGTCGACTTCTTCGACCTCGGTCACGATACCGTTCGGGTCGGTGATATAGCCGTACTTGACCGGATTGCGCGGATTCAGCGTCACCGGCTCCGGATTGCCGATTGTCGATGCGCCCGCAGCGATTGCGCGGGAATAGGCTTCAACCTCTTCGATTGCCTGGAAACAGACATGCATGATCCCCGGGCCTTGGACAGGCACGGCTTCATGTCCTGTCGGGGCAGCGTAGGCGTCTCCTTCGAATGACATAAGCCGAAGTTGCGCATTCGCGCTGCGCAGCA
>CAZJZO010000094.1:0-15366 GCA_964550495.1 uncultured Porphyrobacter sp. | reverse complement strand
GCGCGCACTTCATCCACACGCAAGGGTTCAGGCGCACGTTTGCCACGCTCCATCACCAGCGCTGCGTGCCTGTTGCTGGCATCAACCGCGATCCCGGCTTTCGCTGGCGAAGAAGTGGTCTACGAAGATGCACCCGACTGGATCGAGCCAGTCGATCTGGACATGGTCGAACGCGATCCATCGAACAATCTGGTGGTGCAGGACAAGCAGATCCGGATCGAAGACGGTCGCCTGTGGGAATATTCCGACACCGTCTATCGCCTATCCTCGCTCGCTGAATTGGGCCAGGTCGGGACGCTCACCGCACAATGGCTGCCTGATAAGGGCGATCTGATCGTGCACGAAATCTCGATCCTGCGCGAAGGCGAAACCATCGACGTGATCGAGCAGGGCGAACGGATGGAAGTGCTCCGGCGCGAGCGGCTGCTCGAACGAAGGATCATCGATGGTTCCTTGACGGCAACCATGTCGGTACCGGGCCTGCAGGTCGGGGACGAATTGCGAATGCGCTATTCGGTGACCAATTCGGATCAGGCCCTCGGTCGTGAAGTCCAGAGCCAGTCGTTTCTATGGCGCGAGCCCGGCAAAGTTGCGGACTATGCCCGAGTGCTGGCGTCCTGGTCGGAAGACCTTGATGTCCGGTTTCAGGCCGGTCCCGATTTCGAGATCGGAGCCCCCGAGCAGCGCGACGGGCATAACTGGTTGAGCGTTACGCTACCCTTGCCCGAAGGCGAGGATTTCCCATTCGACGCGCCAGCCCGGTTTCGCAGGCCGACATTGCTCCAGCTCGGCACGTTCGAGAACTGGAGCGAAGTCTCCAGCGTTATGGCACCCTATTACAAGGTCGACGGCGCGCTCAAAGGGCTGGACGACCTCAAGGCCAAGGTCGATGCGATCGCCGCGATGCCCGGAACCGAGCTCGACCGAGCGGTGGCAGCGCTTGAGCTGGTGCAGGAAGACATTCGCTATCTTCTCAACGGGCTCGATGGTGGCAATTACCTGCCCCAGGATGTCGCAACCACGTGGGAGAAGAAGTACGGGGATTGCAAGGCGAAGACCGTAATCCTGCTCGCTATCCTCGACGAATTGGGCATCGAAGCGGAAGCCGTCCTGGCATCGACCAATCGCGGAGAGCTTGTCGCCACCTCCTTGCCCCTGCCCGGCGCATTCAACCACGTCCTGGTGCGGGCAACGATCGATGGCCAGCAATACTACATGGATGGAACCAGCCTCGGCGCCAATGTCGACGTGGTCGGCAATGTGCCACCGTTCTATTACACCCTGGCGCTCCGCGAGGGCGGCGCTGAACTCGAAGAAATCGTCCAGGAAATGCCCCGTGTCGCGGATATGGGTATCGAGCTGATCATGGATGCGAGCCTCGGCGGCGACCTGCCGATCCTCGGCACCGCAAAGATGTCCATGATCGGTCCGCGAGCGGCGCAAATGAACGCCGCCTCGGAGAAAGTGACCGACGACAACAAGCAGCGGATGGCCGGCGCTTTCCGCCGCTTGGTCAACGGACGCGTCAGTGTCCTCGATGTGAGGATCGAAGAAGGCGACGACGACAGCGAAGCCACTGTCGTGGTCGATGCGATCCTGCCGCCGCTCCTTTCGTTTGACGGCACCACCGGCGAGTACGAGCCTCGCTTGCCGTCGGGTTCGTTCAAGTTTTCCCCCGATCGTTCGCGCAAGGCCTGGCGCAACCTGCCAGCCAGAGTGCGTCCGCCAAACAGCGCCACGGCACTGTTCCGAATCACGCTTCCGGAAACGGAGGAAGCGTTCGAACTTCGCGGTGGGGAGGAGCTCGACCTGACGGTTGCCGGACAACGCTTCGAACGTACGGTAGAACTTGATGGTCGCAACCTTTTGATCAAGGAAGAGCAGACCAGCCTTGGCGGGGAGATCCCTGCGGAGGAATTCCGTGCCGAACGCCGCAAGTCCTCGCAGCTGGCTCGATCGCAGGTCAAGTTGATTGCACCGGAAGGTGTCCCGCGACGCTGGCGTTTTGCCGAAGGCGCCGATCGCTCCGTCCTCGCTCCGATCGATGCCGCCATGGGCCGCCTGATCGCGGACGATCCGGAAGAAACGCGTCCGTACCTCAATCGCGCAAGCTTCCGCTACGATACCTACGATTTCGCAGGCGCTCTCGAAGACATGAACAGCGCTATCGATATCGAAGCGACGGCGCGTATGTTTGAACAGCGGGCGTTCATCCATGAGGAACTGCTCGACCTCCAAAGCGCCCGAGCCGATCTCGAAGAGGCTTACGCGCTCGATCCGTCGCATGACCGGGCGATCCAGCTCGCCAGGATGCTGACCGATCTTGGCGAGATCACCGAAGCCCGCGACCTTCTGGCTGAAGTCGATGGCGATGAAGATACCCGCCGGTCGCTCGCCTATGCGATGGCCGATGTCGAAGCGGTGGATGGGAATGGATCCGCCGGCCTCGCACTACTCGCCGATCTGGTGCTCGATGCGCCAAACAACCCGGACGTGCTCAATTCCAAGTGCTGGTTCATGGGTACCTGGCAAATCGCTCTTTCCGATGCGATCCCGGTTTGCACCAAGGCAGTCGAGAATTCGAAGAACACCGCGATGGCGCTCGACAGCAGGGCCCTGGCGTTCCTGCGCACCGGACGGCTGGAGGAAGCTCTGGCCGATGCCGAGGCAGCCCTCGAACTGAATCCCGAGCAAACCGAAACCCTGCTGCTGCGCGGACTGATCCTGCGGGAGCTCGGCAACAGCGAGGGAGAGAGCAATATCGCATCGGCTATTGCCCGGAGCCCGTCGATTGCGCGCAAATACCGGCGCTGGGGCTTCGAGTTTTAAGCGAAGCCGCTATCGGGGTTGATCGCCCCTCAATCGAAGATACGTAGACTTTCTTCTTCCGACTGCATTCGTGTCCATTGAGGCAGTACTAACGCGGTCTGCCGCCCAGCTGCGAGAACAACTTGCGCCTTTCTGACAGTGTTCTTTCCTAAACACGGATTCTGTTCCCAACTCGTCAGGAAAATGCTATCGCAATCAAGACATAAGGGAGGACTCGATGGTTGAGAACGAACGGACAGGAAAGACAACGGCACAATTGATTGTGTCGGATGATGAACGTCCTGTCGTCAAGCTGGAGCCAGGAATGCGATTGGACGTCGTGGCCACCAAGCTTGTCACACCTGAACTCGGCGAAGCGAAGGGAATAGCTGCCAGACTTTGCGGCGGCACTTCGACTTGTCTCGCGATCGTGGACGTATCCTAGGTATCTTGTTCGACCACGCATGACGCGAGATTGAATCTGGCTTACCGGATTTCCGACTACAACTTCGCCGTTCGATCGGCGAAGGCAGATGCGACCGCGATCTACAACTCTTCGAGCGGCGCGATGATCACCTTGTCGGGGGACGATTGCGAAACCCTCGCGGCTACGCTTGAGCAAAGCGGAAGCCTGGTGGATGCGGCCATGCTTCCGTCGGAATTGCTCGACCAATTGCTGCTCGGAGGATTCCTCGTTCCACCGGACCGCGCCCGCAACGAGCTCGCCGCAATTAAAGAGCGCTTCTTGGGAGCTCGAGCAAAGACGCCGGCTGTCCTCACGATCACCACGACGATGGATTGCAATCTCGGGTGCTATTATTGCTACGAAGACCGCCAAACGTTCGAGCTTGCCGGAGATCAAGTCTCCCAGATTTTAGCGAGGCTCAAGGCGGATGTTGTCGATCAAGGCAGGAGCCGGCTCCATGTCGACTGGTACGGAGGCGAGCCCCTACTGAATTTCGAATTCCTCGAAACCGCCTCTGCGGCGATCCAGAGCTTCTGTTCGGATCACGGGGTGACCTACAGCGCATCGATCATTTCCAACGGGACATTGTGGCCGGACGATCCCGTCGACTTCGTGAAGCGTCACAAGATCCGACAGGTGCAGATTTCATTCGACGGCATGCGTGCGCATCATGACAAGCGGCGCCGGATCAGAAGCGGCTACACGCATCGAAACAACCGCATCTTTCTCAGCTCGTTCGACGCGGCGGTGAATCTGGTCGACCAATTGGCCGGCGAAATTCAGGTCGACCTCCGTTTCAATATCGATCGCAAGAACTCCTCCGATCTGATGCCATTCATTGAAATGGCCGATGAGCGCGGGTGGTTTGCCGGTCCGAAGCCCGCAGTCTTCCAGCCCGCTCGGCTGGCTGCCTACACCGATTCCTCGGCCTTTATGCGGAACGCCGAATTGAGCCTTGAGGAGTATGATGCGCTGCGCGAACAGGTGCGCAACAAGATGGATGGCATCGGAAAGGTCGAGGAGTCCGAAGTGCCTGACGGATATCCCTATCCCAAGACATCGGTCTGTGCGGCCCTCGGCAACAGCTCCTCCGTGATCGGTGCCGACGGGAAGATCTACCGCTGCGGCCTTCAGGTTGGAGAGACCGACCGGGAAGTCGGTTCGCTCGACAACCAAATGTCGGAAAACGCCAAAGACAGCGCCTGGTGGGAAGCGTTCGATCCGACAACGCTGCCCAACTGCTCGAAATGTTCGTTTCTCCCGATATGCTGGGGTGGATGTCCCAAGAAGCATCTCGATCGCGACATGCACGCTCTTGAAGAGCAAAGCCTGTACTGGCGCAGCAACTTGCCCCGGATCATCGCCGAAAAGGCGGGCCTGAGCGAAGATTATCACCCGCAAAGCTTCTCCGAAGCCCAACAGTTCAGACACAATTAGCCCGCGAATTGGTGCTGCCGAATGACCATGCCTGGCTCAGCGCGACGCGTGGGAATGATCCAACGCACCGTTACGCGCGGCTTCGCCGCGATCTCGCATCCGCCAGACGCGAATGCGAACCAATGCAGCGGAAGGAAATGGTGGACAGGGCTGGCCGCCAGCAAATTGACGATTTCAATGGCCTAGCGTTGTCCAACTTGCCCTTAGAGCCCACGCAAGCCCTCTGTGTCCGGCCTTTCAATGTCCAACCAACTTCGGCCAAGCCTCTGATCGCCGATCCAGAACACAATTGGCGGTTGACTAACTTGACGAATGATCGAGCAAGCCATCGATCAGTTCTACTCGGGCATCATACTCACTCAACACCGAGAGTTCAGAAGCGTCTGCTGAAGCAAGAGGACTTCGGTTGCGATACTCATCTACAAATCCTTCTTGAAGATATTTATGTGCGTAGTTCGGCTGTTGCCAATGGCCACCTGCGAGGTCTTGAATGCTTTGGTTCGCGCACGCGGTGAATGTCGTGTAGAGATCACGGACGTTTCTCTCCTTGGGAACAACAGATGGCGAGAAAGGAAGGTGACCTTGAGTCGTTATTAGACCATGTCCATTTGAGGCCCTTCCCCGTCGAACAACACTAGCCAGTTTCGGGATTAAGAAAATGAGCTCTACCGGAGTCCGGTGATCCCAGCGGGACATAAAGAGGCGTAGTCCATCCATTACAGCCTCGACTTCGCGGACTGTCAGGCTCAATACATTACAAAGACCCGCGATTAGGCGTGCTGAATCTGGGAATGCAGAGTCTGACGATGGAATGAGAGAAGGATGCCGCAGCCTAGCTGCATCAAGCCCATATGCTGCCATTCTCGTTGCTACGAGTTCGTCCATACTCTTTTCGCGAAGCTCGTAGGTCCGATCTGAAAAGCGTCTGAGATACTCTTTGCTGTTGAATTCCGATCCATAAATCGCTTTCACACTATGCGCCAGTTGGTCTCCATACATTGCAAGAACGAAGGCGACTCCTGGCACGTCGAAGAAGTGCTTTATCTCTTCAAGCACCTTTATCGCATAGTCAGGACGGCAACGATCCAACTCATCGATGATGACAATCAACGGTGCATTCGGTGCAGATTTGAGCGATGCGGCATGCTTCAAAAGATCGGCCATGCTTTGCTTGAATAGTAGTCGGGATTGCTTCCTCTTCTGATACTCGGTGATCGCTCGTCTCACCCTCCGGTCGGCCAACTCGGCTATCTTGCTTCCAAACTCATCGACCGCCTCTTCCGCGCCCGCTGCGATCGCATCGCTTTCAGCGCTTGCTGAGCAATCAGGAACCTCGAGAAGGTCTTCCATTGCCTCCAGAGCTTCGGACCCAACATACTTGGAACCCGCCTTCGTCAAGCTACCCATGAACATGGAAAGCAACAGGGGTCCGATATTACGCGTCGCTACCGCCGCTTTCTCCTTCAATTTGCTGCTTCGAGAAAGGTAAGGCTCAAGTTCCGTTTGGATGGCCGCCATCACCGCGATCGCAGGTTCGCCATCGGCATCATCTACCCAAGCGTCCACTCGCGCAACCAAGTGGTTTTCTCTTAGTTTCTGCTCCAGCAGACCGAGAAAGTGCGTCTTTCCTTTTCCGTAGGCGGAATCAATAGACAAGACATAGGATCGATCGGTCCGATGGTTTGCCTCTTTCACAAGAAGCTCTGAAACCAATTCTAATTCAGCTCCTCGATCTAGTAAATCAAGCAATGTTGCCCCCAGTTAGTTCTTCTTGGGACAAGTCAAATAGACGAAAAGTCGGTCAAGTCGAGGCCGTCATTGCGTTGGCCCCAGCCTCTGTGGAGGTGCTTTAGACTACCATATGGTTGAAGGCCATCACCGTCTCACATTATTCATGAATATCAGAGATTTACTGGTGACCAACCATCCTCTGTAGCCCACAAAAAGCTCCCAAATGTCCAACCTGAACACCTAAGTCACTGAAAAGAAAGAAAGGTGGTGGACAGGGCTGGATTCGAACCAGCGTACGCTTGCGCGGGCAGATTTACAGTCTGCTGCCTTTAACCACTCGGCCACCTGTCCACACGAGGCTTGCTGGAACGTATTCCAGTAAATTTGGTGCGAGACCGCACGCGGTCTTGCTGCCGAGACGCGCCCCTTTGGCGAAGCGGCGCTTGCCTGTCAATGGGGCTGCTGGCAGGGGAGGCCCACTGAACCGATTATCAGGACTAGGGATGGCCAAAGGCGACAAAAAACGGGCACTTCGCGGACGTGCGGGACGGATGAAGGGCGGACGCGGATCGGGGCGCGGAACCGCAGGCCATGTGCGCCTTTGGGGACGTCACCCGGTCGAAGCAGCGCTCAAGAATCCCGAGCGTCAGCACCGCAAACTGTGGGCGACCCGTGAAGGCATCGACTCCCTCGACGGCGAGCTGCCGCCCGATTTCCCGGTTGAGTATGCCGACGTCACCGATCTGGCCCGCCTTGTGGCCAAGGATGCGCCGCATCAGGGCCTGGTGCTCGAAAGCGAGCCGCTCGAATCCGTATTTCTCGATGAAGTCGCGACCGGTGAACCGGCGCGGCCTGTCATTGTGCTCGACCAGGTCACCGATCCGCACAATGTCGGGGCAATCATGCGCTCGGCGGCAGCGTTCGATGCAGCCGCCATCGTCACGCAGGATCGACACACCCCACCTGAAGGCGGTGTGCTGGCGAAGTCCGCTTCGGGTGCGCTGGAGACCATTCCCTGGGTCCGGGTCGTAAACCTCGCACGCGCACTCGATGAACTGGCCGAAGCCGGCTATTGGCGGATCGGCCTGGCAGGAGAGGCCGAAACCACTCTTGCCGAAGGGTTGACCGCCGGCCCGGTAGCGTTGGTGCTTGGCGCGGAAGGCGAAGGCCTGCGCCATAACATCGCAAGCCATTGCGATGCCCTGGCCAAACTGCCGATCGCTTCGGCCGTCGAAAGCCTGAATGTTTCTAACGCGGCGGCAATTGCGTTATACGCCGTCGCGACGCGCGGTTAGAGCCGCAGATGCGACCAAAACATCCTTTGCCGGGAGAATGAATCTATGACCGCCCATTCGCCAATCCGCCTTCGCGCTGCCGCATTGCTGGCCGGTCTGTCGCTGTTGCTCAGCGGCTGTTTCATCACGCCGGGAAAGTTCACCTCCGAATTGATCCTGATGGAAGAGGACCAGTTCACCTTCACCTATGAAGGCGAGATCTTCTTCCTCGCGCTGGCGGATCTTGCCGCGTTGGGAGCGGCCAATGACACGTTCAGCGCCAATTGCTGGGACGAAGAAACATTCGAAGAGCGCGAATGCACGGCCGAGGAAGAGGCTGAACAGCGCGCCGAATGGGAAGCGGGTGCGGAGGCCCGGGCGGCCAAGAATGCGCGCGAGGCCGAACAAATGTCAGCCATCATGGGCGGCATCAACCCGAACGATCCCGAAGCGTCGGCTGAACTTACCAAATTGCTGCTTCGACAGAAGGGCTGGAACCGAGTTGAAGACAAGGGCGAAGGCGTGTTTGACGTCAGCTATTCGATCACCGGCAGTCTTTCGCATGACTTCATGTTCCCGGTGATCGAAGGGTTCCCGCCGACCAATCCGTTTGTCCAGATGATCATGCGCGACGAGAATGTCGTTCGGGTCAACGCGCCAGGTTTTGCAGCACAGAACAGCGGCGGCCCGATGGGCGCGATGATGGGAGGGATGCCAGGTATGGCGAATCTCGCGAACCTGGGTGAACCCGATGCAGAGGGCGGAGAAAAGGTTCCGAATATCCCGACGCTCGAAGGCACGTTCACGATCGTGACCAGCGGAAACATCCGGGCGAACAACACCGACGAGGGCGCCAACCCGACGCCCAACGGCGAAATGCTCACCTGGGACATCTCACCGCGCACCCAATCGGCGCCGACCGCGCTGATCGATATGTCGCGTTGAATCGCGCCTGAAGGCCATAGAAAGACCCCGCCAAATCACCGGACTTGACGGGGTCGAAATTGGTCGGCGCGAGGCGAAGCGCCGGAAACTCGATGATCAGTTGACGGCGTCCTTGAGCCCCTTGCCCGCCTTGAACTTGGGCTGGTTCGAGGCCTTGATCGTCATCGGCTCGCCAGTGCGCGGGTTGCGGCCGGTCGAGGCCTTTCGTTTCGCGACCGAAAACGTTCCAAACCCGACCAGACGGACTTCGTCCCCGCCCGAAAGAGCCTTGGTGATCGCGTCGAATACGCCTTCAACAGCGCTCGATGCATCGTTCTTGGAAAGGCCCGTCGATGCAGCGACTGCGCCAATCAGATCATTTTTGTTCATAGTGGGAACCCCCTAGTTCTTGAAGCAACCTCGGATGTGGTGAATCGCCTCTCCGAAAGCGCGTAAACTGAGACGTTTTTAGGGAAGCTGTCAAAGGTAAAACGCCCGGAAAAGCGCCGTTTTTGACTGAATCAACCGCAATTGCGACGAGTCGATGCAACCAAGGCGGTTTCCGGCGAAATCGCACCAAGCAATCAGCACGAACACCTAGACCATTACGGCACCTTCGATAGCGCGGTCGCTCAATGCGCGGTCGGCGCGTCCGAACCCGAGGCTTTTCCCTCACCAGAAGAGGGACTTGGTTGATTCCCAGCCTGAGCTGCGAGCTCATCCTCCTCGGTCCATTCGATCGGCACCGGCAACTCCATCAAGGCATGCTCCAGCACCTGATCGACGTGGCTCACCGCGACTATTTCCAGGCCCTCTTTCACGTTGTCGGGAATTTCAGCGAGATCCTTCACGTTGTCTTCGGGGATCAAGACTTTCTCGATCCCACCCCGCAGCGCTGCCAGAAGTTTCTCTTTCAATCCGCCGATTGCGAGAACCCGTCCGCGCAGTGTCACCTCACCGGTCATCGCCACTTCCGGTCGCACCTTGGTTCCGGACAGGGTCGACACTATCGACGTGACCATGCCGATCCCGGCGCTCGGGCCGTCCTTTGGCACTGCCCCTTCGGGCAAGTGGATATGGACGTTCTTCCGCTGAAACAGCGAAGGCTTGATGCCGTATGTCGGCGCCCGCGATTTCACGAAACTGAAGGCAGCCGCGACGCTTTCGTTCATAACCTCACCAAGCTTGCCGGTGGTCTTGATCTCGCCCTTGCCCGGTGTCGTGACGCTTTCGATGGTGAGCAATTCGCCCCCCACCGAGGTCCAGGCAAGCCCGGTAACGGTACCGACTTGGGCCTCGTCCTCCGACATTCCGTGCTTGAACTTGCGGACGCCGGCAAAGTCGCCAAGATTTTCCGGCGTTATGCGCAGGCTGGTCGCTTCCTTCTCCAGGATCTTGCGCAGGCTCTTGCGACACAAGCGGGCGATTTCACGTTCCAGCGTGCGCACACCGGCCTCGCGAGTGTAGTAGCGGATCAGATCGCGCAACCCGTCTTCGGTCAGCTCGAATTCGTCCTGCTTGAGGCCGTGTTGTTCGACCTGCTTCTTGATCAGGTGGCGCTTCGCAATCTCGACCTTTTCATCCTCGGTGTAGCCTTCGAGCCGGATGATCTCCATCCGATCGAGCAGCGGCTGAGGCAGATCGAGGCTGTTTGCGGTTGTGACAAACATGATGTCGCTCAGGTCGAGATCGAGCTCGAGATAGTGGTCCTGGAACTTGTTGTTCTGTTCCGGATCGAGAACCTCAAGCAGCGCCGAGGCCGGATCGCCACGAAAGTCCTGGCCGAGCTTGTCGATCTCGTCGAGCAGGAACAGCGGGTTGCTGGTTCCAGCTTTCTTCAGATTGTTGACGATCTTGCCCGGCATGGAGCCGATATAGGTCCGGCGGTGACCGCGAATTTCGGCCTCGTCGCGAACGCCGCCCAGTGACTGGCGCACGAATTCGCGTCCGGTGGCTTTGGCGATCGACTTGCCGAGCGACGTCTTACCCACCCCTGGTGGGCCGACAAGACACAGGATCGGTCCTTTCAGCTTGTTGGTCCGCGCTTGCACCGCGAGATATTCGATGATCCGATCCTTGACCTTCTCCAAACCGTAGTGATCCGCATCGAGGACGGTCTGTGCCTTCGCGATGTCCTTCTTGACGCGCGATTTCTTGCCCCATGGCAGCCCGAGCAGAATATCGAGATAGTTGCGAACGACGGTCGCCTCGGCGCTCATCGGTTGCATGCCTTTGAGTTTCTTCAGCTCGGATTTGGCCTTGGTCCTGGCTTCCTTGGATAGCTTGGTCTTTTCGATCTTCTCCGTGAGCTCGGCGATCTCGTCGCCTTCTTCGCCATCACCGCCGCCCAGCTCGCTCTGGATCGCCTTCATCTGCTCATTGAGATAATATTCGCGCTGGGTCTTCTCCATCTGCCGCTTTACACGGCCACGGATCTTGCGTTCGACCTGCAGGACGGACAGTTCGCCTTCCATGAAGGCCATGACCAGTTCCAGCCGCTTCAGCGGATTGGCTTCGGTCAGCAGCGCTTGCTTGTCGGAAACCTTGGCATTCAATGCCGCGCCGATCGTGTCTCCCAGCTGGCCGGCATCGTCGACGTCGGTGAGATCTATGTTGGCGTCTTCACCCAGCTTCTTGTTGAGCTTCGCATACTCGCCAAACTGCTCGACAACCTGGCGCATCAATGCCGTGACTTCGCTGCCGGCGACCGTTTCCGGTTCGAGCAATTCCACCTCGGCGAGCACGTAATCGCCCTCGGCACGCAAGGTGGCGATCTGCCCGCGGTGCGTCCCTTCGACCAGCACGCGCACGGTGCCATCGGGCAATTTCAGCATTTGCAGAACCTGCGCGGCGACCCCGACATCGTAGAGATCATCGGCTTCGGGATCGTCGCAAGCGGGATCGAGTTGGGCCAGCAGGAAAATGTCCTTGCTCGATTCCATGGCTGCTTCGAGAGCCGCAACCGACTTATCACGACCGACGAAAAGCGGGACGACCATGCCCGGGAAGACGACAATGTCGCGCAGAGGGAGGAGAGGAAAGTGTTGAGTCATCGATTGTTATCCGTGGACACCATTTGGGTGCGCCTTTGCCAGGGAATATGGGTACCGCGATACAGGCTCGCAATGGCTTGGATGAGGAAGCTGTGGAAGCGGTGCGAACTGGCCGTCTGCAGCGCTATCGAACGCATAAGACAACTGACAGTTACACCTTCGCGCAATATCTGCTAGGCGTTCAAAAACTAGATCGGTCGCACCCAAGCCACGCCCATCTTTGGCCTTGCCGAAGGAGACCGATATGCCACTCGCGCCAGCCAACGCACTCACCAAGAAGCTGAAGTGGAAAGATTTCACCCATCTGGACAAGGATCCGCCTGAGCCGGGCGAGTCGGTTCAGGCTGCGCTTACCGATGTCGACTACTCGTATACGGCTGCCAAAGTCTGGTCGGACGACGGTGAAAAATACAAGATGAGTCAGAACCCGACCATCACCACCAGGATGCATCCCGACTGCTGGGTCGCCAATTTCGTCTTCGATTTTCCCAAGGATATGCAGGACGATTTGCTCAAGCATGAGCAGCTGCATTACCTGATCGGGGTGCTCGCTGCGCGGGATTGCAGCGAAGCGTTCAATGCACTCAAGGGCAAGGAATTCGACACCGTCGAAGAGGCGACAGAGGAATTCAACGCGCTGTTCGCGACATTGGATGTCAAAAAGATCCAGCACAAATACGACAAGGACACGCATAGCCAGCCGACGAGATTTCCGGTCAAGCAAAAGGCTTGGGCGACAGCCATCGCGCTCGTCCACAAGAGCAAGGAGAAGAAGCTTCGGCCGACGCTTATCGCTGCGAGCCTGATCGACGACACGATGTGAAACCGACAGGCCTCGGTTCAGAAAGGGACTAAAATGCTCAAATCAGCGCTCTTGACCGGCAACGCGCGGCTTCAGCAGGCGTCAGATGGCCCTCCATCGATCAGGAAGCGGCCGCCCGACGATGACAAGGGGGCGGTGCAGCGGATCCAGAAAGCACTTGCGCGCTTCGGATTCGCGTTGCCCAAATCATTCAAGCAGGGGCCGGATGCCGAACCCGATGGCCTCTATGGGCCGGAAACGGAAGGCGCAGTGCGTGACTTCCAGAAACAGGAATTCCCCGGACAGATGAGCCAATGGGACGGGCGCTGCGGTCCCAACACGCTCGGCAAAATGGACCAGCGCCTGGCGAACAACCCGGTGAAACCGACCGGGGAAATCGAGTGTGTCCCACCCGGAAGAGGCTCTTCGCCGTCGTACTGTCTCGTCAAGGCGCCCTCGCCGGTCCCCATCCCCTATCCAAACGTTGGCAAGGCCACAGGGAAGCGCCAGCACAAGCCGGTGACGGTCGGTCTCAAGCGTCCCGCGCGCCGAATCGGGCGCTAGAGGAAACTCCCTCTACGGGCAGGCAAAAGCGGAATTCTATCCCATGCCGGGCAGGTTGAATCCTGGCGGCAGGCCCATGCCACTCTGCATCTCTTTCATCTCTTCAGCCGAAACGCGATCGGCCTTGTCGCGCGCATCGTTGAAGGCCGCAGTCACAAGGTCTTCGACGATGTTCTTCTCTTCCTTGACCATCAGGCTGTCGTCGATCGACACACCGAGGATGCGGCCCTTGGCAGTTGCACGGACCTTTACCAACCCGCCGCCAGCGGTGCCCTCGACTTCGATCGAATCGAGTTTGACCTGCATGTCATTCATCTGATTCTGGATCGTTTGAGCCGCCTGCTGAGCGGCCTGCATCATCTCTTCCATCGACTTCATTTTGAATTCTCCATTGGGTTATCTGCCGCCCGTGGCCCTGGCTGCTCCAAGCGAGTTGGATGTATTCGGCTCGATCAGCTCCGCGTCAGGAAAGGCTTCGAATGCGGCTTTGACCAAGGGGTCGGAACGAATGCGCTCGGCCGCAGCCGCAGCCTCGCTCTCCGCTTGCTCTCGCAGTGAAGGTTGGGCGTTGCCGCTGCCTTTTTCAATACGCCAACGCATCCCGGTGAGCTTGAACAGCGCGTCGCGAATGTCAGGAGCCGGGTCATCGGAAAAATCGTCTGCCGGCTCATAAATCAAACGTTCGGGCGCAAGCTCGATCACGCGAATGCGATCTCGCATCATCTGCGCCACTCGCAATTGTCCGGCATTGTCGACGCGATCCACGAGGTCCGACCATTCGAGCGAGCCGGTTGGCGCGGACGTGGCGTCGCCAGCTGCGGCGCCGCCCTCACCGGCAGCTGCGCCCTTGGCAGCCAGTTCTTCCAGCCGTTTGGTCAGCTTGCCAGGGTCAGGCATCTCGGACGCATGCAGCGCCCTCAATAGCGCCATTTGCATCGACACAAGCGGATCGGGCGCTTGGCGAACCTCTTCGTGACCCTTCAGCAGCAATTGCCACAGGCGATGCAACTGCGACGCGCTCAGCTGCCGGGCAAATTCCGCCAGCGCGCCTCGTTCCTCTTCGCTTGGAGCATCGGGCTTGCCGCCAGAAACCTGCGCGACGGTGATCTTGTGGACCAGGTCCATCAGCGCGCGCATGAGCGCGAGCGGCTCGACCCCAAGGGCATATTGCTCATCGATCCCGGCAAGCAGGGCATTCGCATCGGCTTCGAGCAAAGCGCCTAGCAGCTTGCGCTGCGCGCCTTTGTCGGCGAGGCCCAGCATGTCCTGAACCCGCGCTGCGGTGACCTTGCCATCGGTATCAAGATCGGCGTGAGCGATCGCCTGGTCGAGGATCGACAAGCCATCGCGCGCCGAGCCTTCGGCAGCGCTGGCAATGATGCGCAGCGCTTCTTCTTCGGCTTCGACTCCTTCGAGCTTGCACACTTTGCCATAGTGCTCAACCAGGAGCGCTGCAGGAATTCGCCGGAGATCGAAACGCTGCGTCCGGCTCAGCACGGTTACCGGAAGCTTTTCGACCTCGGTCGTCGCGAACAGGAATTTCACATGCGCTGGCGGCTCTTCGAGTGTCTTGAGCAACGCATTGAAAGCGTTGCGAGAGAGCATGTGAACCTCATCGATGATGTAGATCTTGTAGCGCGCGGAAACCGCCGCGTAGCGAACCTGTTCGATAATTTCGCGGACGTCATCGACACCGGTGTGCGACGCGGCGTCCATTTCGATCACGTCGATATGCCGCCCTTCGGCAATTGCCCTGCACGGTTCACACTGTCCGCAAGGATCGATTGTCGGGCCCCCTTCACCATCCGGACCGACACAGTTCAGCGCCTTGGCGATAAGCCTCGCAGTCGAGGTCTTCCCGACCCCCCTGACGCCAGTCATCAGAAAGGCATGCGCCAGCCGGTCGCGTTCGATCGCGTTGGCGAGCGTGCGCACCATTGGCTCCTGACCGACCAGTTCGGAGAAGGTCTGCGGACGATATTTGCGCGCGAGCACGCGGTACGGCTGATTGCTTTCCTCAACGCGCGCGGGAGCAGGTTCAGTCGCAGGTTCAGCTGGCTTGGGCGCAGGTTCCGGATCACCGAACATCGCGGATTGACCGGCCGCCTCAAGCTCGGCGGCGGTTGGTGCGTTGTCTTCTTCTGGCTCGGTCAGATCGGGATCGGAATCAGTCACGTCGGCAAGCTAGGCGCTTGGCGCAGCTTTGTCATGACAGCGATGCATGAAAGTTGTGCGGCTCAGCGCAAACGATGAAGGAGCCGAGCGACCCGCCGCAATTCACCTGGGCTGCTTCCTTCCGGACCTGAC
>CAZJZO010000093.1:0-15401 GCA_964550495.1 uncultured Porphyrobacter sp. | reverse complement strand
CCTGCGAGAGGGAATCGAAACAAGTTTCAGGAGTAACCAGTGAACGCCCCCGAAAAGATCGGCCATTCTTCCGGCGGCCCCGCATCAGGCATGGTCCCGTTCAATTGGGAAGACCCGTTCGACCTCGAAAGCCAGCTGACCGAAGACGAGCGGATGATTCGCGACACCGCGCACGCCTTCGCGCAAAGCGAGTTGCAGCCGCGCGTGATCGAAGCGTTCCGTGAAGAGACATCCGCGCCTGAACTGTTCCCGCTGATGGGCCAGGCCGGCCTGCTCGGCGCGACGATCCCCGAAGAATACGGCGGCGTCGGCGCGAGCTACGTGGCCTACGGTCTGATCGCGCGAGAGATCGAGCGGGTCGATAGCGGCTATCGCTCGATGGCGAGCGTGCAATCGAGCCTCGTGATGCACCCGATCTATGCCTACGGATCGGAAGAGCAGAAACGCAAATATCTGCCCGGCCTTTCCAGTGGCGAGCTGATCGGATGCTTTGGCCTGACCGAGCCCGATGCAGGCTCCGACCCGGCGGGCATGAAAACCTATGCAAGGAAGGATGGCGACGGCTACGTGATCTCGGGCAGCAAGACCTGGATCTCGAATTCGCCGTTTGCCGACGTGTTCGTGGTATGGGCCAAGTCCGAAGAGCATGGCGGCGGCATTCGCGGGTTCATCCTTGAAAAGGGAATGGAAGGCCTCTCGGCACCCAAGATCGAAGGCAAGATTTCGCTGCGCGCGTCGACCACCGGCATGATCATGATGGACGAGGTCAAGGTCGGAGCGGACGCGTTGCTGCCGGATGTGCAGGGTCTCAAAGGCCCGTTCGGCTGCCTCAACCGCGCACGCTACGGCATCAGTTGGGGTGCGATGGGAGCGGCAGAATTCTGTCTCCACGCCGCGCGACAATATGGGCTGGACCGCAAGCAATTCGACCGCCCGCTCGCAGCGACGCAGCTTTATCAGAAGAAACTTGCCGACATGATGAGCGACATCGCGCTGGGATTGCAGGCCTCGCTTCGCGTTGGTCGCCTGATCGATGAAGGCCGGTTCGCCCCCGACATGATCTCGATCGTAAAGCGCAACAATGTCGGCAAGGCGCTCGATATCGCACGTCAGGCGCGCGACATGCATGGCGGCAACGGGATCAGCGAGGAATATCAGGTCATCCGCCACGCGGTGAACCTTGAAACGGTCAACACTTATGAAGGCACGCACGATGTCCATGCGCTGATCCTCGGCCGCGCGATTACCGGGATCGCGGCGTTTTGACCGGGATCTTTGCAGCGCTGTCCTACAGCGGCGATATCGTCTAGGTTGGGCGATTGATGAAGAACACCAACACCCTCCCTTATAGCACTGAAAAGGCGTCTCTTCATGTGCTTTCGGCGGGGCGGAATGTTTTGCTTCTGGACCGTGTAACATGCGGTCCATGTCTCGCGCAGGAGAGGCTCGAATGAAGCTATACGGCTATTACCGTTCGTCGACCTCCTACCGCTTGCGCATCGCGCTGGAACTGAAGGGCCTCGACCACGAAAACGTCCCGGTCAATCTGCTCGAATCCGAGCAGAAGAGTACAGAATTCACCGCCCGCAATCCGTTCGGCTCGGTACCGATGCTGGAGGCCGATGGCCGCGACCGGGCGCAGTCGATGGCGTTGCTCGAATGGCTCGATGAGGCCTATCCGGACAAGCCGCTGCTGCCGAGTGACGCCGAGCAGCGCTACACCGTGCGCGAGCTTGCCTATGCAATCGCGACCGAGTTGCATGCGCCGCTGAACCTTCCGGTGCTGAAGTATCTCAAGACCGAATACGGCAAGTCGCAGGACGAGATCGACGATTGGTATCGGCATTGGCTCAGGCGCACGCTCGATCCGGTTGAAGCGCGATTGGCGCAGCTCGACACGGGCGATTTCCTGTTCGATGCGCCGGGCCTGTTCGAGGTTGTGCTCTTGCCGCAGCTCTACAATGCGCGGCGGTTTGAATACGACTTGTCGGCCTCCCCGCACACGACCCGTATCGAAGCCGCCTGCCTTGCCCTGCCAGCCTTCCAGCGCGCTCACCCCGACAATCAACCCGAAAATCCGAACAAGGTCTGACCCTTATGAAACTCGCAACGCTCAACGATGGAACACGCGACGGCAAACTGGTCGTCGTTTCCAGGGATCTCACCCGCTACTGCGCCGCGGACAATATCGCACCGACCCTGCAGGCCGCGCTCGACGATTGGGAGCGGATCGCGCCCGAGCTTGAAGTGCTGGCGCGCGATGTCGATCACGAGGTGGTTCCGTGCGAGCGATTCCACGAACGCGAAGCGCATTCGCCGCTGCCGCGTGCCTATCAATGGGCCGATGGCTCGGCCTATATCAACCACGTGGAGCTGGTGCGGCAGGCACGTGGAGCCGAGGTTCCGGACAGTTTCTACCACGATCCACTGATGTATCAGGGCGGCAGCGACGGCTTCCTTCCGCCGCGGGCAGACATCCCGCTCGGCGACACCGCCTGGGGCTGCGACATGGAAGGCGAAGTCGCGGTCATCACCGACGATGTGCCGATGGGTGTGTCGGCGGAGGATGCAGCGGGCCACATCAAGCTGGTGATGCTGGTCAACGACGTTTCGCTACGCGGGCTGATCCCGGGCGAACTCGCGAAGGGCTTCGGCTTTTTCCAGTCCAAGCCGGCGAGCGCGTTCTCTCCGGTTGCCGTGACGCCCGACGAGTTGGGCGAGGCGTGGAAGGATTCGCTGGTCCACTTGCCGCTGATGGTCGACTACAACGGCGAAGCGTTCGGTCGCGCAGAGGTCGGCGTCGACGCAACCTTCAACATGGCGCAGCTGGTCGCGCATGCGGCGAAGACCCGGAACCTGTGCGCGGGTTCAATCATCGGTTCGGGCACAATCTCGAACAAGGGATCGGATGGCGGCCCGGGCAAGCCGGTCAGCCAAGGCGGTCTCGGCTATTCGTGCATCGCCGAGATCCGCATGATCGAGACGATCCGCGACGGCGGACCCTCGACGCGCTTCATGGCACCCGGCGACACGGTGAAGGTCGAGATGCGGGACAAGGACAACCACTCGATCTTCGGCAGCATCGAGCAGACGGTGGTTGGGGTCTAGTCCTCGATCTTGGGGAGCTCGGCAATCAGCGGCCGGTGCCCCGAATGCTCTGCCAGCCGGAGGATATCTGTCCCGGCCAGCGTGATCGTCGCGGTGTTGCGAAGCGGGTGAACGCCGACCTCATGGGGCACGGCCAGCGTCGCGTCGAGCACCATTTGGATGCTGCCCGGCTCGGCGTTGATCATCGCCAGCGGCGTTACCGATCCCGGCTTGATCCCGATCAGGCGCTCCATGTCTTCTGCCTTGCCGAAACTAAGCCGCTTGCTGCCGATCTCGGGAGGAACACGCTTGAGGTCGATCCGCGCTTCGGCTGGCACAGTGAGCAGGAAGAACGCGCCCTTCGCATCCTTCAGGAACAGGTTCTTGGTGTGCAGGCAGGCGATGTCGGTCTTGATCGCGCGGCTTTCCTCGACCGTGAAGACCGCCTGATGCTCATGCACGTTATGCTCAATGCCAAGGTCACGCAGGTCGGCCATCAGGCCCGCTTCGCCGCGCATGCTCAGATCTCTTCGGGAATAATCGCGGTCTCTGCGTCGCCGGTATGGGGCGTGCCGTCGGCATCCATGACCATCAGCTTCACCTCGCCCTTGCGCGCGCAAGGCCGGTGCTCGGTGCCTTTGGGGACGACGATCAGGTCGCCTGCCGAGAGCTGTTCCGTACGGTCGCGGAACTCCATGTCGAGCTCACCATCGAGCACCAGGAACAACTCGTCCGTGTCGTCGTGCTGGTGCCAGTGGAATTCGCCTTCGACCTTCGACAACCGCACCTCGTTGCCGTTGTAGCGCGCAGCGATGCGCGGTGCCCATTGGTCGGAGAAGAGCGCCAGCTTCTCGGCGAGATTGATCTTGTTAGGGGATTGATCGGTCATCGGTCTGCTCTCTTCAATACACCACCACGCTGCGGATGCTCTCGCCGGCATGCATCAGGTCAAAGCCGGTATTGATCTCCTCCAGCGACAGCCGGTGCGTGATCATCGGGTCGATCGCGATCCGGCCATTCATGTACCAGTCGACAATCTTGGGAATGTCGGTCCGCCCGCGGGCACCGCCGAAGGCCGTCCCTTTCCACGTGCGCCCGGTGACGAGCTGGAACGGGCGGGTGCTGATCTCCTTGCCCGCTTCGGCCACGCCGATGATGACGCTTGTGCCCCATCCGCGGTGGCAACACTCCAGCGCGTCGCGCATCACATCGGTGTTGCCGGTGCAGTCGAAGCTGTAATCCGCGCCACCGCCGGTGAGGTTGACGAGGTGTTCGACGAGATTGCCGACATCCTTGGGATTGACGAAGTGCGTCATCCCGAACTTCTCACCCCACGCCGCGCGGTCGGGGTTGATGTCGACACCGACGATCTGCGCCGCGCCGACCATCTTCGCACCCTGGATCACGTTCAGACCGATCCCGCCGAGTCCGAACACAACCACAGTCGACCCGGCTTCGACATCGGCCGTGTTGATCACCGCGCCAACTCCGGTCGTCACGCCGCAGCCGACATAGCAGCTGGTCTCGAAAGGAGCGTCGGTGCGGATCTTCGCCACCGCAATTTCGGGCAACACAACGAAGTTCGAGAAGGTCGAGCAGCCCATGTAGTGGTAGATCGTCTCGCCCTTGTAGCTGAAGCGCGAGGTACCATCGGGCATCACGCCCTTGCCCTGTGTGTCGCGGATCGCGGTGCAGAGGTTTGTCTTCTGGCTCAGGCAGCTTTTGCATTGCCGACATTCGGGGATGTAGGCCGGGATCACATGGTCGTCGACCGCGACCGAGGTCACGCCCGGGCCAAGTTCGCGCACCACGCCCGCCCCTTCGTGACCGAGCACGCTCGGAAAGATGCCTTCGCTGTCGAACCCGTCCAGGGTGTAGGCATCGGTGTGGCAGATACCGGTCGCCATGATCTCGACCAGCACTTCGCCCTGTTTCGGGCCTTCGAGGTCCAGTTCGACGATCTCAAGCGGTTGCTTGGCCGCGAACGCAACGGCGGCTCTGGTTTTCATCTTTGCCCTCCCCTCATCTGTGCGAGCAGAAGGCAGCACGCGGAGACGATCAGGTCAAGCGGCGCGGCGCTCGTCGAGGATATCGACAAAGCCGTGATTGACGTCGCGATGCTCGGCTTCGTCGGCCCTGACGGCGATTATCACGTCGCGTAGACGAGCGTCCTGCGGCAATTGCCAGTAATCGATTGCCAGCTGCGGCGCGGGTACATTCTCATGCCGTCCCGCATCGACCTCTGCCAGGTAGGCCGTGTAGCTGATCACCGCTTCTTCCTCGAAATATCCCACCACCCGGTGTGCTGTGCGCGGGGCGAACAGGTAGAGGAAGAAATAGAGGTTGTAGAAGATCAGCTGCACCGCGGCGATCAGGAACCGCTCGAAACCATTGGGCTGAGCGATCTCGATGAAAGTCATCAGATGCATCCGCTCGTTCTCGGCTTCGTCGAGCAGCGTGCGGATCCAGCCTTCATCGTCGCGCATATAGCGCAGCGCCTTGAGGTGCTGCCAAAGACCGCCGACCATCCCGGGGACTGCGGCAACCGTCTCCAGCACGACAGCCCGGTGGCCATAGCGCTTGGCGAAGAACGTATCGGCAAAGAACCGCAGCAATTTGACGAAGCGAAACGCGATCTTGTCGCTGACCGTCCTGGGCGCGACATGCGCGGTCAGATCGGCTTCATGGTTGACTTGGCGGACGAGCGGGGCGGGATCGACGTGTTTCATCGGTAACTCTCAAGCTGTGTGCCCCCTTCTACTCGAACCGCATCTCGAGCGCCCTGAGCAGACCACTATGGGCACCACTCATATCGCAATTGGAGGCGGAAATTACCCGCGATTCAATCACACCATTTGTTCGATTTCATGCAACATAGTCCCATTTCCCTGGCATCGCGAAATGAAGAGCTTGAGCGATCGGCACAGGTGGGTCATTCCTGTGCCGGTGAGGAGAGAACACTGATGCCGCGTCTCAAGCAAGCTGGCCGCGAAGCGGGCAATCCCTTTGCCAACCAGATCTTCAACCTCCTGTTCGGCGAGCGCGACCCGGTCGAGCAGCCAGGCACTGCAACCGGCACGCCGGGCAATTGGTGGACCGTGTTCAATATCGTCCCAGACGCCTTCAAGCACACCACCGAAGGATTTCAGTTCTACCGCTCGCCCGAGCGCAAGATTGATCCCAAACTGCGCGAACTCGGCCAGACCCGCGCTGGCTATGCGGTCGGTTCGCAATTCGTGTTCTCCCAGCATTGCAAGGCATCGCGTGATGTCGGCCTGACCGAAGAGCAGATCGCGGCCATTCCGGCCTGGCAGGTGGCCGACTGTTTCAGTCCGATCGAGCGCGCGGTCCTTGCCTACACCGATGCGCTGGTCTTGCAGCATGGCCGCGTTCCGGATGAAGTCTTTGCTGCTCTCAAGGAACATCTCGGCGATGAGGAAGTGCTCGAGCTAACCTACATCACCTGCACTTACATGATGCACGCCGTGATGAGCCGAGCGCTTCGGCTCGAATATGACGACGTCGAAGAGCGGGTGGTCGAAGTGCCGGCGCCCGTTGGCGACAGTCAGGATGTTATGGCAATGGTCGACACGCCATCGGGCAATGAGGAGAAAGACTGATGCCCTATCACCACCTCGCGCTTGCCGCGAAAGACATGAAAGCCACCCACGCCTTCTACGAAGGCATCATGGGATTCGAGCTGGTGAAGGTCGAAATTGCGCCGGTGATGACCGGCGGTTGGGGCAAGCATTTCTTCTACCGCATGGACGGCGACGACAGCAGCTTCATAGCATTCTGGGAGCTGCACGACACGGCCAACGCAGACGACTACATTTTCGATCTTAACAAGGCGGCGAAACTGCCGCCGGGCACCAATCACTACTCCTTCTCGGTTGACAGTCTCGACGAGCTGAATGCATGGCGTGCGAAGTGGCAGGCAGCGGGCCTGAGCGTGTTCGAGATCGACCACAATTGGTGCCATTCGATCTACACTGCCGACCCCAGCGGCAACGCGGTCGAATTTTGCCTGACGACCGGCGAGTTCAACGAGGCGGATCGCGACCGTGCGCTTGCCGCGCTCGACGAAACCGAATTCAATCCCTCGCCGCCGCCGTCAATGATGAAGACGTGGCAGCCCGAACCGGCCTGACGCGTACTTGCCGGGATCAGAAGCCCAGGCTTTCCTTCACCGCCTCATTCACGATCTTGCCCTGATGGACATTGAGACCCAGCATCAGGTGCGGATCGTCGTCACAGGCTGCGATGCCCTTGTTCGCCAGCGCCAGTCCGAACGGCAGCGTGGCGTTGTTCAGCGCGTAACTGGAAGTGTGCGGCACCGCGCCCGGCATGTTGGCAACGCAGTAATGAATGATGTTGTCGACCAGATAGGTCGGATCGGCATGCGTCGTCGGCTTGGACGTTTCGAAGCAACCGCCCTGATCGATCGCGACGTCGACGAGCACCGCTCGCGGTTGCATCAGGCTTAACATTTCGCGCGTCACCAGACGCGGCGCGCTGGCGCCCGGCACCAGGACCGCGCCGATCACAACGTCGGCATCGGTGATAGCGTTTTCGATCGTCCCGGCATTGGAGAAGCGTGTGGTCGCACGCCCTTCGAACAGTTCGTCCAACTCGCGGATGCGGGGCAGCGAGCGGTCGATGATCTCGACATTGGCGCCGAGACCCACCGCCATGCGCGCCGCGTGGGTTCCAACCACACCGCCGCCGATCACCACGACCTTGGCCGGAAGCACACCCGGAACACCGCCCATCAGGATGCCGCGACCGCCATTGTTGGCGTGGCTGGAATGTGCACTCGCTTCAACCGCAAGACGACCGGCGACTTCGCTCATCGGCGCAAGCAACGGCAGCGAGCCATCGGCAGCCGTAACCGTCTCGTAAGCCACCGCCGAGACGCCGGATTCCATCAGGCCCTTCGCCTGGTCGGGATCGGGGGCGAGATGGAGGTATGTGAACAGGATCTGGCCTTCGCGCAGCTGCACCCATTCGTTCGACTGCGGCTCCTTGACCTTCACCACCATTTCCGCGCGAGCAAAGACCTCTTCGCCCGTGTCGACGATCTGCGCGCCGATCGTGCGGTAATCCTCATCGGTCTTGCTGATACCCATGCCGGCACCGGTTTCGACGATGACGTCATGACCTGCGGCGATGTATTCGCGCGCGGATTCGGGCGTCAGGCCGACGCGATATTCGTGGTTCTTGATTTCCTTGGGGACGCCGACAAGCATGATTCGCTCCTGCGAAAGGGGGAAGCCACCGGCTAACTCATGCGCAACAAAATTACAATCATGATGAGATTAGTTGCATTGGCTGCCGGGGTTTGAGAGTAAGCTCCAGACGAAAGACCACCCACAAGGAGCCCACTCATGTCCAGCTATCCAACCATCAAGATGCTGATTGGCGGCGAGTGGGTATCGGACGGCGGTGCGGGCACAATGCCTGTGGTCAATCCTGCGACAGAGCAGGTCTTGGGCCAGTGCCCGAAGGCTTCGACCGAGCAACTCGATGCAGCGCTCGCCGCCGCCGAGGAAGGCTTCGCGATCTGGAGCCGCACGCCCGGGATCGAGCGCTACCGGGTGCTGCGCCGTGCTGCCGACCTGCTGCGAGAGCGCGCACCGGAGATCGCCAGGATAGTCACAGCCGAGATGGGCAAGCCTCACGCGCAGGCTCTGCCGGAAGTGTCGGTGTCCGGCGACGTGATCGATTTCCTGGCCGAGGAAGCCAAGCGACAAGGCGGAAGGCTGGTCCCTGTCCGCAGCGCGTCCTTGCTTTCGCAACAGGTCACGCACGAGCCGGTGGGGCCATCGGTGTTGCTCACCCCCTGGAATTTTCCGGTCAATCTGCCTGCCCGCAAGCTTGGCGGCGCCTTGGCAGCAGGTTGCTCCGTAATTTTCAAACCTGCCGAAGACACGCCAGCCAGCGCGCAATTGCTTGTCGAGTGTTTCGTCGATGCCGGCCTTCCCAATGGAGTGCTCAACCTCGTCTATGGCGATCCGGGCCCGATCTCCGAGCACCTGATCGCTTCGCCGGTCACGAGGAAAGTCAGCTTCACCGGCTCGACTGCGGTAGGCAAGCATCTGGGTGCGCTTGCCGCTCAAGGCATGAAGCGGTTCACGCCAGAGCTTGGCGGCCATGCTCCGGTGGTGATTGGCGAAAGCGCCGATTTCGAACGCACGGTCGCCGCTTGCGTTGGCGGCAAGTTCCGCAATGCCGGTCAGGTCTGTGTGTCACCGACACGATTTCTGGTCGCGCGCGGGATCTACGATAGGTTCGTCAGCGAGTTTGCCGCGCGTGCCTCGGCGATGAAGGTCGGCGATGCCGGAGCGGACGAAAGCGTGGAGATGGGCCCTCTGGCGCATGAGCGCCGGATTGCGGCGATGGAAAGCGTCCTCGGAGATCTCGGCGGCGATGCGGGCGAGATTGTTGCCGGTGGCGCCGCGATACCCGGGACGAGCGGGTTCTTCTTTCAGCCAACCGTGGTCGCCAATCCGGCGGCAGACAGTCGGCTGATGACCGAAGAACCATTTGGGCCGGTTGCGGGGATTGTCCCCTACGACTCGATCGAGGACGCGGTGCGGATTGCCAATTCGCTCCGCTATGGACTGGCTTCGTATGCCTTTACCGGTTCACTCGACGAGAGCGCGTATCTGGGAAGGTCGCTGCGGGCCGGAATGGTCGCAATCAACCACTTCGCCGTGTCATCGCCCGAGACTCCCTTTGGCGGGATCGGCGATAGCGGATTCGGCTCGGAAAGCGGCGAGGAAGGGTATCTCGGATACACCGACACCAAGCTGATTACCGTTGGAAAATCAGGAATCTAACTCAGCGGCGCGCGAAGAGTCGTGCGAGTAGCGAACGGCGGACTGGCATCGGGCGGATCCGGCCATAACGCGCGCGGCGCGAGAGTTCGTCCCCAAAGCAGACAGTGCGCCCCATAGCGTCTGGCCCGCTCGAAATGATGGTTGGTTTTTCCATGCGTCGCGTCCCCGTTTTCGGCCCCGGGCCGATTCGCGATTCGTTATGGATGCTAGTTAACAGTTAAATTGTGGAAAACTGAGTCGAAAATGGCGCGATTTTACAATTTTTTGAATTTTTATGCCGCGCGCGGGCACTTCACCGATCGGTACGCTGTGCGCCGGCTTCGCGAACCGCCTCCAATGTGGGGTAACCGTTGACCGCCATTAGCAAATCCGCCTCCGCCAGGATCGAGCGGAGCACCCACTCGGCCCCCCTCGCCCCTCCTAGTGCGAGCCCATAAGTGTAGGGTCTACCCACACCCACGGCCGTAGCGCCAAGCGCCAATGCCTTGACCGCGTCGCTGCCTGAGCGAATCCCGCTGTCAAACAGCACTGGCGTGTTACCCGCAGCCTTCACAACATCGGAAAGCAGGTCGATCGTGGCGATCCCGCCATTGGCCTGTCGCCCGCCATGGTTCGAACAATAGATTGCATCGGCACCGTGATCGACCGCCTTGCGGGCATCATCCGGGTGGCAAATGCCCTTCAGTACAATCGGCAGGTCAGTGACCGACTTGAACCATTCCATATGCTCCCAGGTCAGCACCTGCCCGAATGTTGCGGCCCAGATCATGATTGCGGTCTGCATGTCTTCTTCCGGCGGCTTGGGGAGCAGCTTCCGAAACTCGGGATCGACCATGTAGTTCTGCAGCACCTTGCCGCGAAGCTGCGGAAAGTTCGACGCGTTGAGGTCGCGCGGACGCCATCCGGTCACCCAGGTGTCGAGCGTGACGACGAGAGCCTTGTACCCGGCCTTTTCGGCGCGCTTGATCATGCTCTCGGCGACGTCCTTGTTGCGCGAGGTGTAGAGCTGGAACCACGGAGCGGTGTCGCCACAGGCCGCGAACACGTCTTCGAGCGGATCGTTGGAGAGGGTCGAAGCACAAAACGGCACGCCGGTTGCGGCCGAAGCTCGCGCGGCGGCCATATCGCCATGCCGATCCTGCGAGGCTTCGCCATTCAAGCCGATCGGTGCCATGAACAGCGGGTTGTCGTATTTCTGGCCGAAGATCTCGATCGAGAGATCACGCTCGGCGCAATCGACCATCATGCGCGGGATCATGCCCCAGTGATGGAAGGCTTCGGCGTTTTGATCCTGCGTGTGTTCATCGCCGCAGCCGCCCGCGACATAGTTGGTCATCATCGGGCCGAGCGCTTCGTGCGCGCGCTTTTCGAGCGTAGCGAAATCGACGGGGAAGTCGGGCAGTATGCCTTGCAGACCGGCGTTGTAGATCTCGTTCTGCATTGCGCCGAAATAGCTCATCGGATGTCCTCTCTCCGTCTCCTGTTGGACCGGAGATTGAGCCGATACCCCGCGCGCGGGCAAGCAATTTGTTCGGTTCAGCTGACCAGTTTCTGCAGTTGCGGCCGGACTTTGAGGAACCGCGCGTACAGCCACTCAAGCACAGCAAGCGCAGTCCGGTTGCGTGCGATCAATCCCAGCACACGCAGGCTGGGGATGGCCCGCCACATCGCGGCAAAAGCCTCGGCCCCGCTCAGGATTGTTCCGTCTTCTTCCGCGTGGAAGCGCGCGAGCAATTCGCTCTGATCGATCGGGCAGGACGGATCGGCATCTTCCGACACATCGACAAAGTGGATCGCACGGTCACGGTCCAGCCGCCGCATCAGCGCAATTTCGCGCTGGCACAGGGGGCACGCACCGTCGAACCAGACCTTGAGCTTGGGAGAGGACACTTTGGACACACCGCCCCAATGCGCCCTCCCCGTTTTCGTTCCGTTGCTATTGCTTGATGAACCGCACCGCAGCGCCACCCGAGGATGCCAGCGCGAGGGTCATCGCTTCGCCCGCAGCGACCTCGCGGCTTTCGATCACATAGCTGTAGGGATTGGTGTCCCAATGCGCATCCTCACCATCGCGATAGATCTGCGCGATGTAGGTCTCGCCGGGCTCCAGGAAATCGAGCGTCACGGTCACCTCGCGCGGCGTACCGTCAGTAACCGCCCCTAGGAACCAGTCACTTGTCCCACGACCCTGCCGCGCAATGGCGACATACTCACCGACCTCTCCTTCGAGCGCGATGCTTTCCTCCCAGTCGGCCGGCACGTCCTTGACGAACTGGAACGCGTCCATCCTGGCCTCGTAATTTTCCGGCAGGTCGGCCGCCATCTGCAGCGGCGAATAGAGCACGACATAGAGCGCGAGTTGCTTCGCCAATGTCGTTTGTGGACGGTTCGACGGATCGCCGCGATTCATATCCTCGCGCACCGGTGGTTTCTCGTTGGGCTTGAGGTCGAAAATGCCCGGTGTGAAGTCCATCGGCCCCGACAGCATACGGGTGTAGGCGAGGATCGAGATATGCTCGGTCGGGTTCGGAGGCGTGCCCCAAGCGTTGAACTCCATCCCGCGCGCGCCTTCGCGGGTCATCCAGTTGGGATAGGTCCGGCGCAGCCCGGTATCCTTCACCGGCTCGTGCGCGTTGATCGAAATCCGCCGCTTGGCCGCAGCCTCGACTACGCGCAAATGGTGATCGACCATGAACTGGCTGTCGTGCCATTCGTACTGCTTCACTCCGTTGTCGTCATAGCGGACGATGTCGCCCGCATCGGCAACGTAGCCGGTCTTGACCTGCGTCACGCCGACCCGCTCGTAGAGATCGAACCCGTCGCCCATCTGCGCTTCGTAATTGGCGACATTGCCGCTGGTTTCGTGATGGCCGATGATCCGCACGCCTTTCGACATCGCGTATTTGTTGAGTTCCTCAAGGTCGAAGTCGGGGTAGTGCTCCGTGAAGCTGAACAGCTCGCCATTGTTGAACCAGTCGCCGTCCCAGCCGGTGTTCCAGCCTTCGACCAACACGCCCTTGAAACCGTGCTCGGCCGCGAAATCGATGTAGAGACGCGTATCTTCGTTGTTCGCGCCATGGATTCCGTCATTACCCCAGGTGCGATCGTTGATGTGCATCGCCCACCAGATGCCGACATACTTGCCCGGCTCGACCCATGAGACATCGCCCAGCTTGTTGGGCTCGTTGAGATTGAGGATGATGTCCGAATTGATCAGGCCGGTCGCCTTGGGTGCGATCTGGATCGTGCGCCACGGCGATTTGAACGGCGCCTTGGTGTGGACCTTGATCCCGTCCGAGCCGGGACGCAAAGCCGCTTCGAAATCGCCCGGACGCAACGCCAGCAGCGACATGCCGGAATAGTCGACCAGCGCAGCCTCGTGGATCGAGATGTGCAATCCCGATGGCTGGCGGAACGTGACCGGCGTGTGCGCGTCATCGACCACGCCCGCCTTGCCTGTGCGATAGATATATTCGTAGCGATTGAACTGGCGGCTCGGCGTCCACCATGCATCGGCCTGATAGCCGATCTTGAACTGCGTCAACTCGTCGGTGATGCGCACATCACCCTGCAAGGCTTCCTGCTCGGGCAGCTCATAGCGGAAGCCGATCCCTGTATCGAAAGCGCGGAACCGCACGGTCATGCTCCGCTCCGGGCCTTCGGTCGCCGTGAAGGTCACCGCCAATTCGTTGTGATTGTCGCGAACAACCCGGCGCTCGCCCCACGGCTGTTCCCAGGTTTGGTCGACCGAGTTGCGGGTGTGGCCGGCAATCTCGAGATCGTTTTCAAATCCGTGATGATCTGCAAACAGGAGACCCAGCCTTGCGGGTTCCATCGCCAGATCGCCCTCATAGCTGACCGAATAGGTCGCCTGCCCGCCATCATCGGAAACCGTGACAACGATCTTGCCATCTGGCGATGCGACTTGCGCGGTTTCGGCCTGCAGCGGCGCGGCAATCAGCGCTCCGAACGACGCAATAGTCGCGATTTTGGTGAACGATCCCAGCATTAGTCCCTCTCCTGCAGGCCCTATTGCAAATTTCTGCAAAATTTTTTGCTCTGCGATGCGCATAATATGAATTTCCCTCTTTTCTCCAAGCAAAATCTCTGCAAAATTTTGCACAGGGAGCGATGTGTGCATTTCATCGCCGGGAGGGGATCGATGGTTTCACAGCGCATGACGGCGATAGTCGCGAGTGGCGCCTGCGCGCTTGCACTCGGCTCATGCGGTGGAGGCGACAGCGCGCCCACGCCAACCGGCCCTATCGCTGGAGGCGGAACGCCATCGCCCAGCCCGGTTCAAGCGACCGCCACACTGCCCGCGGGCTCGAACACGACATTCGCAGACCGGACGGCGCAAATGCAGGTGGTCCATGACTTCGGCTTCTCTAATGGACTGAACCCGATGGTCGCACAATTCGCTGGCGGTGCAGCGTCGGGCGATATCGACAATGATGGCGATCTCGACGTGTTCGTCGCGCGCGGCGACAGCGGCCCCAACCTGCTTTACGTGAACCAGGGCGGCGCGCTGTTCGAGGAGAGAGCAGCGGCAGCCGGCCTCGCCTTCACTCTCGGAACCAGCACCAATGGGCGCCATAGCGGTCCCACATTCGGCGATCTCGATGGCGACGGAGATCTCGACCTGCTGCTCGGCGGGCTCGAAAGCGGGCCGACCATGCTCTACCTCAATGACGGCAATGGCAATTTCACCGATGCGACCGTCGGATCAGGCTTCGACAATGCCACCACCGAACAAACGATTTCGATTGCGCTCGGCGACTACGATGCTGACGGCGACCTAGATGTCCTGATGGCGCATTGGGGTACGCCGCGAAATCCGACAGTCCCCGGCGAGACCGAGACGCTTTGGAGGAATGACAGCACCCCCGGATCTCCGCGTTTCACGCCAGCCAGCCAGGTCAGCGGCGTGGCGAACCTGCTCGCTTTCGATCTGCCGACTGGCGTTCTCGGCCCGAATTTCGACTACACTTTCGCGCCTAACTTCGTCGACATCGATGGCGACCGCGATCTCGATATCTTGATGGTATCAGACTTTCGCGGTTCAAAGGTGCTGGTGAACAATGGCAACGGCACCTTCTCTGGCGTCGGTTTCACACCGGACGACGAGAACGGAATGGGCAGCGCGGTCGGCGATTTCGACAATGACGGCGACTTCGACTGGTTCGTCTCTTCGATCAACGGCAACCGCCTCTATCGCAATCTTGGCGGTGCGAACTTCCAGCGCGACGCCGCTTCCGGCGTCGAGCCGGGCGGCTGGGGCTGGGGATCGTGCTTCGCCGATTTCAACGCCGATGGCTGGCTCGACATTTACCAGACCAATGGCTGGGAAGCGGGCAAGGATCCTTCCGCCTCACTCTATGTCAATGACACTTCGCGACTTTGGATGAGCCAGGGTGACGGAACCTTCGTCGATGCAGGTTCCGTCGCCCTGGCTCATCCAAAGTCGCGAAG
>CAZJZO010000092.1:0-15428 GCA_964550495.1 uncultured Porphyrobacter sp. | reverse complement strand
GAACCCCTTGAGAAAGGAAGAAAGCGGCATCTACGATCTCAGCCGCATCGGTCCTGCGACCGAGCAGGTTCAGTCGGTGCGAGACTTCGGTTTCGTCTTCCTGTTGGTCGTGGCTGGCGAGGATAGCCCCGGGCGCAATGCCGTACACTCGGTCGTTCGGGCCAGCTGCGCCAATGTCCAGCATCGGAATAGTCGCCGCCAACGCATGCTTCGACATGCTGTAGCTGAAGAAATCGGGATTCGGATTCTCCAGTTTCATATCGGTGATATTGATGATCGAACGAATCCCATTGCTGCGAGCCAGCCCCAAGAAGCGCTGCGCCAAGATTGCCGGACCGACGGCATTGACTTGCATCGCTTCGCGGTTCGTGGCGAGATCGAGATTGGCTGCATCGTCGTAGCGAAACACCGACGCCGAATTGATCAGGCAGCGCCAATCGTCGAGGTCTTGAGCCAGCTTTTCAATGAATGCGCCCGCCGCTGCGCCGTCGGAAAGGTCGCATTTCACCGTCCGGGCCGAGGGCAGGGAGGCTGCGAGAGCTTCCGCTGGCGCTGCAGAGGAATTGTAGTGGATCACGACATGCCAGCCGGCGTTCGCGAATCCCCGCCCTATCTCCGCGCCAATCCGGGTCGCGCCGCCGGTAACCAAAACTTGCGGGTGGCTCATAATTTCTCTGGAGCAGAATTTGCCGAACTTGCCTAGGTGGCTTGGCGACTCACAAAGGAGCTGTTCCGATGCCGATGACTTGCGATTTGATCGATGTGTTCTGCGATGGCCCACTCAGCGGCAATCCGCTCGCTGTCGTGCATGGCGCAGGTGAACTTTCGGCCGAGCAGATGCTGGCGCTGACACAGTGGCTCGGCTTTTCGGAGACGACCTTCCTGTTGCCCGCATCCGATCCGGCGGCGGATTATCGTGTGCGGATCTTCTATCCCGGCGGCGAGTTGCCTTTTGCCGGCCATCCTACGCTGGGTTCGTGCTTTTCTTGGCTGCAAGCGGGCGGCGTACCTGCGCAGTCCGGCACGATCGTTCAGGAATGCGGCATTGGCCTCGTCGAGATCCGCGACCTTGATGGACAATTCGCATTCAAGGCGCCCGAGCTTCTGCGCTACGAGCCGCTTGCGGACGCGGACCGGAATGAAGCCGTTCGATTGACCGGGATTGACGAAACGACGTTGGTCGAAGCAGTTCATATTTCCAACGGACCGCAATGGCAGTTGCTCCGGCTCGACAGCGCAGAGGCGGTCTTGGCTGCAGAACCCGTGAGCAAGGCGCCGTTGGGAACCGACATAGGCCTTGCCGGTCCGCATGCGGAGGGAAATCGCCGTGACTGGGAACTGCGCGCATTCTTCGCCGATACGGTCGGACGATTCGTCGAAGATCCGGTTACAGGAAGCTTCAATGCCGGGGTCGCGATGCATCTGTTCGAAACGGGCTTGGCAGCCGGGGCATACCGTGCCGGACAGGGTCAAAAGGTCGGTGCGGATGGAATGGTCGAATGCCGCCAAGGCGAGGGCGGCGATGTGTGGATCGGCGGCGCCTGCAGGATGATAAACCGCGGCGCAGAAGTTACCGCGTTCGGTTGAGTCGAACGTCACGACGCCGCCGAATTGCTCCGGCGGCGTCGCTAAATTCAGGTTGTGCAGGGATTAGCGGCAGCGCGCGCCACCGCGATCGATCTCGCGGCCGATGACCGCACCGAGCGCACCACCGAGCAATGTCCCGACGGTGCGATCGCCGCGAGTATCGATGGCTCGACCGATCAGCGCACCGCCAGCGGCACCGATGATCAGGCCGGTGGTACCGTTATCGCGCTTGCAATAATAGCGTCCGTCGCGGCCACGCCAGATCCGGTCGCCGCGACGAATCTTGCGCGGCTCGCGATAGCGACCGTAGCGGTCGTACTTGCCGTAGCGATGGCCACGATAGCGGCGACGATCGCGGTAGTCGTCATCGTCCCAATCGTCGTCGTCGAAGCGATAAGGCGCATCAAAATCGGTGACCTGAATAGAGTGTTCGGTCAGCGAAGCGATGCCGGTGGTTGGCAGTTCAGCGGCTTGAGCGGGTGCGGCAAAAAATGCGAGCGATCCTGCGGCGGCCAGTAGTGAAATCTGTTTCATGACGTTTCCCTCATTCGACGCCCTGTAGCGGGGGTGAAGACACAATCGTTCAGATAAGATAAGCGCTTGATGAACGAATTGTTGGGAAACGGATGTCCGCGATAAAGCGAAACTGGCTTGCGCCGAAGCGTAGTCTCAGACCAGCTTTTGCGCCGCCTTTTCCCGCAAACGAGGATTCAGTCGATCGAGCTCGGCCAGTTCGGCATAATCATCGCGAATGCCTTTTCCGGCGATCATGGCGGCAAATACGCGCTCGATGGTCCAAGCCTCGTGGCCTACGTCGGTCCTTTCCAACGCGTCGCCCGCTTGGCAATCCCCTGCTTCGAGAACTCGGAAATACCATCCGCACCGGCCCGTCCGGACAATCGTTGCAGTCATACCCTTGATGCCAAAGCGATGGTCGACCTTCCAACACGGTTGGCGCGGCTGGTTCACTTCGAGCAGCGCCGAACCAAGACGGAATCGATCTCCGATATGGACTTCGCTTTCCGCGATGTCGCTGACAGCCAGATTTGAGCCGAACGCGCCCGGTTCGTCGAGCAGTTTGAGAGCTGCCGGATCAGTCAGCTCGCTCCGCCACACATCGTGATGGTCGAGCGGATAGAGATGGACCGCCTTTTCCGGACCGCCGTGAACGCGTCGGTCAGCCTGCTCGTCCGGAGCAAGACCGTCCTTCAAGATCTGGACGATGCCTTCCCGAGGACGCTTGGCGATCGCGCTGGTCTCTGCGCCATTGAAGGGGCGGGCAGTGCCCGTGCAGATCGCGGCTACGGTGCGCTTCATACCTTTCTTGCGGTAAGGGCCATCCAGTCGCGCACGGTGCCGTCGCTGCCTTCACCTTCAAAAATGTCGCACTGAACGATGTGAAAGCCGGCTCGCTCATAATTGTAGCGGAGCCATTCCGGCCTCGGAAAGTTATGCAGCCTGCCAAGCAGGTCGCGTCCTTCGCCGTCTCCCAGCTTGTAGCTTGCATAGTGTATCCCGCTCGGGATCAAGGCGCGATGAATGCGGATCAGGACATCCAGCAACTGGTCGCGCGGGCAATGAAGCAGGCAGGCATGAGCCCAAACCGCGTGATAGGCGTGGATCGAATCCAGTTCGTCAAACCGCATCAAACGCGCGCCGATATTATGCCGTTCATTGGCCTTGGTGACCATTGCCGGGATGCCGTCTGTCGGATCGACGGCGAAGCCGCGTTCGATCATATGGATGGAATCGCGCCCTGTTCCACAGCCCAATTCGAGCACAGATGCGCCCTGCGCCAGTCGATCCAAGAATTCGTCGAGATGTCGACTTGGTCCGAGCGCTGAGCTGAGTGAGTAGTGAGGAGCCTGCGACTGATAAAATTCGAATGTTGTTGGGTCCATTGCCATGTCGGCTGAATAGCGAATCAATCATGATTTCGCATCAAACAATTCTGTCGCGACGCCCGAATGGAGCCTCACACGCGACCAACTGCCATTTTCTGGACAGAATTCAGGGTTCTATCGTGAGGATCTTGCATGGACAAAGGGCAGGGCATGAATCGAAGGATTGCAGCGATTGGCGGTGTGTTGACTGCTTGCTTCATGACGCAGAGCGCGTTGGCACAACAGACACTTCAAGAATACGAGAATGCCGGTCGATCGGACCTTGGGCTATTGCGTCAGTGACGATTCCGCTCGGCGGAAGCAGGAGTGGTACGCGATCCGCGCCGCAGCTGGATCTCGCCCTGACCGGCAGAGACTATCGACCGCGGGATGTTCAGGCGGACCCTCCGGCATTCCTTAATCAGCCGAACAATCGCCGCGTCGCATTCTCGCTCACGATGGAGCAGAATCCGCGTCTGCTGATGAACGGCGAACGTATTGTGACTTTCGGGTCGAGACTGACCGCCGATGAAGATGAAGAACGTTCGGGTGGCGGCAACACCGCGCTCTACATCCTCGGTGGTGTGCTCGTGGTCGGAACGGTCGCGGCGGTGGTCACTACAACCGAGATTCGCGATGAATTCTCTGACGCGATTGGCCCTTCCGACTAGGCGCTGCCCGAAGCTTCATACCGTGATAGGGCCCTCAGTCCTTGAGGTGTTTGGCAAAGAACGCGAGCGTTGCGGGCCAGATTGCTTGCTGCGCGGCGATGTCCGCATCGCGTGCACCTTCGCGCGGTGATCCGTCCCCCGACAGCGAGTGACCCGCATCGGTGAACACCAAGCTAACCGTTGGCAGACCGGCTTCGGCGCGGCGTTCGGCGATGATCTGCGCCATTTCGCCTGAATTCCACACGAGGTCGGCATCGCCGCCTGCGACCAGAACGGGCTCGTCGATCCGCTCGACGGCGATACGCGCTGCGACTGCCCGGTCGGGATTGGCGTTGCGACCTCTGTCATGCGGGAGGCGCAGGCGAGGGCGCCCGTTCGGTCCGGTTGGATTGGCGAATTCCTCGTTCATCCCTTCGTAGGGCACAAACGGTAACGGCTCGCCCCGCCAGCTGAAGGAACTCACGGTTTCGCCTGCACCCCATCCTTCCCACACAACGTCAGTCGGGACGATGGCTGCGATTGCGGCAAACCCTTCTATTCTCTCTCCTGCGAGCAGCGCGAATTCGGCGCCCTTCGACACGCCGTAGATGCCGATATCCTCGCCGCGAACATCGTCGCGGGCCGCGAGCCAGGCACGGGCCGTTTCGGCGCGGTCGACTGGGATGTTTGCGAACGCGCGCGGCAGGCCAGGGAACTGTTGTTCCTGATCTCCCCAGGCCGGCGAATAGTACGGCATCCCGAGCACGGCATAGCCTTGATCGAGGAAGCGCTTTGCGCTTCCGCGGGCGCCGCGATCTCCGCCTTCGCTTCCGCCAAGCAAGATGATAGCCGGGAAGGGGCCTTCGCCTGCGGGCGTCGCGAAGAACGCCCCCGTCAGGGACTCGCCGACCATGATTTCGGTGTCGGAAACCGCCGGGCCGGGGTCAGCCGCAAGCGGGCTTGTCAGCATCATTGCGATGATTGGCAGGATACGAAGCGGGTTCATTGATCGGGTCTCCTCTTCCCTACCACCGCCTATAGCTACGCAGCCTTGTCGCTTTCGGATGCTGCGGCCGCCTCCCGATCGCGTTGCGCCCGACTCTTCTTCTGCGCTGCCGTCTTCAATTGTCCGCATGCGGCGTCGATATCGCGCCCGCGAGGGGTCCGAACCGGGGCGCTGATTCCACCCGCGAAAACGATCTCGGAAAAGGCTCTGATCCGCTCAGGTGTCGAACACTCATATTCCGCGCCAGGCCACGGGTTGAACGGGATCAGGTTGACCTTGGCAGGCAGATCGAATTGCTTGAGCAGGCGGACGAGTTCGTGCGCGTCCTCATCGCTGTCGTTCTTGTCCTTGAGCATCACGTATTCGAAGGTGATCCGCCGCGCGTTCGACGCACCCGGATAATCGGCACAGGCCTGGAGGAGATCTTCAATACCGTATTTCTTGTTGAGCGGGACGATCTCATCGCGAACCGGCTTCGTAACGGCGTGAAGCGATACGGCCAGGTTTACGCCGATTTCTTCGCCGCAGCGCTCCATCATCGGGATCACGCCGCTGGTCGACAAGGTTATGCGCCGCTTCGACAGGGCCAGCCCGTCGCCATCCATGACCAGATTAAGCGCATCGCGGACGTAATCGAAGTTATAGAGCGGTTCGCCCATGCCCATCATCACGATGTTTGTCAGCAGGCGGCCATCGGCGGTGTAGTGGCCCGCATCCTCCGCATCGTCGAGGCCGTCCATCCGCCCGCGCGGCCATTCGCCCAGCGCATCGCGCGCCAGCATGACCTGACCGACAATCTCGCCGGGAGTGAGATTGCGGACGAGACGCATGGTCCCCGTGTGGCAGAAGGTGCAATTGAGCGTGCATCCGACCTGGCTTGAAACGCAAAGAGTTCCGCGATCGGCATCCGGGATAAAGACCATCTCGAAGTCGTGGCCGTCATCGGTCTGCAAAAGCCACTTGCGGGTGCCATCGGTCGAATGCTGCGCTTCGATCACATTGGGCCTGCCGATCACGAACCGCTCCGCCAGCCATGGCCGCATGGTCTTGGCGATATCGGTCATCGCCTCGAAGTCGGTGACGCCGCGATGATAGAGCCAGTGAAACACCTGTTTCGACCGCAGCTTGGCTTGCCGCGCGTCCAGTCCGGCTTCGGCAAACAGCTCGAGAATACGCTTCTTCGGCAGCCCAATCAGATCGATACGCCCGTCGGCGCGCGGCGTGATTTCGCGCGTAACGGGAACGGGATCCACCTGTCCGGGGATCGACATGAGATCGGTATCTGCCATGGAGCGCAGCGATATAGTGACGATGGACCGAATTGGCCAGCGTCAGCGAAGCGGGAAAGCGATCAGATCCTGGCCGATCATGATTCGATGCCCGTCGGGCGTGCGCACTGCGAACTCGCGCATGTTCCATTCTTCGGTGGTTGGGGGCTTGATGATGTCGGCCTTTTCGCGGTCGATCTCGGCGAAATAGGCGTCGACATTGTCGAATTCGATATAGCCGAAATACTGGTGATCGCCGAGGTTGGGCACCGGGACGGCGTCGGGGCAATTGCCGAGCATGATCATGCAGCGCCCACGTTTCACGAAGACCCACCCGCCCAGGTCTTTCAACGCTTCGAACCTCATCACATCGAGCCACCAGCGAGCGGTCGCCATTGCATCGGGCACGGCGAGCACGAAATTGAGATTGGTGATCTCCGCGCGTCTCGAACTCATGCGCCGGAGCATCCGACCACTGCGGCGTCGATTGCAGTGGCTGCGCCTGCGAGATCGTAACGATCGGTGAAGCGTCGGCCGTTCTCATCGCGCGCCGTCACACTCATCCGGGTCGCAGATCGTAGCGCGGCCACGATCGCTGCATCCATGCGTCCGTCCTGAGCCCAGGCATCGCGTCCCAGTGTCGGAATGCTGAAGCGGCGATCTCCAACTCGCAAGGTGGCTCCCTTGTCGCCGACAACACGCGAAAGACGGATGTGTAGTTGGTTGCGCAACCCCTGCTTCGGCCATGTCGCGACGCTGGCGAAGGTTGCCGAACGGCCGCTGCGCGGCTTTGAAATTGCGTAGCAACGAGCCTGGTCTTCATCTTTGAATGCCGCCCAGCTTGAATAGACGCCGAGACTGTCCTTCGCCAAAGCAGGCTGAGAAACGATCGCCAGCGACAGCAGGACAAGCAATTTACGCATAGCTTATCGTCAGCACTTCCCATTCCTTGCGACCGCCAGGAAGGGTGACTGTGCGGACTTCGCCGATCGAGGCACCGCGCAAAGCTTTGGATAGGGGTGCATTCCAGCCAATCCTGCCGGTTGACGCGTCTTGTTCGTCATCGCCTACGAGAGTTACCGTCTGGCGCGCATCGTCCTCGTCGGCCAGTTCCACCGTCGCCCCGAAGAAAACGCGTCGTTTGTCCGGCTGGTCGGCCGGATCGACCACCCGCAATGCCTTCATCCGGCGAGCGAGAAAGCCAAGTTCGCGATCGATCTCCCGCATGCGCTTGCGACCATAAAGATAATCGCCATTCTCGCTGCGGTCGCCATTGCCCGCAGCCCAGCTCACAATCTCCACGATTTCAGGGCGTTCCTTGCCGAGCAGGTGATCGTACCGCGCCTTCAGCGCCGCCATGCCTTGCGGTGTGATCGGAGGGCCTTGCTGCTGCGGCATCGAAAGTCGCTCAGGGAAGGAAGGAATCGACCGTCCGCGGCCGACCGGCTCTGTCAGGGTACATATGAGAATAGCTGACCGCGTTGCCGATCACCCGCATGATGTAATAGCGGGTTTCGAAATTGGCCGGGATCTTCTCGACCCAGGTGACCCAGTCGATCTCACCGCGGCGCGGGTCTCCATTCAGCCGCAGCCACTGGTTCACACGACCGGGGCCGGCATTGTAGGCGCCGACAGCAAGGGGATAGGCGCCGCCATAATAGTCCATCATCCGCGCGAAATAGGCGTCGCCGAGCCTGATGTTGTAGCTGGGGCTGTCGATCAGATTGGCCGACATGTATCTCACCCCGAGCAAGCCCGACTGCTCGCGCGCTGTCCCCGGCATCAATTGCATAACGCCGCGGGCACCGGCGTGGCTCACCCGGGTGCGATCGAATTCGCTTTCCTGCCGCGAGATGGCGTGGACCATGGTCCAGTCGTTGACGACCGGGGTCTGCACCACTGGAAAACCGACCCGCTCGAACCCAGCGAGACCGTTCTCGCCAGCCTTCATCCCAATAACCACGGCCATCTCGTTAAGGCCGGTTTCCTGAGCCAGCTGCGCGACCAAAGCCATTTCCTCAGGGGTCTTGGCAGCATCGCCGATTGCCTGGAAAAAGCGCCGCTCGGTCTTCCAGTCCCTGCGATTGGCCGCGATCGCGCGAATGGCTTGCGTCAAGGGACGACTGTCGAATTCAGCCCGTGTTTCGGCATCCACTTGCGTCGACGGGAATGGAGAAAACTGGGGCATTGGCCGACGCAATTCGCTTATCGCCAATTGGCCGTAATAATAATGCGGCCAACGCGAGGCGATCTCGAAGTACCGTGACGCTTCGCTGGCCATGCCTGCCTGTTTCGCAGCACGGCCGGCCCAGTAATACCCCTTGGATTTCGTCAACGGCGTGCGCGCTGCCTTGCCGTATCGTTCAAACAGCGGGGCAGCGGTCGTGCCATTTCCGAGCCGCCAGAGGGCGTTGGTGCCGCCCATCCACATCAGATCGGTGTAGCGATCCCGGAGCCTGAACGATCCTTTGGAGATATCAGTGCCCGGGGCAAACAGATCGTCGATCCGGCTGGTTATCCTGACGGTGTCCGTCGAATTTGCCGCTTTTGCGACCGCCAGCATTTCTCCCAGCATCGCTTCGGCGTTGAACGCTGGAGCGCTGAACCGAGGGCGGTTGGCCAGCAGGCTTATCGCTTCTCCAATCCGCCGCTTGGAGCGCAGGTGGCTGACCAGATTGTATGCGAAGCCGGCGTCGAGATTTGCCTCGTTCGGGATGGTCAGGCCGGCATCACGCGGCATTGTGCCATTGAGCAATGACAGCCGTGCCATAGCTATCTGTCGATCCGTGCCGTCGACGCTCATCATCAATCGCGATGCGGCCTCGCGCTGTCCTTGCCACAGCAGGGCGTCCATGCGTGCGGCGTGATCTGCGGCCGTGAAGCGCGAGCCGAACAGGCCGATCAGGTAGGCTTCCGCCGGGCCGCTCATCTCGCCACCGCGCCAGGCCGCTTTGGCAACTTCAAAGGCCTCAGGTCGCTGCTCAGCCGCCAAAGACAAGGCATACCGAGCGCGCGCCGGGTTGGTCAGCGGAGGCAGGGCCTCGAAATACTGCAATAAGGCAGCCGTTGAAGGCGCTTCATTCTCTAGTGCAGCCTCGGCTCGAAGACGTACGATCTCGCTGCGCGGAAACTCCGGATGCGCCAGCGCGAAATTGGCATACTCGGCAAAGCTCAGGTCGTCTTCCCGCTGCAGATATTCCCATGTGCTGATCGCCGACCCGATCGCCCGCGGTTGCTGCGCGATCATCGAGTTCCCGCCGGAGCCACCGCTCAATTGCGCAGAGGAAGGCGTTGCCAAGGCTGTTGCGCTGATTGCCGCGAAAGCGGCCAATGCAATGGGACTCGAAAAGGGATTTGCTGACTTCAATTTGCTGGCCATGCTGGACATTATGCCGATAGGCTCCTTATCAAGCGCTGAACGCTGGTTTGGCGCAATAAATCGCGCCGCGCCAGTTCGAAAATGCCGTAATTGGGAATAATGCGATGTTCAGCGGTTCGATACCCGCTCTGGTCACACCTTTTCGCGATGGATCGTTTGACGAAGCCGCGTTTCGCCGACTGGTCGATTGGCAGATTGAGCAGGGCAGTGCGGCCCTCGTGCCTTGCGGTACGACAGGCGAAGCCTCAACCCTTTCGAATGCCGAACACCACCGTGTGATCGAGGTCTGCATAGAACAGGCAGCAGGCCGGGTTCCGGTGATCGCCGGTTGCGGCAGCAACGACACTCAGAACGCGCTCCTGCACATGTCCTTTGCCAAGAAGGCCGGGGCCGCGGCCGGGTTGTGCGTGGCTCCCTATTACAACCGGCCGAGCCAAGCCGGGTTGATCGCCCATTTCAGCTATCTGGCCGAGCAGAGTGAACTGCCGATCGTCCTCTACAACGTGCCGAGCCGGACGGTTACAGACATCGAAGACGAAACGGTTGTTGCGCTCGTCAAGAAGTATCCAGACCGGATCGTCGCAATCAAGGATGCCAGCGGCGACCTGTCGCGCGTTGCCGATCACCGGATGGGAATCGGGCGCGATTTCTGCCAGCTTTCGGGCAACGACGAACTGTGGCTGCCGCATTCTGCCGCAGGAGGCAGAGGGGCGATCTCCGTGACAGCCAACGTCGCTCCGGCCTTGTGCGCTGAGTTTCAGGCTGCGATCGCCGATAACGAATTGCAGAAGGCACGTGAGCTAAACGATCGCCTGTTCCCATTGCACTATGCCATGTTCAGCGACGCGAGCCCGGCGCCGGTCAAATATGCGCTTTCGCAAGTGCATGACTGGATCGAGCTCGATGTGCGTTTGCCGTTGACGAATGCAAGCGAAGCCGCACGCAAGGCAGTGGACGATGCGCTGGCGCATGCGGGGCTGATCGCAGACTGATCCAATGGTGCTGGTCCGTCAAAAGCTGCCGATGCATTTCGATCCGGCAGGCTTGCAGGCGGATTTTCGTTCCGTCGCGCATGAGGATTATGGGGACGTCTATAATCCCTATGTCGATCCCGACACGCTCTATCGGCTTGACCTGATCGAACCGGAGTTCGTGCCGGAAATGGATCGAACGCCCGACTTCAAGCCGAACGCGCGCCTGAAATCATGTTCGGCGTTCCTGCACGTCTTCGAAAGCATCGCTTCGCCGATGGAACTGATGCGCGTACACAAGCTTGCACCGGGCGCGTCAATCCGCCCGCATCGCGATGTTGGCCGGAGCTTTGAAGAGGGTGTCTTTCGCATTCACGTCCCCATAGACACTCATCCCGATGTCGAGACCATTCATGCTGGCGAGCGAGTGAGTATGGCAGCGGGGGAGTGCTGGTATCTCAACTTCGACCTGACGCACGAGATCCACAACCATTCCGATCAGTGGCGCGCGCACCTCATCATGGATTGCAGGAGAAATGCGTGGTGGGAGGCAGTGATCGGCGAATGCACCGACACAAGACTCTGAGGGCTTTGCGAATTCGAAGCGAACGACTATCTGGCGTCCATCATGGCACGGCCCAAACCAGAAACTTTCGATAAGCAAAGAACCGTTGCGGAGAACCGCCGTGCACGGTTCGACTATCATATCGAAGACAAGTTCGAGGCGGGTCTGGCTTTGCAGGGCACCGAAGTGAAGGCCTTGCGTGCCGGCGAGGCCACGATCGCCGAAAGCTATGCAGAGGTTAAGGACGGGGAGGTGTGGCTGATCAATTCCAACATTCCGGAATACAGCCATGGCAATCGTTTGAACCATGAGCCACGTCGACCGCGCAAGCTGCTGCTGAACAGTCGCGAGATCGGAAAACTCTTCGGTGCGGTCGAACGAAAGGGCATGACGCTGGTTCCGCTGTCGATCTATTTCAATTCGCAAGGGCGTGCGAAAGTCGAGCTGGCGTTGGCGAAAGGCAAGCAAGCGCATGACAAACGCGCTTCCATCAAGGACCGCGACTGGAAGCGCGACAAAGCGCGTTTGATGCGAGAACGCAGCTGAAGACGGGCACGTTCCGGGTCGATACAGAATAGCCAATTCACTCACTGGTCAGATCGGTTTCAGTACCCATATGGGCGAGCATGGGTGATCGAGTGAATCTTTGTGAACGGAGCTTGCCTTCCTGCTGTCTGGAGAGCAGGGCGGTCGCGAGCCTATGACCTCGAAACGCAGCAATACCTGGGCCGCCGACACGATCCGTCGCTACATGCCATCGCGCGAGCAGTTGGCTCGCAACAAGTATCTTGCGCCCATCGCGCACCGGTTCCTATCACCGGAACTATGGCGGTTTACCCGCCGTTCCGTTCCGCGCGGAGTGGCCCTCGGCCTGTTCGCCGCTTTCATCGTCCCGATTGGCCAGATTTTTCTCGCAGCTTTTCTCGCTCTGCCGGCGCGCGCGAATGTTCCACTCGCTTCGTTGGTCACGTTCGTGACCAATCCTTTCACGTTCCCGTTCTGGATCGTGGTCGCAAACAAGGTTGGCGAAACCACTTTGAATCTCGACGCTGCGGTCGGCGGTGTGGCCAATCAGGAACTCGAAAGCGGCAGCTTGACCTGGCTTGTCGATCTCTTTGAGATGGCTGGTGTGACGGCGTTCGGTTTCCTTGTCCTTGCAGTCGTGACATCGGCGGTTGGGTATCTGGTGGCCGGGGCGGTCTGGCGTATTCTTGTCGCACGTAAGCGGGCAAAACGTCTTGCATCGATGGAGGCTCGGCTCGACCAGCGGTTGAATGCCAACTAAAGCACGGACGGGACACAGAAAGCGGCGCTGATTGCCAGCAAATCGCGCCGATAATGGAAAGCGCGACGTTCTTGGACAGCGAAATCGAAACCGGTTCGGGCAATAGCAATCCACTGATGCTTGGGCTGATCGCCGCAGTCCTGGTCGTCAGCGCAGCGGTCGTGTTCGTTGCGACGTCCAACATTGTCCTAAGCGCTACATATGCGGCCGGACTGGCAGTCCTGCTTGCAGGTGCGTTCGCGATCGAGCGGCTGCGAACTCCAACGGCCTCCGATGATGAGTCCTCCCCCGACTGGTCGGTCACCGTTACCGCGATTGAGCGAAACGGTGCTGCAGTTGCGATCACCGATCGCGCCAATCGTCTGGTTTGCGCCAACTCAAAGTTTGTCGATGCATTCGGAGTTGGCAGCGCGCCGCCGTCCCTGCCGTTCGATCGACCGGCGCTCGAGGCAATGACAAGACTCGCGCGTCAGGCGTGGCGCGACGGCTCCGGCGAACTCGAGGAACTCGACGGCGGCGATAACTCAGGCATCTGGAGGGTTCTGGTTGAGCGCGCAGGGCGGGGTGAAGACCATCTTGTTTGGCAGCTTGGCGAGATTGCGACCGACGACGCGACAGCGTTGGATGACCTGGATTTGGCGGGGCCCTTCGGTCAGATGCTCAGCCGTGCCGGGATCGAAACGGCCATTACGGCAACCGACGGCGTGATCCAGCAGGTCAGCGCCGGATTCGCAGAGCGAGCCGCAGGAGATCCGACGGCGACATTGGTCGGGCAGGATTTCGTATCGGTGCTTCGGTCTGACGACCGCGATCGCATCTACTTTGCGCGAGAGGGCCGGGGAGGGACTCCGCAGACTCTGATCGACGTTCCGCTCAACGAAGCGCAGGATGTTTCCAGCATTGGTCCCGACGAAAGCACTTCGCTGATGCTGCTGGTTGACAGCGGGGTCGGAATTGGCAGCGGATGGGATGGTTCGTCGCAGGCCGGGGTAGCGCAACTTGATGCACTGCTGGCTCAACTGCCTTTGGGATTGGCGATGACCGATCGGGACGGTCGTTTCCTGTTTGGCAATGACGCATTTCTGCGTTCGGTTGAGCGTGAAGGCAGGGGACTCCCGGCTTTCCCGACAGATCTGGTTGTTCACGAAGACAAGGCGGCTCTGTCGGATGCGGTTCGCCGGCATGGGCGCGGCCCAGCCACCAGCGGCAACATGGCCGTCCGGCTGGGCTCGCAGCCGGAAGAACCGGTTTCGCTCGGTCTCGCCGGCGTCCGCGGACTGGGTGAAGCGGCGGTGCTGCTTAGCCTCGCCGATTCGAGCGAGGAAAACCAGCTCAAACGGCAAGTTGCCCAGGCGACGAAGATGCAGGCGGTTGGCCAGCTCGCCGGCGGGGTAGCGCACGATTTCAACAATGTGCTGACCGCGATCATCGGAACCTGCGATCTGATGCTGCTGCGTCATACGCCTGGCGACAGTGACTATGACGATATCCAGCAAATTCGCGCCAATTCGAACCGCGCAGCAGCTCTAACGCGCCAGTTGCTGGCGTTTTCGCGTCAGCAGACCCTGCGACCCGAGATCCTGCAGCTTCCAGACGTAGTCAGCGAAGTCACTCCGCTGATCAAACGCTTGCTCGGAGAGAAGATCAGCTTCTTTATCCAGCACGATCGCGACCTTGGCGCCGTTCGGGCCGATCCGCAGCAGCTGGAACAGGTGATCATGAACCTCGCCGTGAATGCCCGCGACGCAATCCAGACCAATGCTCGAGGCGGGGCAGGGCGCATTTCGCTTCTGACCCGCAGCATGCAGGCCAAGGATGTCATTCAGCTGGGTTCCGAGATCTTGCCTGCAGCCGATTACACGGTGCTGATCGTGCAGGACACCGGTGGCGGGATCCCGCAACATGTTCTGCCGAAGTTGTTCGAGCCGTTCTTCACCACCAAGGAACAGGGCAAGGGAACAGGATTGGGTTTGTCCACCGCTTACGGGATCGTCAAACAGTCGGGCGGATTCATCTTCGCCGACAATGTTACCGATGCCAAGGAGAAGACCGTCGGCGCCCGCTTCACGATCTATTTCCCGGTCCACCACGGAGAAGCTCCGCGCAAACGCGAAGCTCCCAAGGAGGTCGAATCGTCCGAGTGGTCGACTGGCGGGAAAATCCTGCTGGTCGAAGACGAAGACATGGTCCGCGCGGTCGCCGATCGAGCCTTGGCGAGAGCGGGGTATGATGTCACCGCATGCCCCGGCGGCGAAGAGGGCCTGTCTGCGATCAGCGAAGGCGGCGAATTCGACCTCGTCATAAGCGATGTCGTCATGCCCGGCATGGATGGACCCGCCATGGTTCGAGCAATCCGGAAACTGCGCCCCGAAATCCCGGTGCTGTTCATGTCGGGATATGCCGAAGAACACCTTCGCAAGGATATCGATATCCCCGATATGCACTTCATCGCCAAGCCGTTCAGCGTTTCCGCAATCGGCGAAAAGGTTGCCTCTGTCATGCGCGAGGCACAGGTCGCCGAATAGGCTCGCACAGTATTTGTCTAAAAAATTTCGTTCCCTACTTGTTCCATGAGAACAAATGCGATACATGGCGCCTAACAACGACGGTATCGGAGCCGTCGCAATGGGGCGGTTAAAACTCGGTAACCGGCTCTAGGCAAGCGAAGGAGGTCATGCGATGGCTACACAATTGAAGCTCGTAGAGAAGGGAAAAGACGTGGACCGTCAAAAGGCGCTCGACGCCGCGCTTGCGCAGATTGATCGCGCTTTCGGCAAGGGTTCGGCGATGAAGCTGGGCTCCAAGGAAGCGATGGAAGTGTATTCTATTTCGAC
>CAZJZO010000091.1:0-15538 GCA_964550495.1 uncultured Porphyrobacter sp. | reverse complement strand
TGGGCAGAGTTCAATCCGGGAACGAGCCGGATCGACTACGTGCGGCCCAGCAGCGCCGGGGGCGATTCGCTTTTGCTCAATTTTGGCCAGACCGGTCGCCGCAGCCGCGCCTGGTGGCGCAGCGTGCTCGATCAATACAGCGCTGCCGATGCGCTGGTGCCAATTGCGCGGCTCGAATATCAATTCCCCGGTGGACCGATCGACGGACGCTTTACTGCGCGCTACGGCCCTGACAGCAAGGTGCTGGAAAGCTTCGAACTAACCGCCGACAGCCCTAACGAATTGCCGAACATGCTCAATCAAGCGGTCGAGCGGATGGACGCGATCTTCTCGCAGGCGCTGGCGGACGGCAAATTACAGCCCGATCCGACCTTGCGGGTTGGCGGATCGAGTGCGGTGGACCCGGCGATTGCCCGTCTGATCGAGATTGGCCGCGCGATCCGCGCGCGCGAAGCGGCACTTGCTGCCGGCAATCAACCAGGTCCGGAAGGACAGAGCATCACGCCGCCAGAGGCAATCGCGGCGCCTCCGGCGATGGCGGTCAGTAACATCGTCGTGCAGTTCACCACTCCCGACCCCCTCAGCTTTGACGCCGCCTTGTCGGGTGTTCGCGGCACACCGGGCGTGCGATCGCTTTCTGTTACCAGCACCGCGATGGGCGGAACCTCGGTGATGAGCGTTAGCTATGCCGGATCGCTTGAAGAACTGGCCGGCGCGCTGAGAGCCCGGGGTTTCGCGGTCCGCCAGGGATCGAACGCGCTCGCGATCAGCCGCTGAGCGAGGGCGCCGACCATGCCCGACACCCGCAATCCGATATCGCAGATCGCCCTGCCACTGGCTCTGGCGGATGGGGCAGCGCCGGTCAGGATCGTGATCGGCAACGCCAATGCGGCGGTGATCGAGGCTTTGCGCGACCCGGCGTCCTGGCCATTCGGAACCGCCGTTCTGACCGGGCCAAGACGGTCCGGAAAGACGCTGCTGGGGCGCTGGATTGCCGAGCATGGTGTCGAAATGATCGACGGCGCAGACAAAGTGGACGAATCCGAGCTGTTTCACCGCTGGAATGCTATCCAGCAGGGCGGCTCGAAGGCGGGGGGAAAGCTCCTGCTGATCGCCGATGCCTTGCCGTGGGAAATCGAACTGCCGGATCTGCGCTCGCGGCTTGGCGGATCGTTGCAGCTCGAAATCGGCGATCCCGACGATGCAATGACGGCCGATCTGATCGAATCCATAGCGGCGCAGCGCGGCCTTGCCCTGGCTGACGGTGCGGCGGAATATCTGGTGCCGCGGACCCCGCGCAGCTTTGCAGCCGTGGAGGCCCTTGTTGCGACGATCGATCGCATAAGCCTTGAACGTCAGGCGCCGGCCACCATGTCCGTCTGGCGCGCGGCTTTGGAGGCCCTGCAAGGACCGGAGCAACAGCGCCTGCTGTGATCGCCATTTGCATTTTTGCGCGTTTGGTGGGAGGAGAATGCCATGTTCGAACGGCTGAAGGCCTATCTCGACTCCATTCGAGCGCGTGACCCGGCGCCGCGTTCCCGCTGGGAAATCCTTTTATATCCAGGGGTTTGGGCCCTCGGTTTTCATCGTGTCGCCCACTGGCTGTTCGACGCGAAACTGTATTTTCTTGCCCGGTTTGTGAACCACTTTGGCCGGCTCCTGACTGCGATCGATATCCATCCGGGCGCGAAAATCGGGAAGAATTTCTTTATCGATCACGGTTTCACGGTGATCGGCGAAACCGCCGAGATCGGCGACAATGTCACGATTTATCAGTGCGTGACTTTGGGCGGGACCAACCCGACCAATGGCGTCGGCGGCAAGCGGCACCCGACTGTCGAAGACAATGTGATCATCGGCTCCGGCGCTCAGATTATCGGTCCGATTACGGTGGGTAACCGCGCCCGTGTCGGTGCCAATGCGGTGGTCACCGACGATGTGCCTGAGGGCGCGACGATGGTCGGTGTCAAAGCCCGCTCAACTCTGGTTCCGGCCGAAGAATGGATCCGCGAGTTCATTCCCTACGGCACTCCGTGCGAGGACTCGGAAGGAAACCGCGTCGACTGCATCGAGAAGCTCGAAGGCGAGCTTGCTGCATTGCGCGCGGAGATAGCGGATCTCAAATCCGACAGGCTGCCCGCTCCCGACACTGCCGAGCCCGAAGTCGCCAAGAAAAGCGGAACCGACGACTGATGGCTGCAGGCGTCGGCGCTGGCCCTTCCGGTCAGATCGTTGCATTTCCTGGACGTTCGGCGGGACAAGTCGGGTTCGACCGCGACGAATTGCAGCGCATCCTCGATCTCTACGGCCGGATGGTCGCCGCAGGCCAGTGGCGAGATTACGCGATGGATTTCGACCGCAACGCGGCAACCTTCGCAGCCTTTCGCCGCACTGCTGAGCGCCCGCAGACCCAAGTTGAGAAACGCCCGGCCTTGCGCAGCAAACAGGGTATGTGGACCCTGTATGGCGAGCACGGCCAGGTGCTCAAACGCGGGCACGAACTGGTCAACGTGCTCGCACCGGTCGAGAGGCGTCTCCTGAAGGCTGTTGACGACGACTGATCGCCGCCAGGGCGTTGGACCCTATTCGAACACGCTGAGATCGCTGATCCCGTTTCGCTGTGCCGCGGTGATGGAGCGCACCAGCTTGATCAGGAAGAACGCCGCCCCGGCAGTGAGAACCTGCGCGAGTATGGTCAGCACCGGATTGGCCCAGAACGGGGTCGTCATGAAGACTCCCGGGATTGCATCGAGGAAGGTCGTGAAGACGACGATCGTCGTCAGGAACATCGATCCCACGAAGCAGCCCCATAGAGCGGTGACATCCTCGACATCCGCATCCGCCAACTCTTCCGGTTCGCCAGCACTGCGGTTTGCCAGCTCCTTCATCGCGACGAATGGGAAATAGAGGTTGGCGAAGGGCACCAGGAAGCTGAACGTGGCCCAAGCGGGAGAATTCCGTAGTCCGGACAGGCCGGCTTTGCGCAGGTTCGAGTGTGCGAGATAGATCCAGATCAGGACCGGGATGATCGAGGCAAGGAAGATGATGTTGTTGAGCAGGTTCGATATGCCCGTGATGGCTAGGACAAGCGGCGATTCCGCTTGCTGTGTGTAGGCAATCAACCAGCCCGACAGGCCCAGGGCCGACAGCAGTGACAGGGCGAGCACGGCGCCCGCCATGATCACGATGATAAACGATAGCACGCGCAGATTGTCTGCTGGCATGAAAGCGACCCCCAAAATTTCTAGGCCGGCATTGAAGCCGGCGCAAAGTTTTAAAAACGCTGCCGCAGGAGAATGCAAGCCCCGCGCCTCATCAGGCCACTATCGGCCTGCTCCCACTTCATTCGAACACTTCGCTCAAATTCGTCTTGGCGACTTGCGCCGCCGTCACCGCGCGAATGATCTGAAGCAGGATCCACGCCGACCCGATGGTCGTAATCGTCGATCCGATCCCCAAGAACAGCGCGACGTCCTGGTTCGAACCGTCGCCGAACAGATACATGCGCGTGCTGATATTGCCGAGAATGTTGCCGACGATCCACATTCCCCACCACAGCCCGAGATTGCCGGGGGCTACGTCCGAAAAGTTGTCGGCCACGCTGTGACTCTCGGACCACAATTCGCGCATCGCCTGAAATGGCTTGAACAGATTGGCGATTGGTATGAAGTACCAGCCCACAGCCCAGCCGGGAGTGTATTCGAGCCCCTCATGGCCGAGTTCGTGGAGATTGGCGTGCGCGCGATAAATCCACATGCAAACGACCACAACCGACGCGAGAAACACAACAGAGCTGGCGATCAGGACCAGCGAGTAGATCGAAGCGAGCAGGTCGAGCTGCAGCGCATCGAGATCGATCACACCGGCGACCTCGAGCAATTCCCCGACCAGAACGAGCGCAAATATCCCAAGCACCGCCCAGATCACATATTCCGCAATCTTTGCACGTTGAACCAACGTGTTGATGCCCGGCATGTCGCCGTATCCGTAGCCCGCTTCCACCATGGTAAGATCCCCCTTGTGCGCGGCAAGATCAGGCCGACGCGCCGAAGAGTATCATCTTGTAAGGTCGGGAATTGCAAGCCCTAACGCAGGCCTGTCTCATCAGCGGTCAGGTCCGCTGTCGCCGACTCTTTTCCAAGCAAGAGCCATACAAGTGCCAAACCAACCAGCAGATCGAACCCTGCGCAGAGCGGGGGATACCATTCGGCGACGCCGGTATGTGGGCCAACAAAAGCATCGTAGAGGCCGTGAAGGAATATCGCGATGCCGATCGCTGGCAACCAGCGCAGCATGGCGACGCGTGCAAGCACGACCCAGACGGAGGCGAGCGCCGTCTCGAACAGCACCTCATCGAATTCGCCGCTGACCAGCCGGGCGCCGATATAGACCGCCAGCATCACGTTGAGCCCGAGAAAACCGGTATCGGCGAGCTTGGGGGCAGGGAGGCGCGCAAAAAGGGCGAGCATCAGAATCCCGATGCCCGCCCCGATTGCGGCTGCTAGCCAGTATTCGCTCAAAGCAGCTTACCCGTACCCTTTTATCCTCTGGCGCTGCTTGGGCCGGTTCCGGTGACCTTCTGCATCGCCTTGAGGATCGCGCCTGACTGCTCGCTGCCCGATTGCGGGGCGACGAGATTGGTGAATGAGCTGATGTCGTCCCAGCGATCGGCAAAACCTTCGACCGTGCGCTCGCCGTCGGGCAGCCACACCGCGTCGTTCATCACCACCCACGATGAGTGGTAGCCACCGGCTCCCGCGCCGACGATGGCGTTGGTCGGAGCGTCTTCGCTAACGAGGAAGAGCGCGGCCGGAACCACATTCACCGGATCGAACAGCTTGAAGGCTTCTTCGGGGAAGAGATCTTCGGTCATGCGCGTGCCGGCCACCGGCGACAGCGAGTTGACGCGGATATTGTATTTCGCGCCTTCGAGCTGGAGGGTCTTGGTGAGGCCCGCAAGACCGAGCTTGGCCGCGCCATAATTCGCCTGGCCGAAGTTACCGAACAGCCCGGTCGACGAAGCCGTCATCAACACGCGGCCATAGGCCTGCTCGCGGAAGGTTTCCCAGCATGCCTTGGTGACAAAGGCCGAACCGGTGAGGTGCACCTTGAGCACGAATTCGAAGTCTTCCGGGCTCATCTTGTGGAAGGTCTTGTCGCGCAGCACGCCGGCATTGTTGATGAGGATGTGCACACCGCCCCACTTCTGCTTGGCGTCGGCGACCATCTTTTCCATCTGTTCGAATTCGGTGACGCTGCCGCCATTCGACACGGCTTCACCGCCCATCGCTTCGATCTCTTCGACAACCTTCAGCGCCATGTCCGAATGGCCAGTGCCGTCGCGTGCGCCGCCAAGGTCGTTGACGACCACTTTCGCGCCGCGGCGCGCCAGCTCGAGTGCGTATTCGCGGCCCAGTCCGCCGCCGGCGCCGGTGACGATGGCAACCTTGTCTTTGAAATCGATGCTCATGATGGGTCTACTCCTATCCTGCTGTGCGGCGCTGTTTACGCTCGCGTAAACTCAAATCCCGGCGCTCGGTGGCACTTTCTGTGCTGCGTTGCAACAGGCGCAATGGCGAAGCTGCGATGCCGTAGGGGCAGGGACGCCCTTAGAGCGTTTCCAAGGCGGAAATCAGGCCATCCAGCGAATCGATCACCGCATCTGCGCCAAGCTCGTGCGGAGGCTTGTCGCAATAGCCGTAGGCGGCGGCCACTATCGGCGTATCGGCTGCTCTTGCCGCTTTCACGTCATAGGTCGAATCCCCGACGAACACGAACCGTCCGCCGCCGCAGCGTTTGCGCGCCTCATGGATCGGTTCCGGATTGGGTTTGGACAAGTACTTTCCGTCGGACCCTTTGCCCATGCTGTCACCGCCGATCACTGTTTCGAACGGTGCGATGAAGTCCAGCTCGGTGAGGATGTTGCGCGCAAACTTTTCGAACTTGTTGGTCACGACCGCCAGCCTGACGCCGCGCTCTGCAAGCTCAGCCACCACTTCCCTCGCAGACGGGTAGGGCGCCGAATGCACCGCATTGTTGTCCGCGTAATATCGCAGCATCGCCTTGTAGAGACCGTGGAAGTCGTCACCTTCCAGTCCGCCGGGTATTCCGCCTTGGGCTTGTACCGCCTGGGCGAGCATCATTTTCGCGCCGCCGCCAATCAGATCCTTGGACGTGTTGACGGGCACCGAGCCATATCCGCCCAGCGACAAGGCGTGATTCACGGCCGCGCCAAGATCGCGAAACGTATCGAGCAACGTACCATCAAGATCGAACCCGACCGCGTCGAAGGGGAAATTAGCCATATCGGGATCGGTGGCCGAACGGACTTCAATCTGCAAGCATTTGCTGGCAAGCGCCCATCGAACTGATTTCAATGCTATAGGACATTGCATGACAGATTTTGCCGCCATAGTTCTGGCCGCGGGCAAGGGCACCCGCATGAAGAGCGACTTGCACAAGGTGCTGCATCCGATCGCGGGCAAGCCGATGCTGATGCACCTGCTCGATCAGTTTGCGCTGATGGGTGTCACGCGTCTTGTCGTGGTAGCGGGCGACCGACACCAACAACTCGATGCGGCGCTGGAGGGACGGGATGTCACGGTGGCGCTGCAAGACCCGCAACTGGGTACGGCGCATGCTGCTTTGCAGGCCAAGGACGCGCTCGAAGGTTTCTCTGGGAATATCCTGGTCTGCTTCGGCGACGTTCCAATGGTAAAGGTCGAGACGATCGAGCGGCTCAACGCGGCGCTGGAAGGCAAAGCCAAGGTCGCGGTGCTGGGCTTCCGTCCGGAGGATCCGCTGCAATATGGTCGCATCATTGCCGAGCCCGATGGCACCGTCGTCAAGATGGTCGAATACAAGGACGCCGACAGCGATGAGCGCGCGGTCGGCCTGTGCAATTCAGGCCTGATCGTTGCTCATTCGGACGATATGTGGCCGCTGCTGCTGAGCGTCGGCAACGACAATGCGCAGGGCGAGTATTACCTCCCCGACGTCGCCACCAATGCGATCGCGCGCGGCGACAAGGTCGTCGTGGTCGAGACCGGCGCGGACGAGGTCGCCGGGATCAATTCCCGCGCCGAATTGGCCGCTGTCGAGGCGCATTGGCAGGCCGCGCGGCGCGAACGGGCGATGGCCGATGGCGCGAGCCTGCGCGCACCCGAGACCGTCTTCTTCAGCCACGACACGGTGCTGGGCCGCGATGTGACGGTCGATCCGCATGTGGTCTTCGGCCCCGGTGTCACCGTCGCCGATGGCACGCATATCAAGGCCTATTCGCACCTCGAAGGCGCTACGCTTGCGACCGGCGTGCAAGTCGGTCCCTTTGCGCGCTTGCGACCGGGTGCGGTGCTCGAGGAAAACAGCTTTGTCGGCAATTTCGTCGAGATGAAGAAGGCCGTTCTTGGCCCCGGCTCGAAGGCCAGCCATCTCTCCTATATCGGCGACACGACTGTCGGCGAGAAAGCCAATATCGGTGCGGGGACGATCACCTGCAATTACGATGGCTATTTCAAATACCAGACAGTGATCGGCGACCGCGCGTTCATCGGCTCGAATTCGGCGCTGGTGGCCCCGGTGAAGATCGGCCCCGATTCGATCGTTGCGGCGGGTAGCACGGTCAGCCGCGATGTCGCTGCAGGAGAACTGCGCATGGTCCGTGCCGAGCAATTGGTGAAGGACGGCTGGGCGGATCGCTTCCACGACGCGATGAAGAAGAAGAAAGAGAGCGCGAAGAAGTGAGGGTGCTCGGCACCGCATGTCTTGTGCTGGCACTCACCGGATGTGCCAGCGAAAATCCTGACTCGCCCCCTGCGAGCGACGGTTCCGCTCCGGAGGCTCCTGGGCCTGCCGAGCAGAGTCAAACAGGTGAGGCGGCGGTCGCAACGGACGCGAGCGCCCCGTCGGCAAAAACAAAGCCGGTGGCATGTCAGGCGAATGAGGAGGCGCTTTTTTCCTGCACAGCAACCAATGGCAAACTCATCGCGGTGTGCGGTTCGGGTAGAGGCAACGTCGAATACCGTTATGGCAAAGGCGATAGCGAACTTGCGCTAAGCGCTGCGGAGTGGGCCAGCGTTGCCTATTCGGGTGGCGGGGAAGCGCAGATTGCCTTCGACAATGGCGACACGCGCTACATTGTGTTCAGCCGGATTGTTCGCACCAACTTCAAAGCGGGCGAGCCGAACTATCCGGCCATCACCGACGGCGTGATTGTCCAGCGCGGAGAAAAGGTGCTCAATCTGCAGGTCTGCGGTGGCGAAGGCGATCTCAAACCCGTCGACTACAATGTGGCCGAACGGCTGATCGCCGAACGCCGGAACGAGCTCTTTTCCTACGAAACGATCCTGGCCGATCCCGAATGGGCCAACAAGGAGTGACCGTGTGACCCCGATCCTGTTCACCGCCACGACCGATCCTGACAAAGCGCGCGCATTCTACAGCGAAGTGATGGGTTTCACGCTTACTGACGACAATCCGTTTTCGCTCGAGTTCGATGCCGCGGGGACGATGTTGCGGGTGCAGAAGGTCGCGGAGCTGGATCCGCACCCGTTCACCGCGATCGGCTGGCGGGTCGATGATATTGCGGCCGAACGCGACCGCCTGGCTGCATGCGGCGCCAGGTTCGAAAGGTTCGAGTTCATGGAGCAGGATGAGCGCGATATCTGGACCACGCCGGACGGAGCGCAGGTGTGCTGGCTCAAGGATCCGGACGGCAACACTTTGTCGCTTACGCAGTGGCCGGGGTGAATGCCGATCACCTGACCTGCTGGTTGTGCGAACGCCCGTTCGAGACGCTGATCCAGTGGCACCACACGGTGCCGAAGGCGAAGAGGGGCCGCGAAACCGTGCCTGTGCACCCGATCTGTCACAAGACTATCCACACCAACTTCAGCAACGCCGAACTGGCCCGGATCGGCAACGACGTCGATGCTATCCGCTCGCATCCGGTGGTGGTCAAGTTCATACGCTGGATAAGCACCAAGCCGCCCGATTTTCACGCTCCCACTCGGCGTTAGCGTCGGATGCATCCGGGAACCATTTTCCCGCGTAATTGCTGGTAGATAGAAATCTGGCAGGAGCGCGGAATTGAGTATCACGAAATGGATCGTCGGCGGCATTGGCGTCGCTGCGTTGGGAGCAGCCGGCGTCTATGCGCAATACCGCAACACCGAAGAACCCGAATTCACCGTGGTCAAGGAAGATCGCGCCTTTCAGCTGCGCGACTACCCCACGATCGTTGTCGCCGAAGTGACTCATTCGGGCAGTCGGCGCGAAGCCAGCGGAGCGAGCTTTCGCAGGCTCGCGGCCTATATCTTCGCGCAGGATCGGCCCGAAGGCGGGGAGGAGATCGCAATGACCTCTCCGGTGATTCAGGACCGCGTGAAGCGCGATGAGAAGATCGCCATGACCGCGCCGGTGATCCAGGATGAAACCGCCAAGGACCAATGGCGGATGCGGTTCGTAATGCCGGCCAAATACACGCTCGAAACGCTGCCGCCGGCGCCAAAGGACATCACCCTGACCGAGATACCGGCCCGGCGGATGGCGACGGTGCGCTTCAACGGTTACGCCCGCCCTGCGGAAATCAACCTGATGGAGCAGGAACTCGCGAAATGGATGCTCGCCGAGGAACTGAAGCCCGCCGGCGATTTCGAATACGCATTTTACGACGCGCCGATGGTGCCGGGGGCGATGCGTCGCAACGAAGTGATGATAGAAGTGGCGACCGACTGAACCGAGCGGTCGCCACTCTCACATCTTACGCATCTTCAAGCGAGCGTTTGCGTTCCACCGTGCCGCCGAGATCGAGCTCCCATTGCTCGAATTCCTTGCGGCTCAGCAGGTAACGGTCACGCGCTTCCTGGAAGCTGATGATCTCGTCGCGCACAGCGCGCACGACGTCAGCTTTCCTCGATTTGGACCAATGGATGCGGTGCGACTTTGGCAAGCCATACTGCTTGATCGCTTCTGCGATAGAAATGTCGCTCGGGTACGCCATTTTTCATCTCCTGTTCGCCCTGTTGCAGGGAAACAGTCGATTTTCACGCTTAACGCGGACCTACCAAACATGGTTTATTTTACGTTAGCGAACCCCGCCGTGCCGGGCTTGCGACGAACCGAAGCAAAAGTGTCGGAGCGCTTTACAGCTAACGACAAAGGGCGGCTCGATCGCTCAAACCGCCCGTTGAATACCCTTGTAAAGATTGGACAAAAAACGAGAGAATCAGCCGCCTGACTTGCTCTCATCCGCGTTGTCCATGAGCTGCTGCATCAGATAGACATATTGCAGCGCCTGCAGTTTCGCGCGCTGCTCGTTGTCGACGCCGCCGGAGTGTCCGCCGGTCATGTCTTCGAAATAGTAATAAGGTTGGCCAAGCTCCTTGAACTTCGCCGCGCCCTTGCGTGCATGCGCGGGATGGGTGCGATCGTCGGCAGTCGAGGCCCACAGGAAGGGGGTGGGGTAATCCACGCCTTCCACGATCTTCTGATAGGGCGAATAGCCTTCAATCCACGCGCGCTGTTCGGGGATGCGCGGATCGCCATATTCGCCGATCCACGAGGCGCCGCGGCCGATCAGGTGATAGCGCAGCATGTCGAACAGCGGGATTGCCACGATCGCAGCGTTGAACAGGTCCGGGCGCTGCGTGATCGCGGCCCCGACCAGCAGTCCGCCTTGCGAGCCACCCTGGATGCCGAGATGTTCGGGCGAGGTGAAACCCTTGTCGACCAGATCTTGGCCCACCGCAATGAAATCGTCCCAGGTGCGCTGCTTGTTCTCGCGGATCGCGGTCTGGTGCCACTTGGGCCCGAATTCGCCGCCACCGCGAAGATTGGCGAGCACATAGGCACCACCATTCTCCAGCCACAGCTTGCCGGTGCTGGCGAGGTAATCTGGCAGACGCGGAATCTGGAAGCCGCCATAGCCCGACATCAGCGTGGCGGTGCTGCCATCCAGTTCCATGCCTGCCGGCTTGACGATGAAATACGGGATCTTGGTCCCGTCGGCGCTGATTGCTTCGTGCTGCTCGACTTCCATACCGGTCTTGTCGAACCGACTGGGCGACGTCTTGATCACCTGCGGCGCGCCGCTGCCGTCTGCATAGTACAGGGTCGTCGGGTTGAGGAAGTCGGTGACCGTGAACATGATCTGGTCGGTCTCGTCCGATGCAGTGGCAATGCCGAGCGTTGCATTGTCAGGCAGGTCAACCTGCTCGCTGACCCATGCGCCCCCATCCTCATTGGCGACATAGTTGAACTGCAACACGCGCCCGACGACATTGTCGAGGATCGTCACGAACAGCGCGTTGCCGGTGATCGCACCGCCGCGCTTGGTCTGACCCTCTCCTGGCGCCCAGACCAGCGTCTTCGTCGCGCCGTTGGGGTCGGCTTTCCATTCTTCCAGGTCAACCGCGATCAGGCTGTCGGCCGGGAAAGTCTGGCCGTCCGCTTCCCAGTCGACATCGGTCGAATAGAGCAGATGGCCGTCGACGATCCCGTACGGATTGGCCTTCTTGGGGATGTCCAGTCTGACCCATTCGTCGTCGATCGAGACGAAGTATTCGGCTTCGTGGAAACTCACCCCGCGAAATGCGGTCATGGCGTGAACCGTGCCGGTATTGTCGCGCAGCAGGCTGGCTCCGGCCCACACATCCTTGGGGTCGCCGCGGAACGCTTCGGGCGCATCGGCGATATCGGTCCCGCGTCGCCAGATGCGCGAGGTGAACGGATATTCGCTCTCGGTGAGCGTCCCGTCGCCGAAATCGCGGCCCACCAGCAAGGTGTCCTCGTCGATCCACTGCACGCCGCCCTGGCTCTTGTCTTCGAGTGCAAAGCCGCCCTCGACGAACTGCTTGGTCGAGGTGTCGAATTCGCGCAGGATCGTGGCGTCTTCGCCGCCATCGGAGAGCGCTATCATGCACAGGTTGAGAGCGGGTGGGAGGCAGGTCGAGCCCTTGTAAACCCACTCCTTGCCTTCAGCGGCAGCAAGCGCGTCGACATCTAGCACCGTTTCCCATTCGGGATCGTCGGTCTGATAGCTCTCGAGCGTTGTCCGGCGCACCAGCCCCTTGGGATTGTCCTTGTCTTGCCAGAAATTGTACAGGCCGTCCGGTCGGAACGAGACATAGGGAATGCGGTCTTCGCTGTCATAGATCGCCAGCGCTTCGTTCTTGAGCTCTTCGAACCGTGGATCGGCCTCCAGCACGCCCAGCGTTCGCGCATTTTCGTTGGTGACCCATTCAAGCGCTTCATCGCTGCGCGCTTCTTCCAGCCAGATATGCGGATCCTGTTCCGGGCCGGGGACGCCCGCTTCGTCGATCTGATCTTCGGCCTTAGCGCCGGCTGCGGCTGTCAGGGTCATCGCGGCCGCCAATGCAAGTGTTGAAACAAACTTCAAGTGTCCTCTCCTTGGGGGAAATGCTGAGAACACGATTGCCAGAAAGCGCCGCAAAGGGAAGGGGGAATCAGCCGGGTTTCGAGACTCCGGGGAAGTTGCCGTAATATTCGAGATATTCGAGCGGCAGAGCGACGTCCTCAAGATGGCCGCCATAGCCAAGCACAAAGGCTACGCCGACCAGTGGGCCGATCGCGAGAGCCGGGGCCTGCCAGGATCTCGGGCCGCGGAAATGCAGCGCGGCGATGATGTGGCTGAACACAGCAGTGACGGCGAGGATGTAGTAGGGGGTGAAGCCAAACTTGATTGGTTCCAGCCCTAGTGTGCCCGCCGCCCAGAAGAAGTTGGTGTCGAGGCCCACAATCAGACGGGTGATCAGCGCCGCTGCGGTGTGCATCACAATGAAATAGGCGAGATAGGCCGCACTCAAGAACTGCGCCCAATGCCAGAGCCCCTTGGTCTTGCGCTTTCGGATCGAGCCCAACAGTTTGAAACCCAGCAGCACCTGAGCCGCAAGAGCCAGCACCAGCGCTATTTCGATCAAGGGGAACTGGTAGAAGAGGCGGGCAATACCAAGCGCTTGTGTGTGCGTTTCAACCCCACCTAGCGACACAAAGTGGGTTGTGAAATGCACTGCCACAAAGATCAGAATGAACAACGCCAGATTGCGATGCGCCTGCTTGGCTTGCCTTGCCTTCAGCTTCATGCCATTTCTCCTTAATCGGATATTTGTTATCCGGATAAAGAATATCCGATTAAGGAGTCAAGCGTGCAACTGGGCAAAGGTGTCGAATGGACCACTCATATCTGCGCGATGCTCCCTTTGGTGCCGCCAGGGCACGGGCTCAGCGTCGATGCGCTGGCCGACTATTTCGAAGTTCCGTCGGCCTATCTGGCCAAGCAGATGCAGCTGCTTCGGCGTGCGGGAATCGTCGAGTCGGTGCGAGGGAAGGGCGGCGGATATCGGCTCGCACGTTCCCCCGACGCGATCTCACTGCTCGATATTGTCACCGCCATCGAAGGACCGATGCCAGCCTTTCGCTGCACCGAGATCCGCCAGAACGGACCGTGCGGCCTGAAGCGCAAGGATTGCAGGCGACCGTGCGAGATTGCGTCTGCCTTCGCAGATGCCGAACAGACCTATCGCGCGGCTTTGGCGGCCAAGACACTGGCGATGATCATGCAGGAAGCAGCGACGAATTCCCCGCCCGAGCATCTCTCGAGCATGGCGAAATGGGTCCAGCAGCAAACCGCGTGACATGCGCAGAAAATGTTTCGCCACAAGAGTTTACACGGCGAGGTAAAGATCGGTTAACCACTCGGTCGTTACCCGGAGTGCACGCGCAAATGCGCCGGACGAAAGGAAAAACAACAATGAGTCCAGAAGAAGACCGAGTTGAGGAATCGTTTGCGAGCATGCTGTGGGTCAATGGCGATCGCCATCCCGTTCGGCTCGTCCGCGTTTCGGATTCGCACGTCGAACTCAGCAACGTTGAGGGCGTTGCGCTGAACAAAGGCCAGCTAGTCGCTCTGGTCGCGCGCAGTTTCCTGAGCTTGCCGCTGCGCGTTGAGGAGATGACGGGAAGCCACATCCGGTTGCGCTTCGTCCAGCTGCCGCACCAATCGGTCATCGACCTGCTCCGCAGCGATTTGCCGAACGGCAATGATCAATGCGCGGAGTTGCCCGAATGTGACAAGGCCGCATAGGATTCCGCGCCGTCCTGACTGAGGTTGAGCGGCAACTGGCCGTCGATCCGCATTCGGGCTAGGTTCGGCTCGTGCAAATCCTTGAAAGCTCAATGTTTGGATTGCGGGCGGCGCGATTGGCATTCCACCATCCGCAAACCGGGGTGGAGGTGACGATCTTTCCCATGGTCCACATCGGCGAGCGCCAGTTCTACAAGCGTGCATACAAGGATGCTTTCGAGCACGACGTCGTTCTTTACGAGGGAGTCCGCACGCGGCGCTCCAAACTGATCACTGCCAGCTATCGCTGGTTGAACCTGGAGCGGCTAGGGCTTGTGGTCCAGCCATCTGCTGCGGAATTTGAGGGGCCGGCGAGGTCGGTCCACGCCGATATTGCGCCCGAGGAGTTGCGCGCCTTGTGGCAACGAATGCCATTGTGGCTGCGAGCGCTTGTTGCCTTCGGCGGACCCGCATTTGGCATGTACGGGCGGTTCACGGCCAGCCGGGACAGCATCGCCAAGGGGATGACCAAAGACCTGTTGCGCGACCCGGACGATATTCTCGACCAGGGCGACGAGTTCGAACCTTTGCGCGACATGATCTCGCATGCGCGCGACCGGAGACTGATCGAAACGTTGACGTCCGAGCTTGGGGCCGCCGCGCACTCAACCCGTATCGCGATCGTCTACGGGGCAGGACATGTCGCTCCCGTCGTTCGGGCACTGACGCGTCAGGGCTTTAGCACTCGGCCAAGCGAGTGGATGACGATCTTCTCGTTGGACTGACGCCATGAAAAAGGGCGGCCACTAGGACCGCCCTTCTAATTCCTTTGTGAGTGACGCCGATCAGCCTTCGACATGCTCCGCAAGCACCGTCAGGCCGTTCTCGCCCACTTCGGCGAAGCCGCCGCGCACTTCGATAGCTTCGGGCTCGGCACCGTCGGTCTTGTAGACCTGCACCGCGCCGTCGCGGATCGTGCTCATGAACGGCGCATGGCCTTCGAGCACACCGAATTCGCCTTCGGTGCCGGGGACAACCACCATGTGGACGTCTTCCGAACGGACCAGCTTGGCCGGGGTTACGAGTTCGAAGTGGAGCGCCACGGTGCTTACGCTTCCTCGGCCATCTTGGCGGCCTTTTCGACCGCCATGTCGATGCCGCCAACCATGTAGAAGGCCGCCTCGGGCAGGTGATCGTATTCGCCGTCGACAACCGCCTTGAACGATTTGATCGTGTCTTCGAGCTGGACGAACAGGCCGGGGATGTTGGTGAAGACCTCTGCCACGTGGAACGGCTGCGACAGGAAGCGCTGGATCTTGCGCGCGCGCGCCACCGTCAGCTTATCTTCTTCCGACAATTCGTCCATTCCGAGAATGGCGATGATGTCCTGCAGCGACTTGTACTTCTGCAGCGTTTCCTGAACGCGGCGAGCGGTGTCGTAGTGCTCCTGGCCGACAA
>CAZJZO010000090.1:7393-15551 GCA_964550495.1 uncultured Porphyrobacter sp. | reverse complement strand
ATTTTTGTAAGCTGTTTTTCGCACGCAATGGGTCCGTTGGCGACCGCGGATCTGATCGGTCTCGATACGATCCTGTTGTCGCTCAATGAGCTTTACGCGAGTTATGAGGACGACAAATATCTGCCCGCTCAATTGCTGCGCGACATGGTTGCGAATGGCGAGTTGGGCCGTAAGACCGGACATGGTTTCTTCGACTACAAGCAGCGGAGCATCGCCAAATGAGCGCCCTCGAGAAAATCCGCGAATACGTCTCGAGCAATGTTTCGGCCCCGCTTTCGGACGAGACCGATTTCTTCGAGCTAGGGCTTGTGGACTCGCTGTTTGCCTTGCAGCTCGTGACCTTTGTCGAGCAGGAATTTTCAATCACGATCGAGCCCGACGATCTCGACATTGCATACTTTTCGTCGATCGCCGCCCTCAACGATCTGGTTGGCTCGAAGACCGGGTAGCGGTGAGTAGATCATGTATTCCGACCTTACCGAAACCCAGTCTGCCACCCGCAAGAAGGTCCGGCAATTTGCACGCGACAATCTCGACCCGGTTGCTCAGGAAATAGATTCTTCGCAACGAACACCTCCGGAAGTGATCTCGGCGATCGCGCAGACGGGTTGGCTGGGATCGGGTCTCCCGCAAGACTGGGGCGGAGGCGGCCTCGACCCGATTTCGTACGGCCTGGTGATCGAAGAAGTGGGCCGCGCCTGTTCTTCGGTCAGAAGCCTCATGACCGTTCACAATATGGCGACCCATGCTCTCCTCCGGTTCGGCAACGAAGACCAGCGACAGCAATGGCTTCCGGCTTTGTGCGCTGGCGAGAAGATCATCGCGTTTGCGCTCACGGAACCCGACACGAGCGGGGCCACCGGCGACGTCCGCACAACCGCAAGGGCTGACGGCGCAAACTACGTCCTCAACGGCGAGAAGACGTGGATCACTTACGGCCAAGTGGCCGACCAGTTCCTGGTCTTTGCGCTCGACGGCGAGCATCCGATCGCGCTTCTGCTGGAACGGGGCATGGCAGGGTTTTCGGTCGAGCCAATTTCCGACGCCTTGGGAACCAGAGGGTCGATGTTGGCGCATTTGAAGTTCGATGGGGTGAGGATCGATGCGTCTCACAAAGTCGGGGCAACGGGTGCGGGCATCAATTTTGTTGCCAACACTGCGATCGACCACGGCCGTTATTCGGTCGCCTGGGGCGCTGCCGGCATTGCACGAGCCTGCCTCGAAGCGAGCGCCCTCCGTGCCGCAGGACAGGAGGAAGGCAGAGCTCCGCTGATCGACCATCAACTGGTGCAGCGCCGACTCACGAACATTTTGGTAAACCAGACCACAGCATACGCATTGTGCATGCGAGCCGGTCACTTCCGCCAAGCCGGCGATGCCCGCGCCGCCTCGGAAACGGCGCTGGCGAAATACCATGCGGCTGACGCTGCGTCGAAGGCGGCGACCGACACCGTGGCCATCCATGGAGGCAACGGCTGCTCTTCGAGTTTCCCGGCTGCCCGCTACCTGCGCGATGCCACTGTCCTCAACATTATCGAAGGCACGCCGGAAATGCATCAGATCGGCCTTGCTTCATACGTTGCGCGCAAGATCCATGCCGAAGGCTGAAGTCTTGTCAGGCACTGCCGACGTGGCGCGCGATCCGATCAAATGTGTGGTGTGGGATCTCGATGGCACGCTTTGGTCTGGAATCATGCTGGAAGGGGGAGCCCAGCAACTAACCCCTGGCGTCGAGGACATCGTAAGGGCTCTGGACCAGCGCGGAATCCTGCAGTCGGTCGCAAGCAAGAACGATCACGACCAAGCTTGGCAGCAACTCGAAGCGCTCGGAATCTCCGAGTTCTTTCTTCACCCCCAGATCAACTGGGACAGCAAAGCCAAATCGGTCGAAACGATCGCACGCCGACTGAACATCGGATTGGACGCGATCGCGTTTGTGGACGATCAACCGGCGGAACGAGACGAAGTGTCGCACTTTCATCCGCAAGTGTGGACGATCGCACCCGACCAGCTGCCGACAATCCTGGAGGCTCCTCGGCTAAAGCCTCGCTTCACCACATCGGAATCTCATCGGCGTCGGTCGATGTATCGAGCCGACATCGAACGTGACAGGGCCGAGGAGGACTTCGACGGGAAACGCGATGAGTTTCTGGGCAGTCTGGGTATGGTGATGACTATCCGAACAGCCGAACAGGGCGATCTGGAACGTGCAGAAGAACTTACCGTTCGCACCAATCAACTCAACACGACGTCGCAGACCTATTCCTACGATGATCTTTGTGCGCTGATGAACTCCGATGAGCATCTTGTGCTCGTCGCTCAACTCGATGATCGCTACGGCAGCAGCGGGACTATCGGACTGGCGCTGATCCATATGGGCGCTGAAGCCTGGACCATAAAATTGCTGATCATGTCCTGTCGGGTCGTCTCGCGTGGAGTTGGCTCTGTCTTCCTCACTCATATCCTGCAGCGCGCCAAGGCTGCGGGCGTTGTCGTGCGCGCCCTCTACAAGCGGACGGAAAGAAATCGGCAGATCCTGATTACGTTGAGGTTTGCAGGATTTCAGATCGTCGAGGGAAGCGATCTGCTTGAGCACGACCTCCAACGACTTCCAAAGATACCTCACTACGTGGATGTGAGAACCGCAGGTTAGTGTTTCAGACAAGAGTAACGCTGCCGCGATCCTATACCTGTCGGTTCTGGACGGACTCGGCCCAAAGCTCCAAACACAGAAGCACCCAAAGTCGATAGGCATTCTTCCCGCGCAGATCTTGGAGAAGCGAGCGAACCAGTCGTTCGAGCTCAGTCTCATCGAACAGCGTGCGTATGCGTGCACCCTTGTCCAATCGTTCCTGTGCGTAGTCCAGAAAACCTGGAGCGCTCAAATATTGGAACAGCGGCGCACCAAACCCCTGCTTGCGCTTGAGTGCAGGCCTGTCGGGTAGAAGTCTGCCGTGCAACAAGCGCAGAAGTGGTTTGCCTTCGACCGACACTTTCATTTTTTCCGGAAGGCTCCGGGCGAACTCGATAAGCCTGAAATCGAGGAACGGTGTTCGCAATTCCACCCCGTGCTTCATGCTGAGCATGTCAGCCTTGGGCAACAATTGCCCGCCGAGATAGTGAGTCAGATCGAACCTGTTCAAGGCGTCAAAGTCATCCGCGCCCGTCCACTGTTGTTCCGCTGCCGCCGCTTGCGCGCCGAGTAGTTTCCGACGCTGCTCCGCTTCGAAAATGTTCATCCGGGCTTGCCGTTCGGCGAGGCTGAAATTGGCCTGATACCACCGGTAACCGCAGAACAACTCGTCGGCCCCATCGCCCGCCAAAATCACCGGAACGTGTTCGGATGCGCATCGGCTGAGCAAAGCATGAGCGATATTGGCGCTGTCGGCATGCGGTTGATCAAGATAGGAGCAAACTTCCTCGAGATCTGCCGGCGAGAAAGCGCGGATCGGGAGAATTGTGTGATCGATTCCAAACTGGGCTGCGGCGGCTGCGGCGCGGCGTGATTCGTCGAGATCGGCGCCATAAGCGACGGTAAATCCGGCGAGGCGCTCGGGCGATTGAGCCGCCGCCATCGCGCCGAGTATTGTGGAGTCGACCCCGCCAGACAAGAACAACCCGATCTTCCTGTCACTCTGCAAGCGCTTGCGAACAGATGCCTGTAGGAGGTCGTTCAACTGGTCGAGTGCCTCACCTTCGCCAATCGCACCAGCCGCATCGGATGGAGGCAGCGACCAGAAACGCTTGCGGATAACAGACCCGCGATCGAACACCATTGTGTGAGCTGCAGGGACAATCTCGACTTCGCGATAGATCGTACTGTCGGTGCGCGTGTACTTCCATTCGAGGTAGTGATCGATTGCAGCGGAGTCGACCGACGGTCTGAACCCGGCTGCTAACAGCGCTTTGATTTCCGACGCAATCAGCGTCGCGCCGTCCGACAAACGAACATAGTAGAGCGGTTTCTCGCCCATCCTGTCGCGCGCCACATGCAGTGTGCTGTCGCACGGATCCCATATCGCGTAGGCAAACATGCCTTCGAACATCGCCGCACAATCGGCTCCGAATTCCACGAATGCGATCAGCACGACTTCGGTGTCGGTAGTCGTGCGAAAGCGATGGCCTCGCCGCACCAGCTCCTCGCGGATTTCCGGTGCGTTGTACACCTCGCCATTGTACGCGATGGCTACGCCGCTATCTGGATGCAGCATGGGCTGCTGGCCATGCTCTGGGTCGAGAATGGCAAGTCGCGTATGCAGCAAGCTGCATCCGGGCAGGTGAAGTGCCGCCTGTCCATCGGGGCCGCGATTTCGTAGCGCCCGAAAGACTGGTGCAGCATCGAACGGCAGGCCCGTTTGTCCAGAAGGCGTCAGATAGGCGAATAGGCCACACACTGGTCACGTCTTTGCAATGCTGTCGGGCGGAGTCCATCCTGGGTCGGTGCCCAATCTACACGAGACGGCGTGAAGTGATGGCTTGTTCAAGATTGAATGAGCTTAGCCTACTTCGGCGAGGTCGGCGTGATACTGGTCGTGATAATCCTGCATTGTCGGGATCAGGATCTCCCGCAGGTTTCTTGTCGCCTTCCAGCCGAGGCAATTCTCGGCCTCGCTCAGGTCGGGCATACGGCGATCACAGTCCTCGTACCCGGGTCCGTAGAATTCTTCCGCCGTCACCTCAATAATCGGGTGATTGCGGTAGCTCTCGTCGCCTGTCAGATCGGCGTAGATGTCGCGCATTTCGAGAGCGAGCTCGCGCATTGTCACTTCATTGGCGCGATTGCCGATATTGAAGGTGCGGTTCATGGCCTGTTCGGGCAGGTCGAGCATCCTTTCAATCGCCGCCACGGCCTCTTCGACCGCGACAATGGTTCGTCTCGCTGTCCCTCCATCGACCAGCTTCATCGGCTCTCGCCTGAGCAATGCCGTCATGAAGCAAGCCAGGACGCGGGGAACACCATCCCCATCGCGACGCGGAATGTAATCCATCTTCGGACCGAAGAAGTTTAGCGGCCTGATGGTCGTGAATGGCATGCCGCTCGTTTTGTGATGCGCGTAAATGTAGCGCTCGATCATCTGCTTTGCGCAGGCATATGACCAACGCTGGTTGACGATCGGCCCCATGATCAACGGAGTCTCATCCGCCCTTAGCTCGTACAGATCCGGGTCATTGTGCCCGGAATCGCCGGGAAGATAGCTGGCAATGGTCCGGCCATAGACTTCGCTGGTAGAGAAATGCAGCAACCACTTGTTTTGCGCCGCACACAGATCGACGATGGGGTAAACATCGATCAGATTGGAGCGGATGACGGCAAGCGGGTTGGTATTGTATTCGGACGGGTTGCAGATCGCAGCGAGATTTATCAGCACATCCGCGTCACTGAGCCGCTCCGCCAGTCTGTCATACTCCGGACCGGCAATGCAGTTGACACGATGCAGATTGAGGCGCGGATTATCGAGATGCCGCGTGATCTTGTGTGTCTCGGGATCCCACCCTTCAACTTCGATGTCATCTCGAACCATCAATCGGTCCAACAAATGACTCCCGACAAAACCACCGCATCCTATGATGATTACACGCATAGATATTTCTCTATTTGACTGAAAAAGATGAAAGTGGCCGTATCCGAACCGACGCTGCCGGAATTTGTTGTTTCGACATGGAATTCATGTGCCTTTCAGATACTAGCAAGATCGTTATCGATGGCAATTTACTGAACTTTTCTGTGTTCTCCCTACAAGACCCCTATCGCAATCGGCGTCGCGTTGAAGAACGCGACAATTCACCGGCAAGCGACTCAATATCAATATGCCCAACCTCACTATCGATGTAGAAAAGCGGCTGTGCGTGCGCTTTTCCGGCTGAACTTTCGAATACGGGGATCGCATTGCGTCCTTCCAGGCCGAGGACCGGGTATGAACCGAGCCGAAGCGAGCCCCTCTTGGTTCGACGGATAAAGCCACTTCCTGCCCAGGCCTGGACAAAGGCCCCCTGTATCGAGGGGGTCATGATCGCAAATTGCCCCGCCTTGGCATGGATCGTCCAACGAATGGCATCGGGGATGCTCGTGAGAACCGGATCATTCTCCAAATCCCTGTCGCTCTTGATCTCGGCCATGTATTCGATCGTTGCCTGCCAGACTTCTCGCAACATCGCCTTACGCAACGCTTCCTTGGAGAGCGAAGAGCCCGCAAGTCTCTCTGTTGCGTCCCGCGCGGCGAACAGGCTTGCAGTCATTTCCCGATAGACGCTGTAATGCTGCTCGATCGGCAGGGCCAGTTCTTCAAGCGAGCGGTAATTCACTGTATAGATCAGTGACTTGAAAAGAGCTGCAAACCGGCCCTCGGGGTTTTCGATTTCGGGATCTGGCTCAAGCGCTCGACTTGCGACCAGACAACCTTTCATATCGTGAATGTCAAAGGCCGGCCGGAGCCTGTCGTAGTATAGCTCTCTTGCCGTCGAGGTGATCCGCTGTTTCTCGTCAAGCACCTGATCGGGCAATCGCTCGTTCAACAGATCCCAATAGTCCAGAATGCCGACATGCTTCTGAACACCAAGTCTCAGGATCCACCCTTCCACGGCAATCCGGTATTCTTCGATCACTTCGCTTGGCACATTGACGATAGAAGCAAATCGGCGGCCATCCGAAATGACCACGAACCTGGCTGCAATCCTTTCACTCGCGTCCGAAAGCAGTCGTGGGATCACTTCGATCGCATGCGCAATCTCGAACAGCGACAATATGAGGTCGACTTCGGCCAGGTCCGGTCGAACCCCACGCGCCTTCAGGGGGCAAAGTATCTTGAACGGCAGCGCGGGCATGACCAGCCGAATGCGGCGATCATCGGCCAGCCGCAGTGCGACTTCGTCCCGCACCCCGCGCCGCGATCTCGTCCGATTGGCCTTGCGCGAGAACTGGCGGTCGAACAACAATTCTGCGACAGCTTCGGCTTCCGTCACATATGCTGGACCGGCTAACCCATACTCGGTGAAGTTTTCGCGTGCGCGAGCCACCGCCGCTTCGGCGCGATTCTGCGAGAACTTGAGCGACTCTTCGCGCAATACCGGCAGGAGATGCTCATCGATGGCCGTTGATGAAACGAACTGCGCACGTTCAAGCAGAAGTTCCTTCGGATATGGCTGAAGCGATCCATCCCGCGCAATCGCATCCATGAAATGCGAGCTGATGACTGGCTCTCGACGCTTACTTAGCCCAGCCTGATAATCATACTCCGGAAGAGTACGCTCCGGCGCAGGAGCGACTCTAGTCGACACGGCTTTGGATTTGTCCAAGAGCGCCAAAAGGTTCGGCTACGCAATCGGGCGCCGAGGGGATCGCTACTCGAAATTCAGGGCCGCTAACTATTTTGGAGCCTCCTTATCATTGGAGTTAATCGGTCGAAAATGACAATGCAACGGCAAATCGAAATATTCCAAACCCGGTTTGAGACTTGTTTCAACTGCACAAATGATGTCATATTTTCTATATCGAGCCTCGCACAATTTCATCCGGCGGAGGCTGCAAAGTTCAGGGCCCGGAATATCTGCATAAATCGCAATAGAACCCTGATTGGGATTGCTTCGATACTGTTTCAGTTCGGAGATCAGAATCCCCATTGTCGGTGCAATATCAAGTCAGAGCACTCCGAATGTGCCTAAATCGCGACGTCCCGAGAGCCGCAAACCGTCGATCGCGGCAATTGCAGACTGCCGGACCCGAAGTTTCGCGTGCGAAAGGAGCATGGCGCTTGGTCGCAGTCGGTTGCGCGGTATCCGCTTGCCCGCTTTACAAAATGATCGGGTTCACCGACCTTGTACGACTACGAACTCTGGGTTTGAATTGAAGTCAATGCGGAGGGAAAGCTCAAACGGTGCATGAACGGCGAGAAGCCTTGGACTACGGCAGGAATCGGGTCGAGACGACTGCAGATCGTACGATCCTGAACCTCGATCGTGTTCGGCTCCAAGCAAAGGCGGCATTGCCAACGGACATCTTCGATTACCTCGATGGTGGCGCCGGACGCGAGGTTACTCAGGGAAGAAACGAGCAGGATCTCGACGCGATATCGCTTCGACCACTGACTATGAAAGACGTTTCGCGCGTCGGGTTGAGCACCAGCATTCTGGGTGTGCCTCTACCCGTACCGATCGGCATTAG
>CAZJZO010000090.1:0-7293 GCA_964550495.1 uncultured Porphyrobacter sp. | reverse complement strand
TCGGGTTGAGCACCAGCATTCTGGGTGTGCCTCTACCCGTACCGATCGGCATTAGTCCGACCGCGCTGCATCGTCTGGTCCATCCTGACGGTGAGGTCGCAACCGCAATGGCGGCAAACACGTTGCAGATACCGCTTACGATCAGCGCGATGTCGAGCGTGGCGATCGAAGAGGTCGCCCAAAAATCCGGCAACACGAATCTCTGGTTTCAGACCTACCTGTACAAGGATCCAACTGTCGCTCGTGAATTGACATCGCGCGCCGGGGACGCCGGATGCAAAGCGATAGTCCTCAGCGTCGGCTGTCCAACCATGGGTTACCGCGATCGCAACCTCGCGAACGAATTTCGCCTACCTCAGAATGTGACCGCGGCGCATTTCGACCGAGCCGCAAAGATCGATCACAACAATCCGATCGCATCGTTCGCCAAGGCGGAAATCGATCCTGCAGCGACATGGCAAGACGTCGCCGAATTCTGCAAAAGTTCGAGCCTGCCCGTATTGGTCAAAGGCATAATGAATGCCGCCGACGTTGAGCCGGCTCTGGATGCCGGCGTTAGCGGAATAATTGTCTCAAACCATGGAGGGCGCCAGCTCGATACAACGGAATCGTCTATCAGGATTTTGCCGGATGTTTCCGACCGGTTGCAGGCCCGCGCGCCCTTGATTGTCGACAGCGGATTCAGGCGTGGAACTGACGTCCTGAAAGCGCTCGCTTTCGGCGCCGATGCGGTGTTCCTCGGTCGCCCAGCGCTTTGGGCGCTGGCGGTGGGAGGGGCGCAAGGCGTGGTGGACGCAATCGAACGACTGACATCCGAGCTGCGCGTAGCGATGCAATTGGCAGGCTGCGCCAGTATTGACGACTTGCGCGACAATCGCTTCACCTTGATCGATCGCAAGTAGTCGGCACGGCCATACTTGCATCAGTTGCAGTGACTTCCTCTCGTCGCTCATAGATGCCGCTGATCTCATGCTTAGGTTGATCAGCCGATTACCCGTTACTTCAGGTCGACGTTCGTGTTACCTACCCATTCGATCCGACTGTGTGGTCGGGACAACTATAGTGCGAGCATAATTGAATGCAGTTTTGGAAATTGCACGGGCTTGGCAATCACTTTGTTTTTGTATTGCATGAAGACGGTGTCGATTATCCAAGGCTTTCACAGTTCTTGTGCCAAGCGCAGACCGGCGTCGGAGCAGACGGAATACTGTCTGTAGACCTTGAGACCGCACCGCCAGCTGTACGCATGTGGAATCCCGACGGGACTGAGGACTTTTGCGGCAATGGAATGTGCTGCGCAGTCAAGCTGATCCAAGTCCTCCGCGGTATTACTGTGTCCAGCCTCCAAACTCCTTATGGCGAGGTCGAGGTAAGCGGCGAGGAAGAAAGCGAATCCGTCTCGAAGGTTCGGATCACGATCGATCGACCGACCTTCGATCCCGATGCCATCCCTCTGGCCACTCAGTTTGGTCGTCGAACCGACACCGGCTTTGATATCGATGTGGATGATCGCAAATTCAGCGTTATTCCGTCGAGTAACGGGAACATCCACTCCGTGATCTTCATCGATGAGCCGCTCGAGGATGAGTTCTTCGAGAGATATTCTCCGAAGATCGAAACTCATCCGCTGTTTCCCAACAAGACCAACGTTTTGTGGTGTTTCGAAAAAGACCGGCAATTGCATATGCGGATCTGGGAACGCAGCGTGGGCGAGACACTGTCATGCGGAACCGGCTCCGCTGCCGCGGTCGCGATCTTCGAGCTTGCCGAACGAGACCTGCCCTCACCGGCGGAGGTCGTCATGCGTGGCGGGACAGCGAAAGTCGAGTTGAAGCCGGAGAAAGTCGAGCTGACCACGAAAGCTGCGATCGTGTTTCAAGGAAAGTTGATCGACTTCGACTTGCAGGAGTTCTTGAATTGGGAACCGAGCAAGAGCGAATTGGGAGACCCAAATACGAGCAAAAAAAGAAAAATGCGCTCTGAGACAAATATTCCATTTCATGTAGACTGAATTTTCCGTCGAACTGATTCGTGTCAAAGCGACTAGTGAACGGCGTTTCCGAGGAACGATGATGCAACTCGATCAATCCTTGTTTGACAAAGCGATGATAAGCGATGTCTCCCGCAAGGACGAGTTATACTCGGCGATCAAGGTATGCGCCTATTTTGGTTCAGTAATCGCGCTGGCAACCGCGTTTCTTGTTTTTGAGGAAAACACAGCGATTGCTGGTCTATGCGTCGTCATGCTTGGCGTCGCCTACATGCACGGGGTTGAGCTGCAGCACGAGGCGCTGCATGGCAATCTGTTCAAGAGCCCCGCAATGAATCGCCTTGTGGGCAGATTGACGGGCCTGCCGATGCTCGTCTCCTACACGCATTACCGGTCTTATCATTTCCATCATCACAAATGTGTGGGAACGTCGCGCGACGAAGAACTCTTCAATTACACAACCCGGTCATTGACCAATCCGATTTCGGTTTTCGTCAGAGTCTGGAATTTGATGCGGATTCCTTCTTTCCTTGTGACCTTCCTGGGGATGCTTCAGGGCGATTATCCCGACAAGATCGCGCCCTCCGAAAGGCGCGCGCTGCTGGCGGAATACACGGTTATGGCCGTCTTGCTTGGCGTGGCTCTCATCAGCCCGTTCTACTGGGACAGCACGTTGTTATGGTTGTGGGTTATCCCATGGCTAGTGGTGGCTGAGCCACTCCACTTCTTTGCGGAAATTCCGGAACATATCGGCTGCGACAGGCAGACCCGTTCGACATTGAAGAACACGCGATCCTACAGGACTAACCCGATTTGGGCCTACCTGATCAACTACAACAACTTTCACATCGAGCATCATCTGTTCCCGGCTGTTCCCGCGCACAGGCTTTCGACGATACACGATCGGGTCTCAGCCGTCGGAGGCCATTGTTCGAAAGGATACTGGAGCTCGCTGGCAGAAATCTACGCAACTGTTCGCGGTCGAGGTGAGGGATAGTGCGATCCGTGACTGCCACTGAGTTCCAGTCCCGCTAGGTCAGCAACCCTGCCACAGCGCGAGGCAAGTCGATCGGTTGGTCGCAATGGCCGGTCGCCCCCGCCCTCTGCAACTCGACGAGATCGCCGTAGCCCCAGGTTACTCCCAATCCGACCATCCCGGTCCTGCGGGCCGCCGCCATATCCGATCCTCGATCGCCGATCACCATGCAGTCGCGCGCATCGAGGCCGAGCTGAGAAACGGCACGGTTCAGGATTTGATCCTTGCTGCGGATCTCACCTTCGAGATCCGCTGCGAAGAGAGCGAAATTCAGATCGAGTCGCTCAAGAATGGGTTCGGCGAGTGGTTCGGGTTTCATCGTGCAGATCAAGACTTGCCCCAACCGGCACAAATCCAACAAAGCGTCGATTATTCCGGGATAGACTTCGAACTCGAACAAGGCACCGTCGACAGAGTAATATTCACGATAACGTCTTAGGGCGTTCGCTGCTTGCTCCTCGTCTTGCAGCAACGAGGTAAAACTGCTCCGGATCGGTGGCCCGATAATCCAGTCCAGGTCACCTCGCGCGAGGTCATTCTCTCCGACAGCACACAGCGCTCTGCGAAACGAGCCTATCATCCCGGCCTTCGGATCGATGATCGTCCCATCAAGGTCCACGAAGAAAGCTGTCACCGACGAGCCACCCTCGACTTCAAGCCTGGTCGGAGAGATCCATTACCCATCGCTTGGCACGTATCCTCGCTGCATCGATTCTTTGTCAAACGCTTTGCTGCGTGGGCTCAGGCACAGCCAATCGCTTGCGACAAAATGGCGAACCACGCCGATTGCGCTAGCAGAGAGTAGCCCTCCGAACGCAGAAAGCGGTCCATTTCGCTGCGACTTCCGTCATCGTGCAACGTACTGATAAAAGTCATTGAATTACATAGTCTCGCATCTCAGGCGTGTGAATATTCCACTCGATCTGTCGGGCCAATGCCTATCTATCGACTGGACTTGTCAATCTTCGTAGCGGATGAGATCAGTCGTTTCGCATGCGCATTCTGTTCTACCTTCCATTGGCTCGCGGCTGGATGCTCGAGCATGTAATCGAGCCGATGATTGCCAAATTGGCGCCGCTTGCCGAAGTCCATGTGATGATCCCCAGACAATGGATCGACACTGAGGCGCCTTTGCATGATGGACATGAAGCAGACTGGCGGCGGCGGGTTCAGTGGCATCCAATCGACCAGGACCGAGCAACCAGTGACGGCAAGCCATCCTTTGCCCTGACACCGCGAGTCCTCGACCAAGCAAACGAAATCGGACCAGACGTATCGCTCTGTCGGAGCATTGATACTTCCCTGCCCCAAATCCTGCCCGGAACGGTTCGCTACATCATGGAAGCAAGCGCACCTCCATTCCAGCTACCAACCCACTGGATCTCGCTTCCGCCGGGCATTTTCGATCATGGTCTCATACCTGATCTTCCCTCCGCGTTGCGACAGAGGCTTGTCGAAATGATTTCACCCGCTTGGCAGCGGGTCGAGAACGATCGGACCTTCGACCCGTCCTGGCGGATACGACAAAACCTCCCACAGGATCGGCAGATCCTCGCTGTTCCGCTTGAGTACGACCATCCCGACAATTCCTTTGGAATTCACCGAAGTGTTCAACCCAATTCCTCGTTGATCATGCAACTGGCGGATCGCGTCGATGATCGGTTCTTCCTCGCTGTGACAGATCATCCGCTCAACATTCAATTCCTCGATCAACCCGACCTTGTCGACGCACTCGAAGCGCGCTGCGCGAAAGCCCGACTGCTGTCGACCGACGCGCAAAGCGACATCTCTACAGCCACTCTCACACAGCATTCTGACGGGATGATAGTGGGCGATTCAAAGAGTTTCTCGGCAGCTGCGTTCTATGGTCGACCTTTGCTGAGGGTCTCGAAATTCGCCACCGGCTCCTGGCTGAATGCTTATGATGATATCACCGTGTTTTCGAAGGATCTCGCGGCCGGGAAGGCGGCTGCAGCAAGCCCCGAAGACGCACAACTCTGGTTTGCACACTATTTGGCTGTGCAGTCATTCGCGCCGAGCGATGCAGATGTAACCGGATCAGAATTGCTCGAACGGCTTGTCGGGGACCTAGAACCAGGCCGTTGGTCGGAGATGTTCGAACGCGCGATCGAGGCAGGAATATGCGATCGGAACCATACTCGATAGAACGCGAGGACTCGCAATGACCCAAAGTGCCAATCGGACCACATATCCTCCGCCGGGAAGTCTGACCGGTCCAAACGTGATCCTTGTGCCGCTTGAAGAGGTGCATCGTGAGCCGCTGCGTGCGGCAGCGCAGGAGGACGAGGGCATCTGGACCTACTTCCCGATGACATTCAACGGCGCCGGAGAGAACTTCGATCCCTGGTTCGATCGCGCCCGCACCTTGCAAAGTGCTGGCGAACACTATCCATTTGCGGTCTATCGACGGGCCGACGAGTGCATTCTCGGAACCACACGCTTCTATGACATCGCGGCGGTGCATCGGCGACTGGCGATCGGCTCCACGTGGTACATTCCCGAAGCGCGCGGAAGTCTCGTCAATGCCGAAGTTCGCTGGCTGACCCTCTCGCACGCCTTCGACCACTGGCAGGTCAATCGTGTCGAATTGATCACCGACCCTCGTAACCTGGCTTCTCTTGCAGCGATGAAACTGCTCGGAGCGGTGAAGGAGGGCATTATCCGGCAGCATCTGATCTATCACGACGGCCGGGTCCGAGATTCTGTCCTATTCAGCATCGTCCGCGAAGAATGGCCGTCGGTGCGCGAGCGCCTGATCGCGACCGTGGGACCGGAGTTGTCCGAATATACAGCTGCGCAAATCTGATGGATCGACCGTCAAGGACTCATGACTTCCGGTCAGAATCCGATTGATCTGGACTAATCGTCGTTCGGCAACGCGACCTTTGGGTTGAGCATAGCCGGCATCGCTTCTCCAGTGCGCAGGTCGCGGATCGCAAAGGAAGCCTCGCTCGGCTCAACCCGCAGTGCGGACTTTGCCAGATCGCTGTCTCCGTGCAATCGCGCGTGAAATGCCTCGCGCCAGGCCGCGTTGACGTCTTTCCGGATCTGCGACTGCATCCCGGTTCGTGTTGCAGTAGTCAGCGATCCCTCCCGCAAGCGGCGAATGTAAAGAAACGCATCGACATTGAGCATCCGGGCAGACCAATGCGCGCGCAACTGGAATTGGCGGTCCGCACCGAATGTACGGATGGTCGAGAAGCCTCCAAGTCGCCGCAGACATTCGGTGCGAGTGACGGTGGTCGCGAACAATTGTACCGCTCCTGGTCCCGCCGTGTTCAAGGCGCGATTGGCATCGAGCGGAAGCCTGATTGCCTCAACGGTACGCGCCAACTCATCGAAGCGCAGTTCATGGCATCCGACGATATCGGCACCGGTGGCTTCGGCGAATTCGAGCAAGGTCTTGATCCGAGAGGGGAGCGAGACGTCGTCAGTGTCCTGGAATCCGACATAGTCCGATGCAGCAGTCATGCAGAAATGCTGACGAGGGACATAAGGACCGGCCGGGTTCGGGACCACTTCATACAGCTCCAGCGCATCATGCGATGCAAGCTCTTGCCAAAGCTTCGGCTCGGGATCCTGATCGAAGCACAGGATCGTGCGCCCGTGATGATCTTGCGCCAGAATGCTGGAGACCGCGGCCTGCAGATATTCGTCGCCACCCCGATGCGCCAGCATCACATCGATGCTGGGCACCGTGCGTTGCGGTGCGCGTTTGGCCGGTTCGGGCGAGCTCACAATGTCGATGGCAATCGAGCCGTAGGGCGCATCCAGAGCGGCCGTGAGCGCTCGAAAGCAGCGCTCACGAGGCGAACAGTCCGTCCACGTCAGTATTTCCGTTGTCCACGGGCCAGTAGCGAGAAATCCGGTAACTACGTCATCCCGGCGGATCTTGTCCTCGGGTGCGACTCGAGGAGGCACCAGCAGCGTCAAGGCGCCGCCCGCTGAGGTCTTGTGCAGTCGGCGAAGAGCCGTGGGAATCAGCTCTTCGGTTTCGACGGGTATGGAAGCGAGGACAGGGTATTCGTCGCTCAGACTGTGCCCCAAATCGATGGGCCGGGCATTCCCGTCCAAATCCATGAACCGCAGGCTGTTTGTCTCCGCAAGTCCCGGCTGTTCCGTCTTCTTTTCCAACGCCTTGCTCCAGCTTCTGCCTGTTGCACAGCAAGGATGGTCCGACTGCGTTGCGACGGTTATACAGGCGCCCCTCGGCAGGTAAAGGGACCGGACCAGTGGAAAGGAATGC